>NZ_JBWKES010000015.1:50750-127715 GCF_056435325.1 Streptomyces sp. NPDC043952
GCGCACCAGTCCCGCCCCCGGGCGCCATTCGGGCGTTCAGACGCTCGGGGCGGCGGTGCCGTTCCGGGCGGCGCGGTCCTTGACCCCGCGCCCCCCCCCCCTCCCCCCCCCCCCCACCCCCGTGGCGGGGTCGGCGGGGATGCGGGCGGTGCTTGCGTCGGCCGCGAGGGCCGGGACCGGCGAGGCGGGCAGTGCCTGCGCCGAGGCGGTGTCCGCCCAGACCCGGCTGACTGCCTCGGGCGTCCGGCGGTGAAGCATGCGTATACCCATGCCCGCAGTGTTGCGGCTGCGGAGGGCGGGGGGCGTTTTGGCGGGGGCCACGTGAGTGACGGTCCCGCCGGGGGTTGAGCCGTCTTTGTGGTGCCGGCGCGGAATGGGGGATTCCGGGTTGCGCGGGCCGCAGGCCGCAGGGGGTGGCCGTATTCCGTCGGAATACGGCCACCCCCTCACAGGTGTGTACCGGGTGCGGCGCGGGCTAGTGCGCCGCCGACTCCCAGTCCGGGCCGACGCCGACCGAGACGTCCAGGGGGGCCTTGAGGGTCACGGCGCTGGACATCTCGTGGCGGACGAGTTCCTCGACGCGGGCGCGTTCGCCGGGGGCGATCTCCAGGACGATTTCGTCGTGCACCTGGAGGAGCATCCGGGACTTCAGGTCCGCGGCCCGCAGGGCGGAGTCCACCTTGAGCATGGCGATCTTGACGATGTCCGCCGCCGTGCCCTGGATGGGCGCGTTGAGGGCCATCCGCTCGGCGGCCTCGCGGCGCTGGCGGTTGTCGCTGTTGAGGTCGGGCAGATAGCGGCGGCGGCCGAAGACGGTCGCCGTGTAGCCCGTGGCGCGGGCCTCGTCCACGGCGCGGCGCAGATAGTCGCGGACGCCGCCGAAGCGCTCGAAGTACGCGTCCATCAGGGCGCGGGACTCCGCCGCCTCGATGTTCAGCTGCTGCGAGAGGCCGAACGCGGACAGGCCGTACGCCAGGCCGTACGACATCGCCTTGATCTTACGGCGCATCTCCGCGTCCACCGCGGCCGGCTCGACGCCGAAGACCTGGGCGGCGGCCGTGGTGTGCAGGTCCTCGCCGGAGGTGAACGCCCTGATCAGGCCCTCGTCCTCGGAGAGGTGCGCCATCACGCGCAGCTCGATCTGGCTGTAGTCGGCGGTCATCAGGGACTCGAAGCCCTCGCCGACGACGAAGCCGCGGCGGATCGCCCGGCCCTCGTCGGTGCGCACCGGGATGTTCTGGAGGTTCGGGTCCGTGGAGGACAGCCGGCCGGTCGCGGCCACCGTCTGGTTGAAGGTGGTGTGGATACGGCCGTCGCCCGCGATGGTCTTGACCAGGCCCTCCACGGTGACGCGGAGCTTGGCCTGCTCGCGGTGGCGGAGCATGATCACCGGCAGCTCGTTGTCCGTCTGGGTGGCGAGCCAGGCCAGGGCGTCGGCGTCCGTGGTGTAGCCGGTCTTGGTCTTCTTGGTCTTGGGCAGGGCCAGCTCGCCGAAGAGGACCTCCTGGAGTTGCTTGGGCGAGCCCAGGTTGAACTCGTGGCCCGCGGCCGCGTGCGCCTCCTTCACGGCCTGCTGCACCGCACCGGCGAACATCTGCTCCATCGCGTCCAGGTGCGCGCGGTCCGCGGCGATGCCGTGCCGCTCCATGCGGGCGAGCAGGGCGGAGGTGGGCAGCTCCATGTCGCGCAGCAGATCGGCGGCGCCGACCTCCTCCAGGCGGCCTTCGAACGCCTCGCCGAGGTCCAGGACGGCGCGGGCCTGGATCATCAGGGCCTCGGCCTCGGCGGCCTCGTCCGTGCCGAAGGCCAGCTGGCCGTCGGCCGCGGCGGCGGGGGCCAGCTCGCGGTGCAGGTACTCCAGGGACAGCGCGTCCAGGTCGAAGGAGCGCCGGCCGGGCTTGACCAGGTAGGCGGCGAGCGCGGTGTCCATGCGCACGCCCTCGATGCGCCAGCCGTGCTCGGCGAAGACGCGCATGGCGCCCTTGGCGTTGTGGAACACCTTGGGGCGCTCGGCGTCCGCCAGCCAGGCCGCGAACGCGTTCTCGTCGGCCTCGTCCAGTTCCGCGGGGTCGAACCAGGCGGCCGCTCCCCCGGCCGCCGCCAGGGCGACCTCGGCGACCGAGCCGGTGCCCAGCGCCCAGGTGTCGACGGTGGCGACGCCCAGGGGCCGCGTGCCGTGTTCGGCGAGCCAGGGGGCGAGCTCGCCGGTGCGCAGGACGGTGCCGTCGATCTCGACGCCCTCGGCGGTGACCGGGGTGGTGTCGGCCTCCTCGGCGCCGGGGTCGACGGCGAAGAGGCGCTCGCGCAGGGACGGGTTGCGGATCTCCAGGGTGTCCAGGATCATCGCGACGCCCTTGCGGTCGTACGGCGCGCGCTCCAGGTCGGTGACCGACTTCGGCAGCTCGACCTGGCGCTCCAGCTCGGTGAGGACGCGGTTGAGCTTGACCGATTCCAGGTGGTCGCGGAGGTTCTGGCCCGCCTTGCCCTTGACCTCCTCGGCGCGCTCGACCAGCTCGGCGAAGGAGCCGAACTGGTTGATCCACTTCGCGGCGGTCTTCTCGCCGACGCCGGGGATGCCGGGGAGGTTGTCGGACGGGTCGCCGCGCAGGGCGGCGAAGTCGGGGTACTGGGCGGGCGTCAAGCCGTACTTCTCGAAAACCTTCTCCGGGGTGAACCGGGTCAGCTCGGAGACGCCCTTGGTCGGGTAGAGCACGGTGGTGTGCTCGCTGACCAGCTGGAAGGAGTCGCGGTCGCCGGTGACGATCAGTACGTCGAAGCCCTCGGCCTCGGCCTGGGTGGCGAGGGTGGCGATGATGTCGTCGGCCTCGAAGCCCTCGACGGCGAAGCGCGGCGCGTGCATCGCGTCCAGGAGTTCGCCGATCAGCTCGACCTGGCCCTTGAACTCGTCGGGGCTCTTGGAGCGGTTCGCCTTGTACTCGGTGAAGCGCTCGGAGCGCCAGGTCTTGCGGGAGACGTCGAAGGCCACGGCGAAGTGGGTGGGCGCCTCGTCACGCAGGGTGTTGGCCAGCATCGACGCGAAACCGTAGATCGCGTTCGTCGGCTGGCCCGTCGCGGTGGTGAAGTTCTCCGCGGGCAGCGCGAAGAACGCGCGGTAGGCCAGCGAGTGCCCGTCCATGAGCATCAGCCGGGGACGGTCGCCGCCGGGGGTCTTGTCGGTCTTCTTCGATGCTGTCTCTGCCACGCCACCGATCCTGCCACGCCCCACTGACACTCCGGACCGCGCGTGCCTCCGGCGACCGGACCGCCGAAGACGACGGGACCCGCTTTTCCGGCATCTACGGGTCGCCTCCGGCGGGGGCCGGCCGGGCCGGGGGACGACGACGGAGGGCAACCGGGCGGCCAAGGGCCCCACGGAAGGCCACTGGGCGAAGAGGGGCCGACGGCGGGTAGACCCCTCACCGGGTCCCGTCGGCCGGCGCTGCGGAGGGTTGGCCGGGCGCGGGGGCGACGGCCGGGGGCCACCGGGCGGGCAGGGGCACCACAGCGGGCAGCCCCTCGCCGAGTGCCGCGTCGCGGCAGGACGCCGTCGCGGCGGAAGAGAGCCCCGGCCAAGCCAGCCGGTCGGCGTCCTCACGCTTGATCGCCTCGCAGCGAATAAACCAGAGGCCGTCGGCCCACCAGTGGCACGACAGCGAGCAAGCCCTCGTCGGGTCCCGCCGGTCAGCTCCGCAGGGGGCGGCTGGGCAGAGGGGCGACGACGGGAGGGACGATGACGGAAGGCCACCGGGCGGACAGGAGGCGGCGGCGGGCAGACCTTCGCCGGATACAGCCTCGTGGAAGGCCATAGCGAGCGCGCCCCCGCGGGCCCCAGGGCGGCTCGCCGGACAGAGCGGACGGGCGAGGGCGAGCCTTGCCGCCGGTCACCGCCATCGCGGCGGGCGCCGTCGCGCCTCGCTCGCTGCCGCGTCCATCGCGGCGGGGCGCCGTCTCGCCTCACTCGCTGCCGCGTCGGACCGTACCCCGGTCATTTGCCACCCCCACCGAACGCGAAGCCCGCCGACCCTCGGCCATGCCGGGGAACACCAACCCGTCCTGATCGCCCCCGGCGGAGAACCCACCCGCGCCGGGCAGCCTCAGGCAGCGGAAGCCGCGGCGAGCGGGGCGCGGGCGGCGCCGTCGCGGCGCACCGCCCTCAGCCCCCTCCGGGCAAGCCGACCACCGACACCGCCGACCGCCCTCCCCTCCGGGCAAGCCGACCACCGACACCACCGACCGCCCTCCCCTCCGGGCAAGCCGACCACCGACACCGCCGACCGCCCTCCCCGCCGGCCCCGCCACCGCTGCCCCACCGTCCCCCTCGCCCCCGTCACCCCCACTGAAACTGCCCCGCCCTCCCCATCGGCCCGCCCCTCGTCGTCCCCTGGAACCGGCCGTTCCCGATGTCAGTGCCCCGTGGGAGGATCGGGCCCGTACGTGGTGGACGCAGTCGAAGGGGAGCGTGCGATGGCGACGAAGCCGCCGAAGGGTGATCCGGTGCAGGACGCGCCGCAGGTCGCGGAGCCGAAGCACGCGGCGGCGGGGTTGCCGGCCATCGGGCACACCCTGCGGATCGCGCAGCGGCAGATGGGGGTCAAGCGCACCGCGCTGACGCTGCTGCGGGTGAACCAGAAGGACGGCTTCGACTGCCCCGGCTGCGCCTGGCCGGAACCGGAGCACCGGCACACCGCGGAGTTCTGTGAGAACGGCGCGAAGGCGGTGGCCGAGGAGGCCACCCTGCGCCGGGTCACCCCGGAGTTCTTCGCCGCGCACTCCGTCGCCGACCTGGCGACCAGGAGCGGGTACTGGCTGGGCCAGCAGGGCCGGCTCACCCATCCCATGTACCTCCCCGAAGGGGCGGCGCATTACGAGCCGGTCACCTGGGAGCGCGCCTTCGGCATCATCGCCGAGGAGATCGCCGCGCTCGCCTCCCCGGACGAGGCCGTCTTCTACACCTCGGGCCGCACCAGCAACGAGGCGGCGTTCCTGTACCAGCTGTTCGCGCGCGAGCTGGGCACGAACAACCTGCCGGACTGCTCCAACATGTGCCACGAGTCGTCGGGCTCGGCGCTCACGGAGACCATCGGCATCGGCAAGGGCAGCGTCCTCCTGGAGGACCTGTACCAGGCCGATCTGATCATCGTGGCGGGCCAGAATCCGGGCACGAACCACCCCCGGATGCTGTCCGCGCTGGAGAAGGCCAAGGCGAACGGCGCGAAGATCATCAGCGTCAACCCGCTGCCCGAGGCCGGCCTGGAGCGGTTCAAGAACCCGCAGACCCCGCAGGGCATGCTCAAGGGCGCCGCCCTCACCGATCTGTTCCTCCAGATCCGCATCGGCGGCGACCAGGCGCTCTTCCGTCTTCTGAACAAGCTGATCCTGGAGACGGAGGGCGCGGTCGACGAGGAGTTCGTGCGGGAACACACGCATGGATTCGAGGAGTTCGCCAAGACCGCGCGGTCCGCCGACTGGGAGCAGACGCTGGCCGCGACCGGTCTGGGCCGCGCGGAGATCGAGCGGGCGCTGGAGCTGGTGCTCGCCTCCGAGCGGACCATCGTGTGCTGGGCGATGGGTCTGACCCAGCACAAGCACTCCGTGCCGACGATCCGCGAGGTCGTCAACTTCCTGCTGCTGCGCGGCAACATCGGCCGGCCGGGCGCGGGCGTGTGTCCGGTGCGCGGCCATTCGAACGTGCAGGGCGACCGCACGATGGGCATCTTCGAGCGCCCCGCGCCCGCCTTCCTTGACGCGCTGGAGCGGGAGTTCGGGTTCGCGCCCCCGCGGGAGCACGGCTTCGACGTCGTACGGGCGATCCGCGCGCTGCGCGACGGCGAGGCGAAGGTGTTCTTCGCCATGGGCGGCAACTTCGTCTCCGCGTCCCCCGACACCGAGGTGACCGAGGCGGCGATGCGGCGGGCGCGCCTGACGGTGCATGTGTCGACCAAGCTGAACCGCTCGCACACGGTCACCGGCGCGCGGGCGCTGATCCTGCCCACCCTGGGCCGCACCGAGCGCGATGTGCAGGCGAGCGGCGAGCAGTTCGTGACCGTCGAGGACTCCATGGGCATGGTGCACGCCTCGCGCGGCCGGCTGGCGCCCGCGAGCGCGCGGCTGCTGTCCGAGCCGGCGATCGTGTGCCGGATGGCGCGCGCGGTGCTCGGGGAGCGCAGCGTCGTGCCGTGGGAGGAGTTCGAGAAGGACTACGCGGCCGTCCGCGACCGCATCGCGCGGGTGGTGCCGGGGTTCGCGGACTTCAACGCGCGGGTGGCCCGGCCCGGCGGTTTCGCGCTGCCGCACGCGCCGCGCGACGAGCGCCGCTTCCCGACCGCCACCGGCAAGGCGAACTTCACGGCGGCGCCGGTGGAGTACCCCGAACTGCCCGCGGGGCGGCTGCTGTTGCAGACGCTGCGCTCGCACGACCAGTACAACACCACGATCTACGGCCTGGACGACCGCTACCGGGGCATCACGGGCGGCCGCCGGGTGGTGCTGGTGAACGCCGAGGACGCGCGGGCGCTCGGGTTCGCCGAGGGAGCGTATGTGGATCTGGTGAGCGAGTGGCGGGACGGCGTGGAGCGGCGGGCGCCCGGCTTCCGGGTGGTGCTCTACCCGACGGCCCGCGGCTGCGCGGCCGCCTACTACCCGGAGACCAATGTCCTGGTACCGCTGGACGCGACGGCCGACACCAGCAACACGCCAGCCAGCAAGTCGGTGATCGTACGCCTGGAGGCGCACGTGGAAGGCCGTCTGGAACAATCGGCGACCGACTGAGCGTCCGCTCAGGTTTAGACAGGTGTACGACGAACGGAGCCGGCCCATGGGCGAGCAGCAGCAGGTGCGATTCCCGCAGGAGGTCATCGAGGAGTACGCGGCGCTCGGCGTGGACCTGCCCGCCCTGTTCTCGGCCGGCGACCTCGGCACCCGGATGGGCGTCCAGGTCCTGGAGGCGTCCGCCGACAAGGTCGTCGGGACGATGCCGGTGGAGGGCAACACGCAGCCGTACGGCCTGCTGCACGGCGGCGCCTCGGCGGTGCTCGCGGAGACGCTGGGCTCGGTCGGCGCGATGCTGCACGGCGGCAGCACCAAGGTCGCGGTCGGCGTGGACCTCAACTGCACGCATCACCGCGGGGTCCGCTCGGGTCTGGTGACCGGTGTGGCCACGCCCGTGCACCGGGGCCGGTCGACGGCGACGTACGAGGTCGTCATCAGCGACGAGCAGGGCCGCCGGGTGTGCAGCGCGCGACTGACCTGCATGCTCCGCGACCTCGGCGCGCAAAACGGCGAGCAGGCGCCCGCGGCGGTCTGACGGTTCCTCAGCAAAAGCCCGGTCCACTTCCCAAAAGGGGTGCGACCGGGCCTTTTTGTCTCCGATACCGCGCCATCCCGACGTCACCCCGCGTACGGAAAAGTGGAATTATCGCGTCCGGCCGAGACGCCCCCTCGACGGTCCGTGAGACCGGGTGGATGAACCGGCGCCCGGCCGCCCGAAATTGCTGTATACCGCACCTTTATTTTCCGGCGTAACGCTGCGTAACATGTGCGCAATAAGCCCCTTCCGCCTCCGCCGCGGAGCCGCGCCCGTGGGTGATCTTCGCCGGGCGCCCTGGGAGCGCGGGGCCCGCCGGGCCGCGACCTCGGCGCGAGGGCCAACCGGAAGTGCGCATTCTCAAAATGTGGACCTCGGGGAAATTCCGCCAAACCAGCCGAGAGCATCCCCGGCGGAACTTTCCCGTCCACGCCGTCATAACAAGAAAGTCACAAGGAAGCCCACGGCGCTGCCCAGGTCTCCATAGCGGGCTTAGAGTCACGGCCAGTCACCGCTCCAACGGGAGTTCGGTACCAACGCGGCTCTACGCCGTCCCCGTTCCAGGGACCGCCCATGCCTGCGGAAAGGATCGATTGTGCGACAGCGTTCTCTGGTGATTCTCGCCTCCGTTCTGACGACCGGGGCTCTGACTCTCACCGCCTGCGGCTCCCGCAACAACGACAGCAAGGGCGGCGACAGCGGCAACGTGACGGTCACCATCGGCGTGGACGCGCCGCTGACCGGCCAGAACTCCGCGACCGGCCTCGGCATCCAGTACGGCGCGCAGATAGCGGTCGACGACGCGAACAAGAACAAGACGGTGCCCGGCGTGACCTTCAAGGTCAAGGCCCTGGACGACAAGGCGATCCCGGCCACCGGCCAGCAGAACGCCACCCAGCTGGTCGCCGAGAAGGACGTCCTCGGTGTGGTCGGCCCGCTCAACTCCGGTGTGGCCACCCAGATGCAGCAGGTCCTGGACACCGCCAACCTGGTGGAGATCTCGCCGTCCAACACCTCCCCCGAGCTGACGCAGGGCAAGAACTGGCAGACCAAGAAGGTCCGTCCGTTCAAGACCTACTTCCGCACCGCGACCACCGACGCCCTCCAGGGCGCGTTCGCGGCGGACTACGCCTTCAACGGGCTGCACAAGAAGAAGGCGTTCGTCGTCGACGACAAGCAGACCTACGGCGCCGGCCTCACCAAGATCTTCAAGGAGCAGTTCGCCAAGCAGGGCGGCAAGGTCATCGGCACCGACCACGTCAGCGTGGGCGACCGCGACTTCTCCACCCTCGTCACCAAGATCAAGAGCTCCGGCGCCGACATCCTGTACTACGGCGGCCAGTACGACGAGTCCCAGGTGCTGACCAAGCAGCTCAAGGACGCCGGCGCCAAGATCCCGCTGTTCGGCGGCGACGGCATGTTTACCCCGACCTACATCAAGACCGCCGGCAAGGACGCCGAGGGCGACCTCGCGACCTCCATCGGCGTCCCGGTCGACACCCTGCCCGCCGCCAAGGACTTCGTGGCCACCTACAAGGCCAAGAAGTACCCCGGTGACTACGGCACCTACGGCTCGTACTCCTACGACGCCACCACCGCGATCATCAAGGCCGTCGGCCAGGTCGTGAAGGACGGCAAGATCCCGGACGACGCCCGCGCCAAGGTCGTCGACGCCGTGCAGCACAACTCCTTCGAGGGCATCTCCGGCAAGATCTCCTTCGACGAGTTCGGTGACACCACGAACAAGCAGCTGACCGTCTACCAGGTCGTCAACGGCGCGTGGAAGGCCGTCAAGAGCGGCGTCGCCAACCCCAAGTAGCCCGCGGCACACACCGCGACACCAGGGCCGCGCGGCACTGACCACCGTCACCGCGCGGCCCGCCTTCTACCGCCCTCTTGACTCTCCCCACCACATGGAGGCCATGCGGTGAACACCCTGCCGCAGCAGCTGGCCAACGGGCTGTTCCTCGGCTCGATGTACGGCCTGATCGCCATCGGGTACACGATGGTGTACGGCATCGTCCAGCTCATCAACTTCGCTCACGGCGAGATCTTCATGACGGGAGGCTTCGGCGCCCTCACGGTGTATCTCGTCCTGCCGCACGGCATATCCATGTGGATAGCCCTGCCGGCGATGCTCGTCGGCGGCGCCCTGGTCGCCGTACTCATCGCCGTCGGCGCCGAACGCTTCGCCTACCGGCCCCTGCGCGGCGCGCCACGCCTGGCGCCGCTCATCACGGCCATCGGTCTCTCGCTCGCGCTCCAGCAGCTCGTCTTCAACCTGTACCCGAACGCCAAGTCCGCCCGCGTCTTCCCCCAACTGCCGTTCGGGCCCTACCACCTGGGCTCGGTCACCGTGCAGAGCGGCGACCTCTTCCTGATCATCGCCGCCCCGGTGTGCATGGCGGTCCTCGCCTTCTTCGTCCGGCTCTCGCGCACCGGCCGCGCCATGCAGGCCACCGCGCAGGACCCGGACACCGCCCAGCTGATGGGCATCGACACCAACCGCATCATCGTGATCGCGTTCGCCATCGGCGGCCTGTTCGCGGCGGTCGCGGGCACGGCGTACGGCCTCAAGTACGGCGCCGTCGACTACCAGATGGGCTTCCTCGCCGGCCTCAAGGCGTTCACCGCGGCCGTCCTCGGCGGCATCGGCAACATCTACGGCGCCATGCTCGGCGGTCTCGTCCTCGGCCTCGCCGAAGCCATGGCCACCGCCTACATCGCCAACATCCCCGGTATGCACCAGCTCGGCGGCCAGGGCTGGGCGCCGGTGTGGGCCTTCGTCCTCCTCATCCTCGTACTCCTCATCAGGCCACAGGGCCTGCTCGGCGAACGCGTCGCGGACAGGGCGTGAGCACCATGACCGACACCACCCTCCAGACCCCGGCAGCGCGCGGCCCCCTGCCGCTCCCGCCCGCGGTGGCCCGGCCGCTCATCGCCGCCGGCGCCGCCGGCACCATCGCCAGCGCCTTCATGAGCTGGACCTGGACGCCCGACTTCCCCGGCAACCTGACCATCTACGGCTACCCCGCCGGCCTCCAGATCCTGGCCCTGGTCGCCGCCGCGCTCACCCTGCTGCACGTACTCGCCGTGTGGCGGGTCAAGGGCCTCGGCTGGCTCAACCCGTCGGGCGCCACCAGCCCGGTGCTGCTCACCAGCCTGTCGGCGTTCACCGTCTGCTGGTTCACCGGCATCGCCATCGCCGTCGACCTCGGCGGCCTGGTCAACCTCGATCCCGGCGCGTACGTCGCGATGGTGGCCTCCGCGCTCTGCGTCCTCGGCGCGCTCGCCCTGCCCCACCCGGCTCCGGGCACCGGCCTCAAGGGCTACCTGACCAAGCCCGAACAGCCCCGCCCCGGCACCCTGTCGCCGCTCGCCGAGCGCGCCGTCGTCACCGTCGGCACCGCCCTCGGCCTGGTGGTCTTCACCTACGGCATCGGCATCAACGACGACGACAGCGAGACCTTCATCGGCTTCCTGCTGATCTGCGCTTTCGCCGCCTGGGGCCTGGTGCACGCCGGGCTCCTCGACCGGTACGCGACCATGTCCACCCGCCACAAGGGCTTCGCGGCCTGCCTGGCGTTCGTGGCCGCCGTGATCTTCCCGTTCACCCAGAGCGACGACCACAACGCCAACATCGGCGTGAACATCCTCATCTTCGCCACCGTCGCGCTCGGCCTGAACATCGTCGTCGGCCTCACCGGACTGCTCGACCTCGGCTATGTCGCCTTCCTCGGCGTCGGCGCCTACGCGGCCGCCCTGGTCTCCGGCTCCGAGTACTCCCCCATCCACGCCCAGTTCCCCTTCTGGGCCGCCGCCCTCACCGGCATGGCCGCCTCGCTGGTCTTCGGCGTCCTGATCGGCGCGCCGACCCTGCGGCTGCGCGGTGACTACCTGGCCATCGTGACGCTCGGCTTCGGAGAGATATTCCGCATCGCCGTCAACAACCTGGACGGCGACTCCGGTCCGGACATCACCCGCGGCCCCAACGGCATCACCCAGATCCCCGACATCAAACTCTTCGGGTTCAACCTGGGCGACGCCCACACTCTCGGCTCGTTCACCCTCGGCCGGTTCGCCAACTACCTGTTCCTGATGCTGATCATCACGGCCATCGTGGTG
Organism: Streptomyces sp. NPDC043952; assembly: GCF_056435325.1. Taxonomy (NCBI): domain Bacteria; kingdom Bacillati; phylum Actinomycetota; class Actinomycetes; order Kitasatosporales; family Streptomycetaceae; genus Streptomyces; species Streptomyces sp. NPDC043952. Next base: position 62,179 of record NZ_JBWKES010000015.1, read on the forward strand.
CTCGTCTTCACCCGCGCCGCCGACTCCCGTATCGGCCGCTCCTGGATCGCCATCCGCGAGGACGAGACCGCCGCGACTGCCATGGGCATCAACGGCTTCCGGGCCAAGCTGATCGCCTTCGCGCTCGGCGCCTCCCTGGCGGGCCTGGCCGGCACCGTGATGGCGCATGTGAACTACAGCGTCAACCCGCAGCCGTACCAGTTCGCCGGGGCCGCGCCGCCCAACTCGGCCTTCCTGCTGGCCGCCGTCGTCCTCGGCGGCATGGGCACCGTCAGCGGCCCGCTGCTCGGCGCCAGCCTGCTGTACCTCATCCCGGAGAAGCTCCAGTTCATGCAGAACTACGAGCTGCTCACCTTCGGTGTCGCGCTGATCCTGCTCATGCGGTTCAGGCCGGAGGGCGTCATCGCCGACCGGCGCCGCAAGCTGGAGTTCCACGAGACCGGCCAGCTCGACGTACCGGCACAGACGACGCTGTCCGAGGACGCGGCCGTCACCAAGGCAGGGGCGTAAGGAACCATGACGACACCTGTACTCGAAGCCCGTGACGTGACCATGCGGTTCGGCGGCCTGACCGCCGTACGGTCCGTGGACTTCACGGTGAACAGCGGCGAGATCGTCGGCCTGATCGGGCCGAACGGCGCCGGCAAGACCACCTTCTTCAACTGCCTCACCGGCCTGTACGTCCCGACCGAGGGCACCGTCGCCTACCAGGGCAAGGTGCTGCCGCCCAAGCCGCACCTGGTGACGCAGGCGGGCATCGCCCGTACCTTCCAGAACATCCGCCTCTTCGCCAACATGACCGTGCTGGAGAACGTCCTCGTGGGCCGCCACACGCGGACCAGGGAAGGCCTGTGGTCGGCGCTGCTGCGCGGCCCCGGCTTCCGCAAGGCCGAACGCGAGTCCGAGGCGCGGGCCCTGGAACTCCTGGAGTTCGTCGGTCTGGCCGGCAAGCGCGAGCACCTGGCGCGCAATCTGCCCTACGGCGAGCAGCGCAAGCTGGAGATCGCGCGGGCGCTGGCCAGCGAGCCGGGCCTGCTGCTCCTGGACGAGCCGACGGCCGGCATGAACCCGCAGGAGACCCGCGCCACCGAGGAACTGGTCTTCGCCATCCGGGACATGGGCATCGCCGTCCTCGTCATCGAGCACGACATGCGGTTCATCTTCAACCTGTGCGACCGCGTCGCCGTGCTCGTGCAGGGCGAGAAGCTGATCGAGGGCACCTCCGAGGTCGTCCAGGCCGACGAGCGGGTCATCGCCGCCTACCTGGGCGAGCCCTTCGAGGGCGATCCGGGCGCCGCGGAGGCCGCGGAGATCGAGGCGGCGGAGGCCGGAGCGGCCCCGGCCGGGACGGCCGAGGCCGAGACCGCCGCAGGCCAGACGGCCGAGGGCAAGACCGCCGGAACCGGGACCACCGCAGGCAAAACGGCCGCGACCGCAGCCGCCGCAGGCAAAACGGCCGAGGGTGAGGCGGCGGGGGCCGGGGCCGTCGAGGGTGAGGCGGCGGGGGCCGCCGACAGCACAGAGGGAGAGACCCAGTGACCGCACTGCTGGAGGTCGAGGACCTCAGGGTCGCCTACGGCAAGATCGAGGCCGTCAAGGGCATCTCGTTCAGCGTCGAGGCCGGCCAGGTCGTGACCCTCATCGGCACCAACGGCGCCGGCAAGACGACCACCCTGCGCACCCTGTCCGGGCTGCTCAAGCCGGTCGGCGGCAGGATCCTGTTCGACGGCAAGCCGCTCACCGGCGTCCCGGCGCACAAGATCGTCGCCCTGGGGCTCGCCCACTCCCCCGAGGGCCGGCACATCTTCCCGCGCCTGAGCATCGCGGAGAACCTCCAGCTCGGTGCCTTCCTGCGCAAGGACAAGGACGGCATCGAGCAGGACATCCAGCGCGCCTACGACCTCTTCCCGATCCTGGGCGAGCGGCGCAAGCAGGCCGCGGGCACCCTGTCGGGCGGCGAGCAGCAGATGCTGGCCATGGGCAGGGCGCTGATGTCCCGGCCGAAGCTGCTGATGCTGGACGAGCCGTCCATGGGCCTGTCGCCGATCATGATGCAGAAGATCCTGGCGACGATCGCCGAGCTGAAGTCCCAGGGCACCACCATCCTGCTGGTCGAGCAGAACGCCCAGGCGGCGCTCTCGCTCGCCGACCAGGGCCATGTGATGGAGGTCGGCTCGATCGTGCTGTCCGGCACCGGACAGGACCTGCTGCACGACGAGTCGGTCCGCAAGGCGTATCTGGGCGAGGACTGACGCCCTGCGCGTACGGCGATGCCCGCGACCCCCCGGCGAGGGGTCGCGGGCATCGCCGTACCGCGGGCGCTCAGCCCTTCTTCGCGGCCTTCTTCTCCTCGTTGTCCGTGATCACGGCCTCGGCGACCTGCTGCATCGACATGCGGCGGTCCATGGAGGTCTTCTGGATCCAGCGGAAGGCGGCCGGCTCGGTCAGGCCGTACTCGGTCTGGAGGATGGACTTGGCGCGGTCGACCAGCTTGCGGGTCTCCAGGCGCAGGGTGAGGTCGGCGACCTCCTGCTCCAGCTGCTTCAGCTCGGTGAAGCGGGAGACGGCCATCTCGATCGCCGGCACCACGTCGCTCTTGCTGAACGGCTTGACCAGGTACGCCATCGCGCCGGCGTCCCGCGCCCGCTCGACCAGGTCGCGCTGGGAGAAGGCGGTGAGCATCAGGACCGGGGCGATGGACTCCTCGGCGATCTTCTCGGCCGCGGAGATGCCGTCCAGCTTGGGCATCTTCACGTCCAGGATGACCAGGTCCGGCCGGTGCTCGCGGGCCAGCTCGACCGCCTGTTCGCCGTCGCCGGCCTCACCGACGACGGTGTAGCCCTCCTCCTCCAGCATCTCCTTGAGGTCGAGCCGGATCAGGGCCTCGTCCTCGGCGATGACGACACGGGTCGTCAGCGGAGGCACGTGCGACTTGTCGTCGTCGGGCGCGTCTACGGGCTGGGGCGACTCGGCGGTCACGGGGGCTCCTCGTTCGGTGCAGGGGTACTGCTGACAAGAGCCTACCTAGCTACGGTATGGTGGACGCGCGGAGGGTCGGGGGAAACCTTGGATTCTGCGAGCCCCGGTAGCCCAATTGGCAGCAGGCAACGGATTCAAAACCCGTACAGTGTCGGTTCGAGTCCGACCCGGGGCACTTTTTCCTTGGTTTCCAAGGTCACCGGTTTTCTTGATTCACAGGTTTGTGCGGGCCCCTTCGGCAAAGGGGCCCTTTTCGTGTGCCGGGCTGCTACGCCTCCGGGTCGTCCTCGCCGATGCGGTGGACGCGGACCATGTTGGTGGAGCCGGAGACGCCGGGCGGGGAGCCGGCCGTGATCACCACGATGTCGCCCTTCTCGCAGCGGCCGTACCGCAGCAGCAGCTCGTCCACCTGGTCGACCATGGCGTCCGTGGAGTCCACGTGCGGGCCGAGGAAGGTCTCGGCGCCCCAGGTGAGGCTGAGCTGGGAGCGGGTGGCCGGCTCGGGGGTGAAGGCGAGCAGCGGGATCGGCGGGCGGTAGCGGGAGAGCCGGCGGGCGGTGTCCCCGGACTGGGTGAAGGCCACCAGGAACTTGGCGCCGAGGAAGTCGCCCATCTCGGCGGCCGCGCGGGCGACCGCGCCGCCCTGGGTGCGCGGCTTGTTCCGCTCGGTCAGCGTCGGCAGACCCTTGGCCAGCATGTCCTCCTCGGCCGCCATGACGATCTTCGCCATGGTGCGCACGGTCTCCACCGGGTACTTGCCGACACTGGTCTCGCCGGAGAGCATCACCGCGTCGGTGCCGTCGAGGACCGCGTTGGCCACGTCGGATGCCTCGGCGCGGGTGGGCCGGGAGTTGTCGACCATGGAGTCGAGCATCTGGGTGGCGACGATGACCGGCTTGGCGTTGCGCCGGGCGAGCTTGATGGCCCGCTTCTGGACGATCGGCACCTGCTCCAGGGGCATTTCCACCCCGAGGTCGCCGCGCGCGACCATCAGTCCGTCGAAGGCGGCCACGATGTCGTCCAGGTTGGCGACCGCCTGCGGCTTCTCGATCTTGGCGATCACCGGGAGGCGGCGGCCCTCCTCGGCCATGATGCGGTGCACCACCCGGACGTCGTCGCCGCCGCGCACGAAGGACAGGGCGATGATGTCGACGCCGGTGTGCAGCGCCCAGCGCAGGTCCTCCTCGTCCTTCTCGGACAGGGCGGGCACGGAGACGGCGACGCCGGGCAGGTTGAGGCCCTTGTGGTCGGAGACCATGCCGCCCTCGACCACGCGGGTGCGCACGCGGGGGCCGTCGACGGCGGTGACCTCCAGGCAGACCCGGCCGTCGTCCACCAGGACGCGCTCACCGGGGGCGACATCTCCGGCGAGCCCCGCGTACGTGGTGCCGCAGTGGTGGCGGTCGCCCTCGACGCCCTCTTCGACGGTAATGGTGAATTCATCGCCCCGTTCAAGGAGTACCGGTCCTTCGGCGAACCGGCCGAGGCGGATCTTCGGACCTTGAAGGTCGGCGAGGATTCCGACACTGCGGCCGGTTTCGTCGGCAGCCTCGCGCACGCGCTGGTAACGCTCCTCGTGTTCGGCGCGGGTGCCGTGGCTGAGGTTGAGGCGGGCGACGTCCATTCCGGCCCCGACCAGTGCCTTGATCTGGTCGTACGAGTCGGTGGCGGGCCCCAATGTACAAACGATCTTTGCTCGGCGCATGGTTCGAGCCTAGGGCTTACCCGTCGGTAGAGATTCCGGGCGGCATGACCACTCAACAACCTTTAGGTGAAGCCTTATTGACAAGTGTTGAATTGTGCGGGCGCCCGCTCCTATGAGCGAATTCGCTCACCGTTCTTCGACGAGCCGTTCTTCGACGAGCGGGGTGAGCCGCTGGGCGGAGTGCCGGGCCTGGGGAACGGCGGAATGCGGTTCGCGCAGTCCGAAGGTGGTGAAGGCCGTACGGGCCGGAAGGGGGTACGACTCCTTTCCGGTCAGGGAGTTGAGGATGGTGGCGCCGCGCCAGGCGGCGAGGCCCAGGTCGGGGGCGCCGACGCCGTGGGTGTGCAGTTCGGCGTTCTGGACGTAGACGGAGCCCTTGACCGAGGGGTCGAGGACCAGGCGGAAGTCCGCGTCGATGCGCGGGCGCTCGGCGGCGTCGCGGCGCATATAGGGGTCGAGCCCGGCGAGCAGTCGGCCGAGGGGCCGCTGCTGGTAGCCGGTGGCGAGGACGACGGCGTCGGTGGCGAGCCGGGAGCGGCTGCCCTCCTCCAGGTGTTCCAGATGGAGTTCGATCTTGTTGCTGGCGATCCGGCCCGCGGTGCGCACCCGCACGCCGGGGGTGAGGACGGCGTCGGGCCAGCCGCCGTCCAGGGTGCGCCGGTACAGCTCGTCGTGGATGGCGGCGAGGGTGCCGGCGTCGACGGCCTTGTGCAGCTGCCACTGGGCATCGACCAGCCGGTCGCGGACGGGTTCGGCGAGGGCGTGGAAGTAGCGGGTGTAGTCGGGGGTGAAGTGCTCCAGGCCGAGCTTGGAGTACTCCATCGGCGAGAACGCGGGGCTGCGGCCGATCCAGTGCAGCCGCTCCGCGCCGGCCGGGCGGCGGCGCAGCAGGTCGAGGAAGATCTCGGCGCCGGACTGCCCGGAGCCCACCACGGTGATGTGCCCGGCGGCCAGCAGCTCCTCGCGGTGGTCGAGGTAGTCGGCGGCATGGCAGACGGGCAGCCCCTCGGCGTCCACCATGGGCTTGAGGGGGGCCGGCACATGGGGGACGGTGCCGACGCCGAGGACGAGGTTGCGGGTGTAGGCGCGGCCGAGGGCGTCGGCCTCGCCGTCGGCGTCCAGCTGGGTGAAGTCGACCTCGAACAGGCCGCGTTCGGGGTTCCAGCGGACGGCGTCGACCTGGTGGCCGAAGCGCAGTCCGGGCAGGTGCTCGGCGACCCAGCGGCAGTAGGCGTCGTACTCGGCGCGCTCGATGTGGAAGCGCTCGGCGAAGTAGAAGGGGAACAGTCGCTCGCGGGTTCTGAGGTAGTTGAGGAAGCTCCAGGGGCTGGTGGGGTCGGCGAGGCTCACCAGGTCGGCGAGGAAGGGCACCTGGATGGTGGAGCCCTCGATGAGCAGGCCGGGGTGCCAGCTGAAGCCGGGCCGCTGTTCGTAGAAGACGGCGTCGAGTTCGGGCAGCGGGTGGGCGAGGGCGGCGAGGGAGAGGTTGCAGGGGCCGATGCCGATGCCGACCAGGTCGCGGGGGGCGTCGGGGTCGCGGCGCGGCAGCAGGGAGGTGCGGGCGGCCGTCTGCGGAGCCGGGTGGGGGGTCATCTGGGGGTGCTTCCTTCGACGAGTTTCAACAGGTGGGCGAGGTCGTCCGGCCGGGTGTGGGGGTTGAGGAGGGTGGCCTTGAGCCAGAGGCGGCCGTCGAGCCGGGCGCGGCCGAGGACGGCCCGGCCTTCGTGCAGCAGCTCCCGGCGGACGCCGGCCACGGCGGCGTCGGTGGCCTCGGCGGGGCGGAACAGGACGGTGCTGATGACGGGGGTGTCGTACAGCTCGAAACCGGGGTGGGCCCGGATGAGCGCGGCGAACTCCTGGGCCAGGTCGCAGACGTGGTCGACCAGGGCGCCGAGGCCGCGGCGGCCGAGGGTGCGCAGGGTGACCGCGGCCTTGAGGATGTCGGGGCGGCGGGTGGTGCGCAGGGAGCGGCCGAGCAGGTCGGGGTGGCCGGCCTCGGTGTCGTCGTCGGCGTTCAGGTAGTCGGCGCGGTGGTGGAGGACCGAGAGGTCGGCCGGGTCGGCGACGGCGAGCAGGCCGGCGGCGACCGGTTGCCAGCCGAGTTTGTGCAGGTCGAGGGTGACGGTGTGGGCGGCGTCGAGTCCGGCGAGCCGGGCGCGGTGCCGGTCGCTGAACAGCAGTCCGCCCCCGTAGGCGGCGTCGATGTGCAGCCGGGCGCCGTGGGCCGCGCACAGGGCGGCGATCTCGGGCAGCGGGTCGATGAGTCCGGCGTCGGTGGTGCCGGCGGTGGCGGCGACCAGCAGGGGGCCGGGGAGCGCGGTGAGGGCGGCGTCGAGGGCGGCCGGGTCGAGGGTGCCGCCGGGGGCCGGGACGATCACCGGGTCGGGCAGTCCGAGCAGCCAGGCGGCGCGGGCCAGCGAGTGGTGGGCGGCGGCGCCGCAGACGAGCCGGACGCTGCCGTGGCCGGCCTCGCGGGCGAGCAGCAGGGCGAGTTGGTTGGACTCGGTGCCGCCGGTGGTGACCAGGGCGTCGGCCAGTCCGGCGGCGCGTGCGAGGTCCCGTGCGACGAGGGATTCCAGGGCGGTGGCGCCGGGGGCCTGGTCCCAGGAGTCGAGGGAGGGGTTGAGGGCGCTGACCGCGAGGTCGGCCGCGGTGGCCACGGCGAGGGGCGGGCAGTGCAGATGGCCGGCGCACAGCGGGTCGGCGGGGTCGGCGGCGCCCTCGGCGAGGAGCCGTACGAGAACGCGCAGGCCGTCCGGGTCGCCCTCGTACGGCAGTACGTCCCCGAGCGCGTCGGCGACCCGCCGGGCGGTGGCCTCGGGTCCGCCGGCGGGCAGCGGGCCGCCGCGCGCTTCGCGGCCTTCCGCCAGCGCGTCCAGCACGGTGCCGAGGAGCGGGCGGAGGGCGTCCGGGCCGTGCGGGCCGGAGGCGAGGGGCTGGGTCGGCATGGGCTTGCCTCCGCTCTCGGGGCTGCTCGGGGCGCGCCGGGTGGTACGGGAAGAGGGGCGTGGGTCCCCTCTCTCCAACGAGCGGGACCCGTGCGTGGGTACTGCCGTACGGGGAAAACTTGTTGGAGCCGGTGCCCGGCACTACCGTCGGCCGGATGGTGGACGCGTGGATGCTCGACGTGCCCGGCGAACGGGTGCTGGTGCGTGAGCTCGGCCCGGCGGACGAGGCGCCGCTGATCCGGCTGTTCGAGGAGTGCGAGGACTATTTCCTGGCGGCCACCGGGCTGCCGTCGGCGCCGGGCGATGTGCAGAGCCTGTGCTACGCCCTGCCCGAGGGCGCACACCCCGAGGCCAAGGTGCTGCTGGTGCTGGAGCGGGACGGGGTGGTCGCGGGCGTGGTGGACGCGGTGCGCGACCATCCGGAGCCGGGCGCGGTGGCCGTCGGCCTGTTCCTGCTGGCCCCCTGGGCCCGCGGCCGGGGCCTCGGCCACACCCTGGCCCGCTCCCTGCTGGCACGGGCCGGGGACGCTCCCCTGGTGACGGCGACGGTCCCGCCCGGCTGGCGCCCCGGCGAACGCTTCCTGGAGCGGCTCGGCTTCGACCTCGCCCCGGCCCCCGGCCCGGCCACCGCGAACCGGCGACCGGGCCCGCGGGAGGGGGAAGTGCGACGGGCGGTGCTGCGGCGGCGGAACGGGGGGTCCTGAGCCCACGCCCGGAGCCGGGGCCGGCGGCGGAACGGGGGCTCTTGAGCCCGCGCTCGGAGCGGGGGCTGGAGCCAGAGCCGGGGCTGGAGTCGGGGTCGGGGTCGGGGTCGGAGCGAGAGTAGGGGCCGCGCCCGCAGCCAGAGCCAGGGCCGGAGCGGGTCGGAGTCGGAGCCAGAGCCGGGGCTGGAGTCGGGGCCACGCCCGGAGCAGGGGCTGGAGCCGGGGTCTGAGCCGGGGCCGCGTCCGCAGCCGGAGCCGGGGTCGGGGCGGGGGCTGGAGTCGGGGCCGCGCCCGGAGCCGGAGCGGGGGCCATGCCTGGAGCCGCAACCGGGGCTGGAGTCGGGACCGGAGCCAGAGTGGGGGCCGCGCCCGCAGCCGGGGCTGGAGTCGGAGCCGGGCCAGGGCCGGGGCCGGGGCCGGGGCCGGGGCGAGGGTGCCCGACGGTTTCGCACGCCGCCGAGCACCGAGCCACGGAATCCACGCCCCGGAATCCACGCCCCGGAATCCGCGTCCCTGAATCCGCGTCCCGAGTCAGCTGAATCCGCGTCCTCGAATCCGCATCCCGGGTCAGCTGAATCCGCGCCCCGAATCCGCCCGCTGGGCCGCGGAGTCGGCGCCGAAGTCCGGGGCGTGGTCTCGTGCCCAGTGGGCGAAGGTGCGGGCCGGGGTGCCGGTGATCCGCTCGACCGTGCCGGTGATCTCCGGGGGTACGCCGATGGTGGCCTCGAAGGTTTCGAGGAGGCGGGCGAGCATGTGCGGGTCCAGGTACGGGAACAACTCGGGGCCCGCCGTGCGGGGGTCGGCCTCCACGAAGGTCAGTTCCCGGCCGACGGCCGCGCCGATCGCCGCGACCTGGCCTGCGTTGGTGACCGCCTCCGGCCCGGTCAGGCGGTGTACGGCGCCCTCGTGGCCGTCGTCCAGGAACGCGCGCTCGGCGACGGCGGCGATGTCGTCCTCGTGGATCGGCGCGGTGACCGCGTCCGCGTAGACGCCCCGGACGGTGTTCCCGGCGCGGATCTGGGGTGCCCACTGGAGGGCGTTGGTGGCGAACGCGTTGGGCCGCAGGAACGTCCACGCGAGGCCGCTGTCGCGGATCAGCCGCTCGGCGGTGGCGTGCAGGACGTGGATGGGGTGGGTCTCGTCGGCGCCCTCCTGGACGATGCCGCTGGAGAGCAGGACGGCGTGGCGGACCCCGGCCGCGCGCGCCGCCGCCAGCAAAGGTCCGGTGACGGCCTGCGCGTAGAGGAAGACTCCGGTCACCCCGTCGAACAGGGCCGCGGGTTCCTCGGGCCGGAACCGCACCACCTCGGCCCGCTCGGGCAGCGCGGCCCGCGCCGGGTCACGGGTCAGCGCGCGTACCGGCCGGCCCGCGGCGAGGAGCCGGTCCACCAGGGCACGGCCCACGTTTCCGGTCGCGCCGGTCACTGCGATCACGATGGTTGCCTCCCGGCTCGGTCGTTCCTGTCGGTGCCCCGAGCCTAGGGGGCGGTGCCGGGCACCGCGCGGTCATAACGGGCCGCGAGCCGCGTGGTCGTGACGGGCCGGGCGCCGCACGGTTATGACGGGTCGGCGGCGCCCGGCTTCGTCGGGACTACTGCCGTGCCCCGCCCTCGCGGGCCCGCAGCGCGCGGCCCAGGTCGTCCAGGCGGTCGGCCAGGGCGCGGCGCAGGGACGGGGTGAGGTCGTCGCGGTCCAGGCATGCCTCGCCCAGGCGCAGGTGCTCGGCGTCCACGGCGTGGGCCGGGAAGCACCAGCGGCCGGCGGAGGCGGCGATGGCGTGGCCGCGGCGGGCGGCGAGGGGGACCGACTCCTCGTAGAAGCGCGGCACGTACTCCCGTACCAGCTCGGCCTGTTCGGGCTGCCAGAAGCCGTGGGCCGTGGCCTTGAACAGGTAGTTGGACAGCTCGTCGCCGCCGAACATCGTCGCCCAGGCCGCGCGCTTGGCCTCCGGGTCGGGCAGGGCGGCGCGGCAGCGGGCGGCGCCCTCCTGGCCGGTGGCGCTCGGGTCGCGGGCCAGTTCGGCGGCGATGGCGGCCTCGTCGGTGGCGCCGAGTACGGCGAGCCGGGCGAGGATGCGCCAGCGCAGGTCGGGGTCGAGCTCGGGGCCGCCGGGCACGGTGCCGTCGGCGAGCCAGGCGGCGATGGTGTCCGGGTGGGCGGCCACGTCGATCAGGTGGCGGACGGCGATCAGCCGCAGGCCCGGATGGTCGCCGTCCTCGGTGCGGCGCAGCAGGTCGCGGCAGAGGGCGGTGAGGGTGGCGAGCGCGGCCGGGCGCTCCCCGGCCGGCAGGTACTGGTCGGCGAGCTGGCCGCGCGCGAAGTCGAGCACGCCCTGCGCGATGGCGAGGTCGGTCTCGCGCGGCAGATGGGCGCGGGCGATCTCCAGGTAGGCGGCGGGCGCGAGTTCGCCGTCGCGTACCGCGTCCCGCAGGGAGTTCCACACGATCGCGCGGGTGAGCGGGTCGGGCAGCCCGGACAGGCCGCTGCGGACCGATGCGAAGGACTCGGTGTCGAAGCGGACCTTGGCGTAGGTGAGGTCGCCGTCGTTGAGCAGGAGGAGTGCGGGGCGCTTGCCGATGGGGCGCGGGGTGTCCTGCGGGACGTCGAGTTCGAGGCGCTCGCGCAGGATCAGCCGGTCCTCGTCGGCGACGTCGTGGTCGTACAGCCCCGCGACGATGCGGTGCGGGCGGCTGCCCCGGTGGTCGACGGCCAGCGTGCAGGCGCCGTCGGCGGTCTCGATCACGGGGGTGAGGGTGTCGACGCCGGTGGTGCGCAGCCAGCTGTCGGCCCAGGCGCGCACATCGCGTTCGGTGACGGAGGCGAGGGAGTCGAGGAAGTCGGCGAGGGTCGCGTTGCCGAACCGGTGCCGGGCGAAGTGGGTGTTGATGCCCGCGAGGAAGTCCTTCTCGCCCAGCCAGGCCGCCAGTTGACGCAGTGCGGAGGCGCCCTTGGCGTACGAGATGCCGTCGAAGTTGAGCAGGGCGGTGGCGGCGTCGTCCACGCCCTCGGGGGCGACCGGGTGGGTGGTGGGGCGCTGGTCCGCTTCGTACCCCCACGCCTTGCGGGTGATGCCGAACTCGGTCCAGGGGTCGGTGAAGCGGGTGGCCTCGGCGGTGGTCTGGTAGCCCATGTACTCGGCGAAGGACTCGTTCAGCCAGATGTCGTCCCACCACTTGAGGGTGACGAGGTCGCCGAACCACATGTGGGCCATCTCGTGCGAGATGACCATGGCGCGCAGCTGGCGCTCGGTGTCGGTGACGGCGGAGCGGTAGACGAACTCGTCGCGGAAGGTGACCAGGCCCGGATTCTCCATGGCGCCCGCGTTGAACTCGGGCACGAACGCCTGGTCGTAGGAGTCGAAGGGGTACGGCTCTTCGAACTTCTCGTGGTAGCGGTCGAAGCACGCGCGCGTGACCTCGAAGATCTCCTCGGCGTCGGCGTCGAGGTGGGGCGCGAGCGAGCGGCGGCAGTGGATGCCGAAGGGCAGCCCGCGGTGCTCGGTGCGCACCGAGTGCCAGGGGCCGGCGGCGACGGCGACCAGGTAGGTGGAGATCGGCGGGGTGGGGGCGGCCCGCCAGATGCCGTCGGCACCGCGCTCGGTGACGCCGTTGGCGAGGACGGTCCACTCCTCGGGCGCCTTGACCGAGACCTCGAAGACGGCCTTCAGGTCGGGCTGGTCGAAGGCGGGGAAGACCCGCTGGACGTCGTCCATGGCCAGCTGCGTGTAGACGTACGTCTCGCCGTCGACCGGGTCGGTGAAGCGGTGCATGCCCTCGCCGGTGCGCGAGTAGCGCATGGCCGCCTCGGCGCGCAGCTCGTGCTCGCCCGCGGTGAGGTTCTTCAGCAGCAGCCGGTCCTCGCGCAGCGCGTCCGGGCCCAGGGGCTGTCCGTCCAGGGTCACGGAGCGCAGCTCGGCGGGCTTCACCTCGAGGAACGTGTCCCCGTCGGACCGCGTGCTGAACCGGATCACGGTACGGGAGCCGAAGGTCTCGTCCCCGGTGGTGAGGTCCAGTTCGACCGTGTAGCGGTGGACGTCGAGGAGCTGAGCTCGGAGCTGCGCTTCGTCGCGCGTGAGTACGGACATGGATGCCATGCTGCCTGATGGGACTGACAGCGCACAGCGCGGGAGCGTTACACGCCTATTATCCGACCCGCCCTTTTCTTCCCCTTGTTCGGGATTCGGTGCCCGGTCTCCGGGTTCCGGGTTCAGTTCCCGTTGGTGTCCTCGGCGATGCGCTCGTGGTGCCTGATCACCTCGGCGATGATGAAGTTGAGGAACTTCTCGGCGAACGCGGGATCGAGCTTGGCGTTCTCGGCGAGCCGGCGCAGCCGGTCGATCTGGCGGGCCTCGCGGGCCGGGTCGGCGGGCGGCAGCTGGTGCACGGCCTTGAGCCGGCCGACCTGCTGGGTGGCCTTGAAGCGTTCGGCGAGCATGTGGACGACGGCCGCGTCGATGTTGTCGATGCTGTCGCGCAGCCGCTCCAGTTCCTGGCGGACCGCGGGGTCCACGTCACCCGTGCCGGTGTTGCTGGTGGTCATGGACGCCCACCCTATGTGGTCGGCGGGGTGCGGCTCATGCGGTGTCCGAGGGGTGGATCACCGGGGGGTCGTCCGGGTCCGGGACGCGGTCGCTCCAGCCGCCGGGGACGCTGCGGCCCTGCTGGGCGCGGAAGCGGGCCGGGGCGAGGCCGACGCGGCGGGTGAACAGGCGGGAGAAGTAGGCGGGATCGTCGTAGCCGACGCGGCGGGCGACGGCGGCGACGGGCAGTTCGGTGCCGGCGAGGAGTTCCTTGGCGCGGCCGAGCCGGATGCCGAGCAGGTAGTCCTTGGGGGTGCAGCCGGCCGCCCGGCGGACGGCGCCGCGCAGTTCGGCGGTGGTCATGCCGTGCCGGGCGGCGTGGTCGGCGACGCTGAGCGGGGTGCAGGCGTCCCGCGCGAGGGCTTCGAGGACCTGGTCGCCGTCGGGGGCGAGGTCGGCGCGGGCGCGGCGCAGGGCGACGAGGAGTTCGTGCACGGCGGCGCCGGTCTCCACCTCCAGGAGGGGGTTGCCGCGGCGGGCGGCGCGGGTGATGCGGGCGATCACCGCGCGGGGTCCCGCGGCGTCGGAGAGGGCCACGACGGGCCGTTCGGGCTCGATGTAGCCCAGCTCGGTGTAGGTGGCGGTGGCGGGCCCGGCGAAGTCCACGAAGCCCTCGTCCCAGCCGGTGTCCGGACCGGGTGCGTAGTGGTGGGGCACACCGGGGGTGAGCCAGAGCAGCGCGGGCGCGGTGACGATCGTACGGCGGCCGTCGGCGCCGGCGTACCAGCCGCCGCCGGAGCTGATCACGACGGCCACGTGGTGGTCGAGGGTGCGCGGGCCCACGGTGGGCAGCGCGCCGTGCTGGAGTCCGACGCCGAGGCAGACCAGGCCGAGGCGGTGGTGGGCGGGGCCGGGGCTGAAGAACCGCATCCAGGTCTGGTACACCGCTGCTCCTCCCGGCGTCGGCGGCGGCCGGTTTTTGTCCAAGTGGCGCCGATCTTCGTCCATGGCGCGGGGCACCGGAAGGGGTGAGCCTTGGCGGTATGAGCGAGTTCACCGTGGGCGAGCGGGACTTCCTGCTGGACGGGCGGCCGGTGCGGCTGCTGTCCGGCGCGCTGCACTACTTCCGGGTGCACGAGGAGCAATGGGGGCACCGGCTCGCGATGCTGCGGGCGATGGGCCTGAACTGCGTGGAGACCTATGTGCCGTGGAATCTGCACGAGCCGGCTGCGGGGCGCCACCGGGACGTGGCGGCGGTGGGCCGGTTCCTGGACGCGGCGCGCGCGGCGGGCCTGTGGGCGATCGTGCGGCCCGGCCCCTACATCTGCGCCGAGTGGGAGAACGGCGGTCTGCCGGCCTGGCTGACCGGCGAGCTGGGCCGGCGGGTGCGCACACGGGACGAGCGGTATCTGAGCCGGGTCCGCGACTGGTTCGGCCGGCTGCTGCCCGAGATCGTGCCCCGGCAGGCCGACCGCGGCGGCCCGGTGGTGCTGGTGCAGGTGGAGAACGAGTACGGCAGTTACGGCTCCGACGCGGGCTACCTCGCCCGACTGGCCGCCCTGTTGCGCGCCGGGGGCGTCACGGTGCCGCTGTGCACCTCCGACGGCCCCGAGGACCACATGCTGACCGGCGGGTCCGTGCCCGGCGTGCTCGCCACGGCGAATTTCGGCTCCCGCGCGCGCGAGGCGTTCGCCGCGCTGCGCCGCCACCGTCCCTCGGGCCCGCTGATGTGCATGGAGTTCTGGTGCGGCTGGTTCGACCACTGGTCCGGGGCGCCCGCCGCGCGCGACCCGGAGGAGGCCGCCGGGGCGCTGCGGGAGATCCTGGAGTGCGGTGCCTCGGTGAACCTCTACATGGCGCACGGCGGCACCAGCTTCGGCGGCTGGGCGGGCGCGAACCGGGGCGGCGAGCTGCACGAGGGCGCGCTCCAGCCGGATGTGACCTCCTACGACTACGACGCCCCGGTGGACGAATACGGCCGCCCCACCGAGAAGTTCCGGCGCTTCAGGGAGGTGCTGGCGCGCTACCGCGAGGGCCCCTTGCCGGAACTGCCGCCACAGCCCCCGCGATTGAGTTCCCCCGTCGGGGTTTCGCTCACCGGATGGGCGCCTATGGACGCCGTTCTGGCCGCCCTGGGCGGCGAGGAGACGACACGCCCCCAGGCGCCCACGTTCGAGGACCTGGGCGTCACGCGCGGCCTGGTCCGCTACGAGGTGGATGTGCCCGGACCGCGCGAGCCGTACCCGCTGACCGTGCGGGGGCTGCGGGATCTGGCCGTGGTGTACGTCGACGGGGTGCGGGCCGGGGTGCTCACCGAGGCGGAACCGCGGCTGAAGGAGCCCGTCGCGGGTCCGGCGCGGGTGGAGCTGTGGGTGGAGTCCCTCGGCCGGGTGAACTACGGGCCGCGCCTGGGCGAGGCGAAGGGGATCACCGGGGGTGTGCTGCACGAGCGGCAGTACCTGCACGGGGTGCGGGCCCGCGGGCTGGATCTGGACGCGTTCGGGGACGGCGTGTCCGCGGTGCCGTTCGGCGCGCCGCCCGCCGCGGGGGGACGGGGACTGTACCGGGGCACGGCCACGGTGCTCGGGACGGCCGGGGACGCCCGGCTGGAACTGCCGGGCCTGACGCGCGGTTTCGTGTGGATCAACGGCTTCTGCCTGGGCCGCTACTGGTCGGCGGGGCCCCAGCGGTCGCTGTACGTTCCCGGTCCGGTGCTGCGGGCGGGGGCGAACGAGGTGTGGGTGCTGGAGCTGGAGGACACGGAGGGGGACGGGGTGGCGCCGCGGCTGCTGCCGGTGTGAGACCGAGGCCACCGCCGGGTGTCGTGGGCGGTGGCGGCGGGCGGCGGGGCGCCTACCCTGGAGGAGCGGTGCGGGCTCGGGCGCGGGGGTCGCGAGGGCTCATCGGACTGTCGGGGCGTCTGGGGGTGCCGGCGTGGCGAACGGCGGACCGGTGGAGCACGGGTTCCCGCATCTGGAGACGGTGCGGGCGGCGATCACCGCGCTGTACCGGCGGCTGTCGCCGACGGCCGTGCGGACGTTCTCGGCCAGTGTGGCCCCCGCGGACGTGGCGTTCTGCGACACCGACGACCTGCATCTGGGGGCGCAGCGGGTGGCCCGCGAGCTGGTGCGGCACTTCCGGCTGCCGGACGCGCGGCTGATCGTCGGCTTCCGGGAGATGACCCATGCGGCGAACGTCGAACTGGCGGCGGGGCCCGAGTACTTCGTGGAGCTGAACGACCGTTTCCGCACCCATCGCCGGGACATCGGCGCGGCGCTCGCGCACGAGGTGGCGCACGTCTATCTGCACCGCCTGGACCTCGCCTTCCCCACGACGGCGGAGAACGAGATCCTCACGGACACGGTGACGACGTACCTGGGCGCGGGCTGGCTCCTGCTGGACGCCTACCGCGAGGACGCGCTCTCCTCGCAGAAGCTGGGCTACCTCACCCCGGAGGAGTTCGGCTATGTGCTGGCCAAGCGGTCCCTGCTGTTCGGCGAGGACCCCTCGGTCCGGTTCACCAGCCCGCAGGCGTACACCGCGTACACCAAGGGCCTGGCCCGCGCCCGGCAGGACACCCGGCAGCCCCCGCTGACCGGCGCCGGCTGGGCCGGCCGCCACCGCTACGCCCACGACCGCCGCCAGGCCGCGCGGGCTCCCGCGGGCGTCCCCTACTCCTTCGGCTCCGACCCCGCCGGCCGCCTCCACGTCACCTTCCCCTGCCCGACCTGCCACCAGCGGATCAGGGTGCCGGTGCGGGGGCGGGTCCGGGCGCGGTGCGGGTTGTGCGGGGCGGTGCTGGAGTGCGACACCTGAGCGTCCGGGGGCCGAGCGGAGCCGGTGCGCCGCGCGCCCGCCGGTTCAGGCGGGGCGGACGATGCCGGCGGCGCGGGCGGCCGACAGCCAGGAGGGGAACTCGCCGACGAGACGGTCGTACAGCTCGGTGTCGGTCAGGCGCCGGGGGTCCTCGCCCGCGTGGAAGAAGCCGGCGTTGTCCACGATCCGCTTGCCGGGCACCGGGAGTTCGTCCAGTCTCCGCAGGAAGTCGAACTGCTTGCCGTGCGGGTCGCCGAAGCCGATGAACTGCCAGAACAGGGGCATCTTGGCGGACTTGCAGAGGTAGCGTTCCGCGGCGAGCTTGTTGATGGGGCCGCCGTCGGTCTGGAAGACGACCAGGGCGGGGTCGGTGGCGCCGCCGTCCAGGTAGTGGTCGATGACGGCGTCCATCGCCAGGTGGTAGCTGGTCTTGCCCATGTGGCCGAGCCCGGTGACGATCCGCTCGACGCTGCCCGCGTGCCGGGCGAGGGGTATGTCGGTGACGGCGTCGATGCCGGTGGAGAAGAACACCACCGGCACCCGGCCGTCGTCGTCCAGGTGCGCGGACAGCCCCAGCACCCGGTCGGCGAGCGCCTGGACGCTGCCGTCCTGGTAGTACGGCCGCATGGAGCCGGAGTAGTCGAGGACGAGGTAGACGGCGGCCCGCAGCCCGTCCAGGCCGTGTTTGCGCAGGCTGACCCCGGCCGAGCGGTAGGCGCCGACGAGCGCGGGCGCGGTCTCCTCCACCTTGCGCAGACTGATGGCGGCCATGGCCCCCCTCCGGCTGTTCCGAGGAGCCGAGCCTACGTGATCACGCGCACCGGGCGTCGCGCCCGTCCCACCGGTTCGCTATTTTGATCGCTGCCGCCCCACCGGCCCGCTGTGTCTCCCCCCGCCCCTCCCCCTTCCTTGTCGTTCTTCCCCTTCCGAGGAGCCGGCCCGTGGCCGCCGAGTCCGTCGTGACCACCTGTTTCCGTCATCCGCGGGTGGAGTCGTACGTCCGCTGCACCCGCTGCGACCGTTTCATCTGCCCGGCCTGCATGCGGGCGGCGTCCGTCGGGCATCAGTGCGCGATGGGGGCCCCTCCCGGTTCGAGCGAAGCCGAGAACTGGGGGAGCGTGCGGGAGGGTGCCCGGTCGGTCCGGCGGGCGCGGACCGTGTTCGGGGGCCGGGTCGCCGCGGTGCCGCTGCTGACGTATGTGCTGGTCGGGCTGAACGTGGTGGCGTATGTGGTGGAGCTGGCCCGGCCGGCGTTCGAGTACCGCTTCGCGATGCTCGGCACCACGCCTGCCGGCTATGTGCCGGAGGGGGTCGCGCACGGGGAGTGGTACCGGCTGCTGACCGGCGCGTTCCTGCATCTGACGCCCGGCGAGGGGACGTTCGGGATCACGCACGTCCTGTTCAACATGGTGGCGCTGTGGAACACCGGCCGGGTCGTGGAGATTGAGCTGGGCCGCGTGCGCTACCTCGCCCTGTACCTGCTGTCGGCGCTCGGCGGTTCGGTGCTGGAGCTGCTGCTGGTCCCGGAGTCGTACACGGTCGGCGCCTCCGGTGCGATCTTCGGTCTGGGCGCCGCCTACTGGGTCATGGGCCGCCGCCTCGGCCACGACATGCGCGAGGTCAACCGGTACATGGCGGGCCTGCTGCTGTGGCTGGTGATCTCGGCGGGGCTGACCTCCTGGCAGGGCCACCTCGGCGGGCTGCTCGCGGGCGCCGTGGTGACCCTGGCCTTCGCCTTCGCGCCCCGCGAGGGGCGGCGCGCCCTGGTGCAGGCGGGGGTGTGCGTGGCCCTGCTCGCCCTGCTGCTCGCGCTCGCCTGGCTGAAGGCGGCCTCGCTGACCGCCTGATCCGGGGCGGCGGAACAGCACACGGCGGGATCGCGCCGGACAGCGCGCCGGGCAACGCCGGGGAAAAGTCAACGGCGCCTGCCCGGTCGTCCGGTCGGGGACAGGTGGGCAGGCGCCATTGGTGTTCCGCACGCCTTTGTGCGGGACGTTCCAGGGGTGCCGTCAGACCGCGAGCGCGCGGTCGGTCGGGCGGATCGGGGCCGGCAGGTCGCTGGCCCCGGTCAGGTAGCGGTCGACGCCGCGGGCGGCCGAGCGGCCCTCCGCGATCGCCCAGACGATCAGGGACTGCCCGCGGCCGGCGTCACCGGCGACGAACACCCCCGGCACATTGGTCTGGAAGTCGGCGTCGCGGGCGATGTTACCCCGCTCATCGAGGTCTAGACCAAACTGCTCCACCAGGCCGTTCTCCCGGTCGGTGCCGGTGAAGCCCATCGCCAGGGTGACCAGCTGGGCCGGGATGCGGCGCTCGGTGCCCGGCTTCTGGCTGAGCTTGCCGTCCACGAACGCGACCTCGGCCAGGTGCAGCCACTGCACATTGCCGTCCTCGTCGCCCTCGAAGTGGGTGGTGGAGACGGAGTAGAGCCGCTCGCCGCCCTCCTCGTGGGCCGAGGTGACCTTGTAGAGGATCGGGAAGGTGGGCCAGGGCTGCCCGGTCGGGTGCCGCTCGTCGTTCGGGCGGGGCATGATCTCCAGCTGGGTGACCGAGGCCGCGCCCTGCCGGTGGGCGGTGCCCACGCAGTCCGCGCCGGTGTCACCGCCGCCGATCACGACGACGTGCTTGCCCTCGGCCGACACGGGCGGGGTCACGTAGTCGCCCTCCTGGACCTTGTTGGCCAGGGGCAGGTACTCCATCGCCTGGTAGATGCCCTTCAGCTCCCGTCCGGGGACGGGAAGGTCACGGGCGGTGGTGGAGCCGGCGGCGATCACGATCGCGTCGTAGCGCTTCTTCAGGTCCCGCGCGTTCAGGTCCCGGCCGATCTCGACGCCGGTGCGGAAGCGGGTGCCCTCCGCGCGCATCTGCTCGATACGGCGGTTGATGTGCCGCTTCTCCATCTTGAACTCGGGGATGCCGTACCGCAGCAGGCCGCCGATGCGGTCCGCGCGCTCGTAGACGGCGACCGTGTGTCCCGCGCGGGTCAGCTGCTGGGCGGCGGCCAGGCCGGCGGGGCCCGAGCCGATCACCGCGACCGTCTTGCCGGACAGGCGCTCGGGGATGCGCGGCACGACGTGCCCGCCGTCCCACGCCTTGTCGATGATGGAGACCTCGACGTTCTTGATGGTGACAGGCTGCTGGTTGATGCCGAGCACGCACGCCGACTCGCACGGCGCCGGGCACAGCCGCCCGGTGAACTCCGGGAAGTTGTTGGTGGCGTGCAGCCGCTCGTAGGCGGCGGCCCAGTCCTCGCGGTAGGCGTAGTCGTTCCACTCGGGGATCAGGTTCCCGAGCGGACAGCCGTTGTGGCAGAACGGGATGCCGCAGTCCATGCACCGGCCGGCCTGCTTGCCGATGATCGGCAGCAGCGAGCCGGGGACGTAGACCTCGTTCCAGTCCTTGACGCGCTCACCGACGGGGCGGGTCCTGGCGACCTCGCGGCCGTGGTTGAGGAAGCCCTTCGGATCAGCCATTGGTCGCCGCCTCCATCATCTTCTCGGTGATCTCGGTCTCGGAGAGACCGGCTCGCTCGGCGGCGTCCTTGGCGGCGAGCACTGCCTGGTACGTGCGGGGGATGATCTTGCTGAACCGGGCCGCGGCCGCGTCCCAGTCGGCGAGCAGCTTCGCGGCGACGGTCGAACCGGTCTCCTCGGCGTGCCGGCGCACCACGTCGTGCAGCCACGCCTTGTCCGACTCGTCCGGCTCCTGGACGGCGTCCGCGTTGCCCGCGTTGAC
Source organism: Streptomyces sp. NPDC043952 (assembly GCF_056435325.1). NCBI lineage: Bacteria > Bacillati > Actinomycetota > Actinomycetes > Kitasatosporales > Streptomycetaceae > Streptomyces > Streptomyces sp. NPDC043952. Next base: position 82,585 of record NZ_JBWKES010000015.1, read on the forward strand.
GTTGTCGGGGTCGAGGTCGATGACGTAGGCGATGCCACCGGACATGCCCGCCGCGAAGTTGCGGCCGGTCGGGCCGAGGACGACCGCGTGACCACCGGTCATGTACTCGCAGCCGTGGTCGCCCACGCCCTCGGAGACGACCAGCGCGCCGGAGTTGCGCACACAGAACCGCTCGCCGGTACGACCGCGCAGGAACAGCTCGCCGCCGGTGGCGCCGTAGCCGATGGTGTTGCCCGCGATCGTCGAGTACTCGGCGAGGTGGTCGGCGGCGCGGTCCGGGCGGACGATGATCCGGCCGCCGGACAGGCCCTTGCCCACGTAGTCGTTGGCGTCGCCCTCCAGGCGCAGCGTGATGCCGCGCGGCAGGAAGGCGCCGAAGGACTGGCCCGCGGAACCGGTGAAGGTGATGTCGATGGTGTCCTCGGGCAGGCCCGCGCCGCCGAACTTCCGGGTCACCTCGTGGCCCAGCATGGTGCCGACCGTGCGGTTGATGTTGCGGATGGCGACCTGGGCGCGCACCGGCTGGGCCTCGGTCGCGTCGTTCGCGGCGAGGGCGTCGGCGGCGAGCTTGATCAGCTCGTTGTCCAGGGCCTTCTCCAGGCCGTGGTCCTGGGCGGTCAGCCGGTGGCGGGCGGCGCCCTCGGGCAGGTCCGGCACGTGGAACAGCGGTTCCAGGTCCAGGCCCTGCGCCTTCCAGTGGTCGACGGCGCGCCGCACGTCCAGCACCTCGGCGTGGCCGACGGCCTCCTCGATGGAGCGGAAGCCCAGCTCGGCGAGGAGCTCGCGGACCTCCTCGGCGATGAACCGGAAGAAGTTCACGATGTGCTCGGCCTTGCCGGCGAAGCGCTCGCGCAGCACCGGGTTCTGGGTGGCGATGCCGACCGGACAGGTGTCCAGGTGGCACACGCGCATCATGACGCAGCCGGAGACGACGAGCGGCGCGGTCGCGAAACCGAACTCCTCGGCGCCGAGCAGCGCGGCGATGACCACATCGCGGCCGGTCTTGAGCTGACCGTCGGTCTGTACGACGATCCGGTCGCGCAGTCCGTTGAGCAGCAGCGTCTGCTGGGTCTCGGCGAGGCCCAGCTCCCAGGGGCCGCCCGCGTGCTTCAGCGAGGTCAGCGGGGAGGCGCCGGTGCCGCCGTCGTGACCGGAGATCAGCACGACGTCCGCGTGTGCCTTGGACACCCCGGCCGCGACGGTGCCGACGCCGACCTCGGAGACCAGCTTGACGTGGATCCGGGCGCGGGGGTTGGCGTTCTTGAGGTCGTGGATCAGCTGGGCCAGATCCTCGATGGAGTAGATGTCGTGGTGCGGCGGCGGGGAGATCAGGCCCACGCCGGGCGTCGAGTGCCGGGTCCTGGCGACCCAGGGGTAGACCTTGTGGCCGGGCAGCTGGCCGCCCTCGCCGGGCTTGGCGCCCTGGGCCATCTTGATCTGGATGTCGTCCGCGTTGACCAGGTACTCGGAGGTGACGCCGAAGCGGCCGGAGGCGACCTGCTTGATCGCCGAGCGGCGCGCGGGGTCGTACAGGCGCTCCGGGTCCTCGCCGCCCTCACCGGTGTTGGACTTGCCGCCGAGCTGGTTCATGGCGATGGCGAGGGTCTCGTGCGCCTCCTTGGAGATGGAGCCGTACGACATCGCGCCGGTCGAGAACCGCTTGACGATCTCGCTGACCGGCTCGACCTCCTCGACCGGGATCGGCGCCCGGTCCGAGGTGAAGCCGAACAGGCCGCGCAGCGTCATCAGGCGCTCGGACTGCTCGTTCACCCGCGAGGTGTACTTCTTGAAGATGTCGAAGCGGCCGGTGCGCGTGGAGTGCTGGAGGCGGAAGACCGTCTCCGGGTCGAACAGGTGCGGCTCGCCCTCGCGGCGCCACTGGTACTCGCCGCCGATGTCCAGGGCGCGGTGCGCCGGGGCGATGCCGGAGGCCGGGTAGGCCTTGGCGTGCCGGGCGGCGACCTCGGCGGCGATGACGTCGATGCCGACGCCGCCGATCTTGGTGGCGGTGCCGTTGAAGTACTTCTCCACGAAGGCCTCGTCCAGGCCGACGGCCTCGAAGACCTGGGCGCCGCGGTAGGAGGCGACGGTGGAGATGCCCATCTTGGACATGACCTTCAGGACGCCCTTGCCGAGGGCGTAGATCAGGTTCTTGATGGCCTTCTCGGGCTCGATGCCCTGGAGGAAGGTGCCCGCGCGCAGCAGGTCCTCCACCGACTCCATCGCGAGGTACGGGTTGACGGCGGCGGCGCCGTAGCCGATCAGCAGAGCGACGTGGTGGACCTCGCGGACGTCGCCGGCCTCGACCAGCAGGCCCACGTGGGTGCGCTGCTTGGTGCGGATGAGGTGGTGGTGAACGGCCGCGGTGAGCAGCAGCGAGGGGATCGGCGCGTGCTCGGCGTCGGAGTGCCGGTCGGAGAGGACGATCAGGCGGGCGCCGTTCTCGATGGCCGCGTCGGCCTCGGCGCAGATCTCCGCTATACGGGCGGCCAGCGACTCGCCGCCGCCGCTCACCCGGAACAGACCGGAGAGGGTCACGGCCTTGAAGCCGGGCATGTCGCCGTCGGCGTTGATGTGGATGAGCTTGGCCAGCTCGTCGTTGTCGATCACCGGGAAGGGCAGCAGGACGGACCGGCAGGAGGCGGCGGTCGGCTCCAGCAGGTTGCCCTGCGGGCCCAGCGCGCTGCGCAGGGAGGTGACCAGTTCCTCGCGGATGGCGTCCAGCGGCGGGTTGGTGACCTGGGCGAACAGCTGGGTGAAGTAGTCGAACAGCAGCCGGGGGCGCTCGGACAGGGCCGCGATCGGGGAGTCGGTGCCCATGGAGCCGATCGGCTCGGCGCCGGTGCGGGCCATCGGGGCGAGGAGGACGCGCAGCTCCTCCTCGGTGTAGCCGAAGGTCTGCTGGCGGCGGGTGACCGAGGCGTGGGTGTGCACGATGTGCTCGCGCTCGGGCAGGTCGGCCAGCTCGATCTCGCCGGCCTCCAGCCACTCGGCGTACGGCTCGGCGCCGGCGAGGGCGGCCTTGACCTCGTCGTCCTCGATGATGCGGTGCTCGGCGGTGTCCACGAGGAACATCCGGCCGGGCTGGAGGCGGCCCTTGCGGACGACCCGTACGGGGTCGATGTCCAGGACGCCGACCTCGGAGCCGAGGACGACCAGGCCGTCGTCGGTGACCCAGTAGCGGCCGGGGCGCAGGCCGTTGCGGTCGAGTACGGCGCCGACCTGGGTGCCGTCGGTGAAGGTGACGCAGGCGGGGCCGTCCCAGGGCTCCATCATGGTGGCGTGGTAGCCGTAGAAGGCGCGCCGGGCCGGGTCCATGGTGGCGTGGTTCTCCCAGGCCTCCGGGATCATCATCAGCACGGCGTGCGGCAGCGAACGGCCGCCGAGGTGCAGCAGCTCCAGGACCTCGTCGAAGGAGGCGGAGTCGGAGGCGCCCGGAGTGCACACCGGGAAGAGGCGGTCCAGCTTCTCCGCGGGGCCGAACAGGTCGGTGGCCAGCCGGGACTCGCGGGCGCGCATCCAGTTGCGGTTGCCCTGGACGGTGTTGATCTCACCGTTGTGGGCGACGAAGCGGTACGGGTGCGCCAGCGGCCACGACGGGAAGGTGTTCGTGGAGAACCGGGAGTGCACCAGCGCGATCGCGGAGGCGAAGCGGCGGTCGGACAGGTCCGGGAAGAAGGGCTCCAGCTGGCCGGTGGTCAGCATGCCCTTGTAGACGATGGTGCGCGCGGACAGCGAGGGGAAGTAGACGCCCGCCTCGCGTTCGGCGCGCTTGCGCAGCACGAACGCCTTGCGGTCCAGGGCGATGCCCTCGCTGGCCCCGTCGGTCACGAAGATCTGCCGGAAGACCGGCATGGTGGAGCGGGCGGTGGCGCCCAGCAGCTCGGGGGCGACCGGCACCTCGCGCCAGCCGAGGACGGTCAGGCCCTCCTCGGCGGCGATGGCGTCGATGGCCGCCGCGGCGTCCTCGGTGCCCTCCGGGGGCAGGAAGGCGATACCGGCGGCGTAGGAACCGGCGGCGGGCAGCTCGAATCCGGCCACCTCGCGGAAGAAGGCGTCCGGCACCTGCGAGAGCAGGCCCGCGCCGTCGCCCGAGTCCGGCTCGGAGCCGGTGGCGCCGCGGTGCTCCAGGTTGCGCAGCACGGTCAGCGCCTGCTCGACCAGGGTGTGGGAGGCCTCGCCGGTGAGAGTGGCGACGAAACCGACGCCGCAGGCATCGTGTTCGTTGCGGGGGTCGTACATACCCTGCGCAGCAGGGCGAGCATCCATGAACGACCAGTTCTGGCCGTTCTCGGAATGCTGGGACGGCTGGCGCGGCGTACGCATCGGCTCTCCCGTCGTCGTCATGTGGCATGTGGCGTGTGCCGAGGGACGACGTTGGCCCTCTGCGGAGATGGCGAAATTTCGTGCAGGTTACATGATGGCCCGGTTCTCGGGAAGCGGATACTCCGTTTCATCATGCGGACACAGCGAGGGTTCATGGCCGGGTGTCCGGGAGCCGCGCGGGGCGGCCGGGTACCGCACGAAACGGCCGGTGCCGCATGGCGCGACGGCCGGGATGCCGCACGGGGCGGGCCGGCCGCCGCGGTGGCGGCGAACGCGTGTGGGTGGACCGCTGCGACACCATCGGTCGGATCGGTGTCCATCGGTCCGGGGGGAGCAGGGGGGGCTTCGTCGGCCCGCCCCGCAGGGGGTGCGGCAGGCGTCATTGCCCACGGCGCTTACGGCTCATGCCCCGCGGTCATGCATCCGAAACCAACGGGTAACGGCTACTTATTCGTCATCCCGTATAAGTACCGGTCGCGCCTTATCCTACGGCCGTTCCGAACAGGGTCCCCAGGGCGTACGTCACACCGGCGGCCGCGCCACCCAGCGCGAGCTGCCGCAGACCGCTGAACCACCAGCTGCGCGCGGTCACCTTGGCCACCACGGCGCCACAGCCGAAGAGTCCGACGAGCGCGAGCAGCAGGGCGGGCCACAGGTCGGTGGCGCCGAGCAGGTACGGCAGCAGGGGCAGCAGCGCGCCGAGGGCGAAGGAGCCGAAGGAGGAGACGGCCGCGACCAGCGGGGAGGGCAGGTCGCCCGGATCGATGCCCAGCTCCTCGCGGGCGTGTATCTCCAGGGCCTGCTCGGGGTCCTTGGACAGCTGCCGGGCCACTTCGCGGGCCAGGTCGGGGGCCACGCCCCGCGCCACGTACAGCGCCGCCAGCTCGTCCTCCTCGTCCTGGGGGTGCCGGCGCAGTTCGCGGCGCTCGACGTCCAGCTCGGCCTCGACCAGGTCGCGCTGGGAGGCGACGGAGGTGTACTCGCCGGCGGCCATGGAGAAGGCGCCGGCGGCGAGGCCCGCGAGGCCGGTGATGACGATGGTCTGGTGGCCGACGGAACCACCGGCCACGCCGGTCATCAGGGCGAGGTTGGAGACCAGGCCGTCCATCGCGCCGAAGACGGCGGGGCGCAGCCAGCCGCCGTTGACATCGCGGTGCGTGTGGTTGTCGCGGTGCGCCTCATGCAGCGCGGCCTCGGTTTCGATGAGGGCCATGATCTTCTTCCCCGATTTAGCTTAGCCAAAGCTAACTTTGGACGCGTTCTACTTTTCGACACCACAGAATCTACGTCGTTCCCGATCGCGCCGCCAGCAAGGAAAGGCTCGGCTAACCTGCGGCTTTACGCTTCCTTCGCTTCCGTGCGGCCGGCCGATCAGCTTGCCGGAGGACCGCGGGCTCGGCGCTCCCGCCGAAGGGGACGCCGATGGCACAGGCGGGGGCGCACTGCTCCGGGCCGGCCGCTGCTCCCCGAGTCCCGACGCCGACGGTGCCCTCGGCGACCTCCGCCGTGACCGTCGTACGCGTGCCGCATCGGCCTCGCCCCGTCCGCCCTCGCCTGCGCGGTCGCCGCCGCCCCGGACCGCGTGCGGAGAGCGGGTCCGCCGTCATGCCGCTGCATGCCCGCATCCCCGTCCGGGCGGGACCCGGCAACCTCGCCCCCCGTCCGCACCCGCCCGCCGGCGGCCACGGCAAGCCGCACCGCTTCGACGCCGCCCTGCGCGCGCCTGCGCCCCCGCCGCGGCCCGCCCCGGCGACCCCGAAGGCGCCGCCGCGCCGGGGGAGTTCGACGCCCGCCACCCCCAGGACGGCGACGGGGCGCACGGCCCCCGCGCCATGGCGGCGGCCGTCTCCCCCACCCTCACCGGCGCGGACGGCGTGCCCGCCATCGCCCTCGAACCACCCCTCGAACCCCAGATCGTGGAGCACGGCTACGGCTACGGCGCCGCCGAGGCCGTGCCCGCCGCCCGGCCGCGCCCTGTCCCGCCTGACCGGCGTCCACCCGGTGGAACTCGCCGGACTCCTGGAAGCCAGGCAACCGGCCCGGCCGGGAGGATGATTCGGGCATGACGCCCAAGCAACCCAAAGGCACCGGACAGCCCGATCTGGACGAACGGATCACCGGCGCTCTGGTCGGCGCGGCCGTCGGCGACGCCCTCGGCGGGCCGGTCGAGGGCTACTCCCCCGACCAGATCACCGAGCGCCACGGCGGCCCCGTGCACGGCATCGTCGGCCCCTGGCACGGCGACGCCCGGCGCACCGCCCGCCCGCCCGCGCCGTACCACAGGGGCGACGGCCACGTCGGCGACGGCACCCTGCCGGCCCACGCCCTGGTCCGGGTCTACGACCGCGTCCGCGACCACCTCGACGCCTACGCGCTCGCCGAGCACCTGGTGCCGGACCTGATGGCCAGCCCCCGCCGGGTCCCCGAGCCGGAGACGGAGGCGCTGCCGCCGCGCCGCCACTCCCTCGCCGAGAAGTGGCTGGTGGCCCGGCTCGCCCACGGCCACGCGGACCCGCGGGAGGCGGGCGCCGGCACCCTCGCCGACCGCGGCGCGGCGATGTACATGGCCCCCGTCGGCCTGGTCAACGCGGCCGACCCGCGCGCCACGGGCGCCGAGGCGCCGGACATCGCCGGCGCCCACCAGTCGTCGTACGGCCGGGAGGCGGCCGGTGTCCTCGCCGCGGCCGTCGCCGCCGCCACCGCGCCGGACGCGACGCCGGACTCGGTGGTGACCGCCTGCCTCACCCTGGCCGAGGACGGCACCCGCGAGGCGATCGAGAAGGTCTGCGAAGTGGCGTACGGCTACAGCGACTTCGTATCGGCGCTCGGTCCGCTGCGGGCGGCGGTCGAGCCGTACGACACAGCCGGCCCGGACCACCGGTCCCCCTCGCTCGGCGCCGGCCGCCCCTCGCGGCCGCACTCCATCGAGGAACTGCCCATCGCACTGGGCATGTTGATGGTCTCGGGCGGTGACTACCGGCACGCGGTGCTCGGTTCGGTCGACTACGGGCGGGGCCGCGGCTCGATCGCCGCCGTGGCCGGTGCCCTCGCGGGCGCGCTCGGCTCGCCGGTGCCGCAGGAGTGGGCGAAGACGGTCGCGGAGACGAGCCGCCTGGACCTGTGGCAGCCGGCCCGCATCCTCGCCCAGGTCGCCCGCGAGGTCTTCGCCCTCGACCGCGCCCGGCACCGCGCCCGTGGCCTGGCCTTCGCCGCGCTGGACGGCGCGCCGGACATGAGCGACGCGTCCCGCTCCGACCGGGGAGGCGCGCCGTGCTGCGCCTGACCTGGGTACAGCCCGAGGACCTGCTCGGCCACGAGCTGCGCCAGGCCCGGCTCGACGGCCGTGAGCCGTCCCGGATCGAGGAGCGCTGGCGCGCGGCGGGCGGCCCGGACGCACCGGAGCGCGCGGGCGCCTCCGCGCACCGCGTCTCCCGCTATCTGCGGCTGCTCGCCGAGGATCTGCTGGACGAACTCGCCGATCTGCCCAGCCGGTTGGCCGACGACGAGCCGACCGAGCTGTCCGCGATCCGGGCCGCCTGCCCCGACTGGCCCACCGCGCGGCTCGCCGGCACGCCGGGACCGCTCGCGTACGAGGCGTCCTGGCTGGGCCGGGCCATCGGCTGTCTGCTGGGCAGGCCGGTCCGAAAGCTCCCCCTGGAGGCGGTACGCGCCCTCGGCCGGGCGGCCGGGAACTGGCCGCTCTCCGGCTACTTCACCGCACGGGGCGTGCCCGCGGAACTGCTCGACGCGTACCCGTGGGACCGCCGCTCGGCCGCCACCTCGCTCGCCGAGAACATCGACGGCATGCCCGCGGCCGGCGACCTCGACTACCCGTTGCTCGGCCTGCTGCTGCTCCAGCGGCACGGAAAGGGCTTCGGCACCACGGACGTCGCCCGGCTGTGGCTGGAGGAACTGCCGCCCGGCCGGACCTCCACCGCCGAACGCCTCGCCCACCGCAACCTCCTCACCGGCGTGGAACCCCCGCACACCGCCCGGTACCGCAACCCCTTCCGGGAGTGGACCGGCGCCCTGGTCCGCGCCGACGTCCACGGCTGGACCAATCCGGGCGATCCCGCCGCCGCGGCCGAACAGGCGTACCGCGACGCGGTGTTGACCCACACGGCCAACGGCGTCTACGCGGCCATGTTCACCGCCGCCACCCTCGCCGCGGCCGCCACCGGCGACCATGACGTGCACACCTGCCTGCGGGTGGGCCGCTCGGTCGTCCCGCACCGCTCCCGGCTGGCCCGAGCCGTCGACCACGCCGTCCAACTGGCCGCGTCGCAGCAGGACTTCGACACCGTGGTGGACGAACTCCACGCCCGCTACTTCCCCGCCCACCACGGGATGCACACCCTGCCCAACACCGCCGTGCTGGCCGCCGCGCTCACCCACGCCGACGGCGACTTCACCGGCTCGGTCCGGCGGGCGGTGGCGGGCGGCCTGGTCACCGGCTCGGCCGGCGCGAGCGCGGGCAGCGTCGCCGGGCTCCTCGCGGGCTCCCCCGGCGCGCTCCCCGAGCACTGGCGGGCCCCGCTGAAGAACCGGCTCGCGACCGCCGTCGCCGACTTCGACGGCACCGGCTTCGACACCCTCGCCCACCTCACCCACCTGGAGGCGAACCGCCCATGACCCATATCGCCGTCCTCGGCAGCACCAACATGGACCTCGTCACCTTCGTCGCCAGGGCCCCGCGGCGCGGCGAGACCGTGACCGGCCGGGAGTTCCGCACGATCCCCGGCGGCAAGGGCGCCAATCAGGCGATCGCCGCCGCGCGGGCCGGGGCCACCGTCTCGATGATCGGCGCGGTGGGCAACGACGCGGCCGGGGCCCGGCTGCGGGAGACCCTCGAACACTCCGGCGTGGACACCGACTTCCTGCGCACGGTCGAGGGTCCCTCCGGCACCGCGCACATCGTGGTGGACGACGAGGGCGGCAACTCCATCGTCGTCATTCCGGGCGCCAACGGCACCGTCGACCACCTCTCGCCGGGCGACGAGGGGCTGATCGCCACCGCCGACACCCTGCTGCTCCAGCTGGAGATCCCGCTGGCCGCGGTGGTCGCGGGCGCGGCGGCCGCCCACCGGCACGGGGTGCGGACGATCCTCACCCCCTCCCCCGTCCAGCCGCTGCCGCCCGAACTCCTCGCCACCACCGACCTGTTGGTGCCCAACCAGTACGAGGCGATCACCCTCACCGGCCGCACCGACCCGCGCGAGGCCGCCACCGCGCTGCTGGACCTGGTGCCGCGCGCGGTGGTCACCCTGGGCGCGACCGGCTGTCTGTACGTCTCGCGGGACGCCCCCGAGCCGCTGGTGGTGCCCGCACCGCGGGTCGAGGCCGTGGACAGCACGGGCGCGGGCGACACCTTCACCGGGGCGCTCGCGGTGGCCCTCGCCGAGGAGAAACCCGTACGGGAGGCCCTGTCCTGGGCAGCCGCCGCGGCATCCCTCTCGGTCGAGCGGGCCGGGGCGTCGGCGTCGATGCCGTACCGCCCGGAGATCGACACCCGGTTCACCGCATGAGCGGGGGGACGGGGGGAGGGGCACGCGAGGGCACGGGCGGAGGGGCCGGCGGGGGTACGAGTGGTGGGGCGCGCGGGGGCACGGGCGCAGGGGCCGGCGGGGGTACGAGTGGTGGGGCACACGAGGGCACGGACGCAGGGGCGTGCGGGGGTACGGCGGCGCGTGTCGCGGCGCTGGAGGGGCTGCGGGTGCTGGACCTGGCGACCCTCTTCGCCGGGCCCATGGCCGCCACGCTGCTCGGCGACTTCGGCGCCGAGGTGATCAAGGTCGAGCATCCGGGGCGCCCCGACCCCTGCCGGGGGCACGGTCCGGCGAAGGACGGGATCGGCCTGTGGTGGAAGGTGCTCGGCCGCAACAAGCGGGCGATCACCCTGGACCTGTCCCGGCCGGGCGGTCGCGCGATCCTGCTGCGGCTCGCCGCCACCGCCGACGTCGTGATCGAGAACTTCCGCCCCGGCACGCTGGAGAAGTGGGACCTGGGCTGGGCGGAGCTGTCCACGGCCAACCCGCGCCTCGTGCTCGCGCGGGTCACCGCGTTCGGGCAGTTCGGGCCGTACGCCCACCGGCCCGGATTCGGCACCCTCGCCGAGGCGCTGAGCGGTTTCGCCGCGCTCACCGGGGAGCCGGACGGACCGCCGACGCTGCCGCCCTTCGGGCTCGCCGACTCCATCGCGGGCCTCACCACCGCCTACGCCGTGCTCACGGCGCTGGCCGCGCGGGACCGCACCGGCACCGGCCAGGTCGTGGACATGGCGATCATCGAGCCGATCCTGTCGGTGCTCGGCCCGCACCCCACCTGGTACGACCAGCTCGGCTACGTCCAGGAACGCACCGGCAACCGGTCCGCGAACAACGCCCCGCGCAACACGTACCGCACCGCCGACGGCACCTGGGTGGCCGTCTCCACGTCCGCGCAGTCGGTGGCGGAGCGGGTGATGCGGCTGGTGGGGCGGCCGGACCTGATCGAGGAGCCCTGGTTCGCGACGGGCACGCAGCGGGCGGCGCACGCGGAGGTGCTGGACGCGGCGGTCGGCTCCTGGGTCGCCGCCCGCACCCGTACGGAGGTTCTCGCGGCGTTCGAGAAGGCGGAGGCGGCGGTGGCGCCGGTGCAGGATGTGCGGGACGTGTTCGAGGACCCCCAGTACCAGGCGCTGAACACGGTGACGACCGTGCCGGACCCGGAGCTGGGCCCGCTGCGCCTCCAGAACGTGCTGTTCCGGCTGTCCGCCACGCCCGGCGCGATCCGCTGGACGGGGCGGCCGCACGGCGCGGACACCGACGCGGTCCTCACCGAGCTGGGCCTCGCCCCGGCCGACATCGCCGCCCTGCGCGCGGAGGGCGCCCTGTGACCCCGGAGGCCTGCCGGTCACACGCGCGAGGGGCGCCCGGAGGTCTCCGGGCGCCCCTCGGCATCGTATGAACCGTTCGTCAGGTCTTCTTCGTCGCCGACTCGGCTTCCCCGGCGGCCGCCTTCGGCTCGTCCGCCGGCTCCGCAGCGCGCCTCTCGGCCTCGGCGTCCGGCTCCGCGCTCGCCGCCGAACCGCCGGTGGCACGCGACTCCGTGCCCTCGGCCGGACCGCCGGAGGCACGCGACTCGGAGTCCTCCGCCGGGCCGTCGGAGGCGAGCGGCTCCACGATCTCCTCGCGGCCCGGACGCAGGCGGGCCGAGAGGATCATGTAGGTGACCGCCAGCAGGAAGACGATCAGTGCCGTCCAGTCGTTGAGGCGGAGGCCGAGGATGTGGTGGGCGTCGTCCACCCGCATGTACTCGATCCAGCCGCGGCCCACGCAGTACGCCGCGACATACAGGGCGAACGCCCGGCCATGGCCCAGCGTGAAGCGGCGGTCGGCCCACATCACCAGGAAGGCGACGCCGATGCACCACAGGGACTCGTAGAGGAAGGTCGGGTGGTAGTAGCCCGGCACCCGGCCGCCCTCGGAGGACGTGATGTGCAGCGCCCAGGGCAGGTGGGTCTCCCTGCCGTACAACTCCTGGTTGAACCAGTTGCCCCAGCGCCCCATGGCCTGCGCGAGGGCGATACCGGGCGCCACCGCGTCGGCGTACGCGGGCATCGGGATGCCCCGGCGCCGCGCCCCGATCCACGCGCCCAGCGCCCCGAGCGCGATCGCGCCCCAGATGCCCAGGCCGCCCTGCCACACCTTGAACGCGTCCACCCAGTCACGGCCGGGGCTGAAGTACAGCTCGTAGTCCGTGATCACGTGGTAGAGCCGGCCGCCGACCAGGCCGAACGGGACGGCCCACACCGCGATGTCGGCGACCGTGCCGGACTGGCCGCCACGGGCGACCCAGCGCCGGTTGCCGAGCCAGACGGCGATGAAGACGCCGATGATGATGCAGAAGGCGTAGCCGCGCAGCGGAATGGGGCCGAGGTACAGCACCCCGCGGGACGGGCTGGGAATGTAGGCAAGTTCCATGGCAAGTCCGACGCTACCGTGCCGGGCCCCGGCGGCACCAAGCCGCCTGGCTACGGGTCCATAACAGGGACATGAGATTCGCCTGCCCGCGCCCCCCCTATCCCCGGTCCGCCGACTCCACCAGCTGCTTCAGCTTGGCCGGGGACATCGTCTGGTCCTGGTAGATGTTCTTGCCGCCGAGCAGCACCGTGGGCGTGCCGCTGAAGTTGCCGCTCTGGAACGCCTTCTGCGAGCGGTCCACCCAGCTGTCGTGCGTCCCCGCGTCCACGCACTTGCGGAACGCCGGGGTGTCCAGGCCGCCGACCTTGCCCGCCAGCGTGATCAGCTTGGCGTTGTCGGCGAAGGCGTCGTCGGTCTCCTTGGGCTGGTTCGAGTACAGCGTGTCGTGGTAGTCGCGGAACTTCCCGGCGTCCTGGGCGCAGGCCGCCGCGTTGGCCGCGCGCAGCGAGCCGGTGCCGCCGAGATTGCCGTCGATCAGCCGGACCAGGTGGTACTCGATGCGGAGCTTGCCCGCGTCGACCAGCTCATGGAGCGTGGGCCGGTACGCCGCCTCGAAGGCCTGGCAGGCGGGGCAGCGGAAGTCCTCCCAGATCGTGAGCGTCGACTTCGCGCCGTCCTTGCCGACCGGGATCGCGAGGCTGTCCTTGCCCTGCGCCCCGGAGGGCGCCACGACCGGGCCCGCGCTGCCGCTCGCCTTGTTCTTGCCCGCGTTCGCGGCGATCACGCCGATCACCGCCGCGAGGGCCAGCACGCAGGCGACGCTGGCGCCCACGATCAGCGCCCGCCGCCGCTTCTCCGCGGACTTCTGCTTCTCGCGCTCGACCGCCAGCCGCTGCCGGGCGGTCCGCTTTCCGTCACGGTTCTTCTCGCTCACACCCCCAGAACGAACCGGGGAGGCGCAGCGCGCCTCCCCGGCCCGAGGTCCACCCGTTCGAGTGACCGGAATGCCCGATACATGACGAACGGACCGCATCGGGACGACCGGTCGCACCCCTCGGTCACCATCGGCCGCGCCCCGTGGTCACGCCTGGCCGCGCACGCCCTTCGCCAGGTCCCCGGCCAGCTCGCGCACCGCCGCCAGGCCGGACGCGTGGTCCGGGGCGTCCAGCATCCGCTTGACGAAGGCGGAACCGACGATCACACCGTCGGCGAAGGTGGCGACCTCCGCGGCCTGGACCGCGTTGGAGACGCCGAGGCCGACGCAGACGGGCAGCTCGGGGCGGCTGACGCGGGTGCGCTGCACCAGGTCCTGGGCCTGTGCGCCGACGGACTCACGGGTGCCGGTGACGCCCATGAGCGAGGCGGCGTAGACGAAGCCGCTGCCCGCCGCGGTGATCTCGGCGAGCCGCGCGTCCTTGCTGCTCGGCGCCACCACGAAGACGGTGGCGAGGCCGTGCTTGTCGGCGTGCTCCCGCCACAGCGCCGACTCCTGCACTGGCAGGTCGGGCAGGATGCACCCCGCGCCGCCCGCCTCGGCCAGCTCGGCGGTGAACCGCTCGACGCCGTAGCGGTCGATGGGGTTCCAGTACGTCATCACGAGCACGGGCTTGCCGGTGGCCGCGTGCGCCTCGCGCACCGTGCGCATCACGTCCGCGATCTTGACGCCGCCGCGCAGGGCGATGTCGTCGGCGGTCTGGATGACCGGGCCGTCCAGCACCGGGTCGCTGTGCGGCAGGCCCACCTCGACCACGTCGGCGCCGCCGTCGAACACGTTCTTGATCGCCTCGATGCCGCCGTCCACGGTCGGGAACCCGGCCGGCAGGTAGGCGATCAGCGCGGCCCGGCCCTCGGCCCTGGCGGCGGCGAGGGTGTCCGTCAACAGCTGGATGTTCCCGCTCACTTGGCGTCCCCCTCGATCTCGGCGGTGGCGGCGGCGTCCGCGGCCACCTCGGCGTCGGTGTCGTACAGCCCGAAGTAGCGGGCCGCTGTGTCCATGTCCTTGTCGCCGCGACCGGAGAGGTTGACGACGATCAGCCCGTCGGGGCCCAGTTCCCTGCCGACGTCCAGGGCGCCCGCGAGGGCGTGGGCGCTCTCGATGGCCGGGATGATGCCCTCGGTGCGCGAGAGCAGGCGCAGGGCCTGCATGGCGGCGTCGTCGGTGACCGCGCGGTACTCGCCGCGGCCCGAGTCCTTGAGGTAGGCGTGCTCGGGCCCGATGCCGGGGTAGTCCAGCCCGGCCGAGATCGAGTACGGCTCGGTGATCTGGCCCTCCTCGTCCTGGAGGACGTAGGAGCGGGAGCCGTGCAGGATGCCGGGCTCGCCCGCGGTCAGGGTCGCCGCGTGCTCGCCGGTGCCGAGGCCGTGGCCGGCCGGCTCGCAGCCGATGAGGCGGACGCCGGCGTCGGGCACGAAGGCGTGGAAGAGGCCGATGGCGTTGGAGCCGCCGCCGACGCAGGCGACGGCCGCGTCGGGCAGGCGTCCGGCGCGCTCCAGGATCTGGCGGCGGGCCTCGACGCCGATGACCCGGTGGAAGTCGCGGACCATGGCCGGGAAGGGGTGGGGGCCCGCGACGGTGCCGAACAGGTAGTGGGTGCGGTCGACGTTGGCGACCCAGTCCCGGAACGCCTCGTTGATGGCGTCCTTGAGGGTGCGGCTGCCGGACTTCACGGCGACCACCTCCGCGCCGAGCATGCGCATCCGGGCCACGTTCAGGGCTTGGCGCTCGGTGTCGATCTCGCCCATGTAGATGGTGCAGTCGAGGCCGAACAGCGCGCAGGCGGTGGCGGTGGCGACGCCGTGCTGGCCCGCGCCGGTCTCGGCGATGACGCGGGTCTTGCCCATGCGCTTGGTGAGCAGCGCCTGGCCGAGCACGTTGTTGATCTTGTGCGAGCCGGTGTGGTTCAGGTCCTCGCGCTTGAGGAACACCCGTGCGCCACCGGCGTGTCCGGCGAACCGGGGCACCTCGGTGAGGGCCGAGGGGCGGCCGGTGTAGTTGACCATCAGGTCGTCGAGTTCACGGGCGAACTCGGGGTCCTGCTTGGCCTTGTCGTACTCGACGGCGACCTCGTCCACGGCGGCGACGAGGGCCTCCGGGATGAACTTGCCGCCGAACGCTCCGAAGTAGCCCTCGGAGCTGGGGACCTGGCCCTCCGGGTCGGGGAAGAAATAGTTGCTGGGCATGCCGGTACCTCACGGTGAGTGCGTGTGAAAAGACACTGTTCGCCGTGGGGCGGCGGGTCGGCTGTCAGCTGCCGGCCGTCGGTGGCCGGTCGCGCAGTTCCCCGCGCCCCTTGGGGGCGCGGTGCCATCGCATGCCGTTCACTTGCCCCGGTTCGTCGCCGATGACGTAGCGGACCCGGCGGCCGTGGACGCGGCGCGCGGGCGCGCGGCAGCCGCGGGGGCGGCAGCCGCGGGCGAGGCGCGCGTAGCGGTCCACGGTGGTCGTCGCAGTCATCGGGGGCAGCCTAGCGGGGGATCAGTCGCGGCCGTGCCGCAGCGCCGGGTGCTCGCCGGCGGCGACCATGTCGGAGACGGCGGTCCGCGGGTCGCGGCCGGTGACCAGGGACTCGCCCACCAGGACGGCGTCGGCGCCGGCGTTGGCGTAGGCGATCAGGTCGTGCGGGCCGCGCACGCCGGACTCGGCGACCTTGACGATGCCCTCGGGGATCTCCGGGGCGACCCGCTCGAAGGTGCCGCGGTCGACCTCCAGGGTCTTGAGGTTGCGCGCGTTGACACCGATGATCCGGGCACCCGCGGCCACGGCGCGCTCGGCCTCGTCCTCGTCGTGCACCTCGACCAGCGGGGTGAGGCCGATGGAGACGGCGCGCTCGATCAGGGACTCCAGGGCCGGCTGCTCCAGGGCGGCCACGATCAGCAGGGCGAGGTCGGCGCCGTACGCGCGGGCCTCCCACAGCTGGTACGAGGTGACGATGAAGTCCTTGCGCAGCACCGGGATGTCCACGCGGGCGCGGACGGCCTCCAGGTCGGCGAGGGAGCCGCCGAAGCGGCGCTGCTCGGTGAGGACGGAGATGACGGCGGCGCCGCCCGCCTCGTAGTCCGCGGCGAGTCCGGCCGGGTCGGCGATCGCGGCCAGCGCGCCCTTGGAGGGGCTGGAGCGCTTGACCTCGCAGATCACCTTGACGCCGTCGCCCTTGAGCGCGGCCACCCCGTCCTTGGCGGCGGGTGCTTTGGCCGCGCGCTCCTTGAGCTCGTCGAGGCTGACGCGTGCCTGCCGCTCCGCGAGGTCGGCACGGACTCCGTCGATGATCTCGTCGAGCACACTCACGCGAGCGGCCCCCTTTCAGACGGTTCGTTCCTTCGGGTTCCTTCAGGTGGTGGAAACCCGTGGTCACTCGATGGTATCCGGAGCAGGGCCGGGGCCCCGCATCCGGTGGACGCCGGTTTCACTCCTCGGACACCGGCGCCGCAGGTCAGGGGTGCAGCCAGGCGCCGAAGGGCAGGTTGCGGACCACGGTGAACACCAGCAGCAGGCCGCCGAGGACCCACAGCTGGGCATTGCCGAGGGCGAGCCGTGCGGGTAGGCCGCGCCATGCCCGTACGACCCAGACCACCCACAGCACCGCGAAGAGGAAGTAGCCGGCCACGGCGGGCGCGTTGTCGTGCAGCGCGGCCACCAGGTCCCCGTGCACGAACGCGTGCGCGCCGCGCAGCCCGCCGCAGCCGGGGCAGTACAGGCCGGTGAACCGGTAGAGGGGGCAGACCGGGTAGTGGCCCGGATGGTTCGGGTCGACGATCCCGACATAGGCGAAGGCACCGGCGACCGCCGCGAGCACACCGGCGGGGGTGGCGAGGCGCCGCCACAGGGGGGCGGCGACGGGGCCGGGCCAGGGGTGAGCTGGAACGCCGGGCCAGGGGCGGAGCGGGGTGGCCGGGGTGCCCGTGGTGGCCGGGTGGGGGTCGGTCCGGGCGGGGGCGGGGGGCGCGGCGGGCGGGGCCGGTCGGTTGGCGGCGGTCACGTCAGGCATTCTCGCCGACGCGTCGGCCGGGCGCGCGGGAGAGCCGGGCCCCTTCCCCCTGGAACGCTGTCCCGTGCCCCTGTGACGCTGTCCGTGCCCCTGTGACGCGTCCGTGCCCTGGGACGCGGAAGGGCGGTCCGGGTCCGTCAGGAACTCCGGGCCGCCCTCGGGGAGGAGGTGCCGTGCTCGGCGGCTCAGCTCTCCACCGCGACGGGCTCGCGCGCGGCGATGGGGGCACCGCCGACCATCTTGAGCGGCTTGGCGCTGGCGCCGAGACCCATGGCCTTCATGATGCCGCCGACGAGGGCGCCGCCGATGATGAGCGCCATGCCGACCCAGAAGCCGATGACGTTGGCCATCACCATGAAGGCGCCGGTGACCAGGAAGCCGATGAAGGAAATGATGACGCCGGTCCAGGCGGCCGGGGTGTGACCGTGGCCGTGGCTGCTGCCCGCCATGTCTGTGCTCCTCGTTGCTGTGTACGTGTCCCAGGAGAGCGACGTACGTGTCGTACGGCGCCGAGCCCGCCCGTCACTGTCCGAGCCGGACGCTCGCCGTCCATTGTCCCGTACGCGTATGCGCGCCGGACGCGGGGGTGGGCGTCTGGTTCGCCACATCCGCGCGGGGTCAGGCGCCGGTGGGGTCCTCGCCCCGGTCCAGGGCCTTCCAGATCTCCTCGGGCCGCTCCGGATCGACCGGCCTTGCCGTCTTGCGCGGGCGGTCGGTGCCGCGCTCGTAGCGTCCGGACATGGCGGGCCAGCCGCTGCCGAAGCGGAGCGCGAGCAGGCCCGCGAGCAGGATCAGCAGGCCGCCGACGGCCGCCACGTAGGGCCAGCCGGTGTGGCTCAGCGCCGCGACCGTGGCGGTGGTGTCGCCGCTGGCCTGGGCGGCCTTCTCGTCCAGCGCGCTGCTGTCGGAGGCGGAGAACAGGGCGGCGGCCATGATGCCCGCGCCGGACAGCGCGAGCAGAGCGGCGACGAGGAAGCGGCCGGCCCGGCGGACGGCGAAGACGGCGACGAGCGCGGCGAGGCCCACTATGGCGAGGGCCGCGGGCACGCCCGTGACCTCGCTGCCCTTCGCGGTGAGCGGGAACGCGCCGCCGGCCACCGACGCGGTGCCCTCCGCCCAGCGCTGCCGGCTGGCGAGCAGCGCCACGGCCGCGCCGAGCGCGCCGAACAGGAGGGCCATGGCGAGGCTCCGGCGGCCGGTCCGGGCGGGCGCGGCGGCTTCGGAACGGGGGTGAGGAACAGCAGTCACGTACTCCACTATCGCCTGAACCCCCGCCGAACCGTCATCCGGGGTTCCGTGAGACGCGGTTTCGCCAGACGCGTCCTACTGGCCGAGCCGGTTGGCGGTGTGCACCGCCCGCAGCACCGCCGCGGCCTTGTTGCGGCACTCCTGGTCCTCGGCGACCGGGTCGGAGTCGGCGACGATGCCCGCTCCGGCCTGCACGTAGGCCGTGCCGTCGCGCAGCAGGGCGGTGCGGATGGCGATCGCGGTGTCCGAGTCGCCGGCGAAGTCCAGGTAGCCGACGCAGCCGCCGTACAGCCCGCGCCGGGACGGTTCGAGTTCGTCGATGATCTGCATGGCGCGGGGCTTGGGGGCGCCGGAGAGGGTGCCGGCCGGGAAGCAGGCGGTGAGCACGTCGAAGGCGGTGCGGCCGCCGGCGACCCGCCCGGTCACGGTGGAGACGATGTGCATCACGTGCGAGTAGCGCTCGATGGACATGAAGTCGACCACCTCGACCGAGCCGGGCTCGCAGACCCGCCCGAGGTCGTTGCGCCCGAGGTCGACCAGCATGAGGTGTTCGGCGCGCTCCTTGGGGTCGGCGAGCAGCTCGTCGGCGAGCGCCTGGTCCTCCTGCGGGGTGGCGCCGCGGTGCCGGGTGCCGGCGATGGGGTGGACCATGGCCCGGCCGTCCTCGACCTTGACCAGCGCCTCGGGGGACGAGCCGACGACGTCGAATCCGTCGAAGCGGAACAGGTACATGTACGGCGACGGGTTGGTGGCCCGCAGCACCCGGTACACGTCCAGGGCACTGGCCGTGCACGGCGTCTCGAAGCGCTGGGAGGGGACGACCTGGAAGGCCTCGCCCGCGCGGATGCGCTCCTTGACGTCCTCCACGGCGCGCCGGAAGTCGGGGCCGCCCCACAGCGCGGTGTACTCGGGCAGCTCGGAGGGCGGCAGCACGGCGGGGGGCTGGGCCACCGCGCGGCTGAGGTCGGCCTCCATGGCGTCGAGGCGGGCCACCGCGTCGTGGTACGCCTCGTCCACGCCGGTGTCCAGGTCGTTGTGGTTGATCGCGTTGGCGATCAGCAGGACCGAGCCCTCCCAGTGGTCCATCACCGCGAGGTCGCTGGTCAGGAGCATGGTCAGCTCGGGCAGCTTCAGGTCGTCGCGCTCGCCGGGGCCGATCTTCTCCAGGCGGCGCACGATGTCGTAGCCGAGGTAGCCGACCATGCCGCCGGTGAAGGGGGGCAGGCCCTCGGTGTGCGGGGTGTGCAGGGCCTGGAGGGTGGCGCGCAGGGCCTTGAGGGGGTCGCCGTCGACGGGGACGCCGACGGGCGGGGTGCCGAGCCAGTGGGCCTGGCCGTCGCGGGCGGTGAGGGTGGCGGCGCTGCGGACGCCCACGAAGGAGTAGCGGGACCAGGAGCGGCCGTTCTCCGCGGACTCCAGCAGGAAGGTGCCGGGGCGTTCGCCGGCCAGCTTGCGGTAGAGGGCGACGGGGGTGTCGCCGTCGGCGAGGAGCTTGCGGGTGACGGGGATGACGCGCCGGTCGGCGGCGAGCTTGCGGAAGGTCTCCAGGTCCATGGCGGCGGGCCTCACTGGTCCGCGCCGGACGGCAGACCGGCGTCCTTGAGCAGTACGTCCTCGTCGAAGCAGGTGCGCGCGCCGGTGTGGCAGGCGGCGCCCTCCTGGTCGACCTGGACCAGCACGGTGTCGGCGTCGCAGTCCAGCGCGACCGACTTCACCCACTGGACGTGGCCCGAGGTGTCGCCCTTGACCCAGTACTCCTGGCGGCTGCGCGACCAGTAGGTGCAGCGGCCGGTGGTCAGGGTCCGGTGCAGCGCCTCGTCGTCCATCCAGCCGAGCATGAGCACCTCTTTGGTGTCGTGCTGCTGGGCGATGGCGGGCAGGAGGCCGTCGGCGCTGCGCTTGAGGCGGGCGGCGATCTCCGGGTCGAGGCTGCTGGGCCGGGGGGTTCCGGGCGTACTGGTCATGGGTGCCATTGTGCCGCGCGCCACTGACAGTGCCGGGCGGGTGTCCACTGCGCGGACCGGTGGCTGGTCGTAGGCTGACCCCATGTCGACCTTCGCCAAGCGTGAACGGCTCCTGTTCGCCGACCTCTTGGAAACCGTGGGCCCGGACGCGCCGACCCTGTGCGAGGGCTGGCGCACCCGTGACCTGGCCGCGCATGTGATCGTGCGCGAGCGCCGCCCGGACGCGGCCGGCGGCGCGCTGATCAAGCAGCTCGCGCCGCGCCTGGAGAAGGTGATGGCGGAGTACACCGCGAAGCCGTACGAGGAGCTGATCCAGCTGATCCGTACGGGGCCGCCGCGGTTCTCGCCGTTCCAGGTCAAGCAGGTGGACGAGGCCGCGAACACGGTGGAGTTCTACGTGCACACCGAGGACGTGCGCCGGGCGCAGCCGGAGTGGAGCGCGCGGGAGCTGGACCCGGTGTTCCAGGACGCGCTGTGGTCGCGCCTGGAGCGCACGGCGCGGCTGCTGGGGCGCGGGGTGCCGACGGGGCTGGTGCTGCGCCGGCCCGACGGGCAGACGGTGGTGGCGCACAAGGGCGCCCCGGTGGTCACGGCGACCGGGGAGCCGTCGGAGCTGCTGCTGTTCGCGTTCGGCCGGGACCGGGCGGCGCGGGTCGAGGTGGAGGGCGAGGCGGACGCGATCGACAAGCTGCACTCCTCCAAGCAGCTGGGGCTCTGACCGGGGAGGCCGCCCGTGATCAAGGTCGCGATGACCGGGGTATACGTGGACGACGTGGCGCGGGCGCACGCGTTCTACACGGATGTCCTCGGCTTCGAGACGCGCACCCACATGGATCTCGGGGACGGCACGCTGTTCGTCACGGTCGGCGCGCCCGAGGGCGCGCAGCCGGACCTCCAGCTCCTCCTGGAGCCGGGCCAGGGCCCGATCGCCGAGTCCTACCGTCGCGCGCTGTACGAGGCGGGCATCCCCTGCATCGTCTTCTCCGTGGACGACCTCGCGGCCGAGCACCGGCGGCTGAGCGGCCTGGGGGTCCGCTTCCCGCACGGTCCGCGGGAGCAGGGGCCGGTGCTGGCGGCGGTGTTCGACGACACGTGCGGCAATCTCGTGCAGCTGGTTCAGCCGAAGGTATGAATGCCGGGGGGTATGAGCCTCAGCCGGGCAGTTCGGCGCGGCGCAGGGCCGGTACGACGAGGGCGACGACCCCGCCGAGGGCGCACACGAAGGCGCTGACCAGGTAGACGGGGCCGAGCCCGAAGGCGCCGATCGCGGCGGCGGCGAGGGGCATGCTCAGCGGGGTGAGGCCGAGGCTGATCAGGCTGGAGACGGCGGTGACCCGGCCGAGGCAGGCGGGGTCGGCCTGGGTCTGGAGCAGGGCGCCGCACAGCGCGCCGCTGAGCCCGGTCAGCAGGCCGACGAGCAGGGCGGTGCCGACGGCCGCCCAGAGGCCGGGCGCGTAGGCGAGGGCGCCGATGGCCGCGGATCCGGCGATGACGGTGACGCCGACGATGAGTCCGGCGCGCGGCAGCCGGCCGCGGAGGGTGAGCAGCAGCGAGGCGGCGCCGGCTCCGACGCCGAACCCGGCGAGCACCCAGCCCATCCCGGAGGCACCCCAGCCGCGGTGGTCGGCGAGCAGGGTCAGGCCGACGTTCAGCGGGCCGACGAAGCCCAGGTCGCCGAGGGCGATGGCGAGCATCAGCGGGGCGAGGACGCGGTGGCCGCGGATGTGGCGCAGCCCGGCCGCGAGGTCGGCCCGCGCGGTGGTGCGGGGGCCGTCCGCGCGGTCGCCGGGCAGCTCCCGTATCCGTACACGGAGCAGCAGGGGCACGGACACGGCGATCAGCGCCCCCGCCAGGGCGAAGGCGGCGGGGGCGCCGCCGGCGGCCACGGCGAGGCCGCCGAGCGGGGCGCCGACGACGCTCGCGAAGCGGATGGCCAGGCCGCGCATGCCCTGGACGCGGGCCAGCTGGTCCTTGCCGGTGACCCGCGCGGGCAGGGCGCCGACGGCGGGCACGAACACGGCGTCCACGGTGCCGAAGACCAGCGCGAGCAGGGCGAGCGGCCACAGTCCGGGGCTGGTGAGGTACAGCAGGGCGGCCACCGCGAGGACGGCGGCGCAGCGCAGGGCGTCGCTGCCGATGACGACCCGCCGGGGCCCGAGCCGGTCGGCGATCACTCCCCCGCCGAGCATCAGCACGGCACGGGGCAGCGCGCTCGCCGACATCACCAGCCCGGCCTGCGCCGCGGTCCCGGCCCGCACGGCCGCCCAGGACAGCGCCAGGTAGTACACGCTGTCCCCGAGCATGGAGCACGTATAGGCGCCCAGCCACCGCCGCACATTAGGGTCCCGGTGGGCTTGTACGGGGGCCGGGGGTACGACGGTGGCGGTCATGCCGGTTCTTGTCCTCTCAGGCAGGCACGGAAGGGAGGCCACAGGCGGTCACCCGCGGAACGGGAAGCCGTACGTATGCACGGCCACGTTCTCGCGGCCCTCGGTGTCTCCCGCCACGACGGCCGCCTGGCTTCGCTCCTGGTACGCACGGACGAGGGTCGTACATCCGCAACCGCGGCTCGGTCAGGTCCGCGAAAGGGCCCCGGCGGCGCCTTCGTCCGCCGGGGCCCTGAAGAGCTCGGGTCAGCGCACCGGGTGGCCCGCCGCCCGCAGGGTCTCCTTCACCTCGCCGATCCGCAGGTCGCCGAAGTGGAAGACGGAGGCCGCGAGGACCGCGTCCGCGCCGGCGGTGATGGCCGGCGGGAAGTGGGACAGCGCGCCCGCGCCGCCGGAGGCGATGACCGGCACGGAGACGTGCTTGCGGACGGCGCCGATCATCTCCAGGTCGTAGCCGTCCTTGGTGCCGTCGGCGTCCATCGAGTTCAGCAGGATCTCGCCCGCGCCCAGTTCGGCGGCCCGGTGCGCCCACTCGACGGCGTCGATGCCGGTGCCCCGGCGGCCGCCGTGCGTGGTCACCTCGAAGGACCCGGACCCGGTGCGCCGCGCGTCCACCGACAGGACCAGCACCTGGCGGCCGAACCGCTCGGCGATCTCGCGGATCAGCTCGGGGCGGGCGATCGCCGCGGTGTTCACGCCCACCTTGTCGGCGCCCGCCCGCAGCAGCTTGTCCACGTCCTCCGCGGTGCGCACGCCGCCGCCGACGGTGAGCGGGATGAACACCTGCTCGGCGGTGCGGCGCACCACGTCGTACGTCGTCTCCCGGTCGCCGGAGGACGCGGTGATATCCAGGAACGTCAGCTCGTCGGCGCCCTCGGCGTCGTACACCTTGGCCATCTCGACGGGGTCGCCCGCGTCGCGCAGGTTCTGGAAGTTGACGCCCTTGACGACCCGGCCGTTGTCCACGTCCAGGCAGGGGATGACTCGGACCGCCAGGGTCATGACTGCTCAGGCTCCTCTGAATGCTTCAAGCTCTACTTCGACCAGGATGCGCGGGTCCACGAAGCCCGCGACCACCAGCAGGGTGGAGGCGGGGCGCACGGAGTCGAACAGGTCCTTGTGGGCCCGGCCCGCCTCGTCGACGTCGCGCACATGGCTCAGGTACATACGGGTGCGGATCACGGACTCGACGCCGAGCCCGAACTCCTTGAGCGCCTCCAGGGCATTGCCGAAGGCGACCCTGGTCTGCTCGTACGGATCGCCCTCGCCGTACAGGACCGTGCCCCGGAAGGGCGTGGTGCCGCCCACCAACACCCGGTCCCCCGCCGCGACGGCGCGTGCGAAACCGAAACTCTCTTCCCAGGGACTTCCGCTCTGCACCCGCCGTACGGCATCCGATGTCATGACGCCACAGCCTCCAAGGCCTCTTCCAGGGTGAACGCCTTCGCGTAGAGGGCCTTCCCGACGATGGAGCCCTCCACACCGAGGGGCACCAGTTCGGCGATGGCGCGCAGGTCGTCCAGGGAGGAGACGCCGCCGGAGGCGACGACCGGCCGGTCGGTGGCCGCGCACACATTGCGCAGCAGTTCCAGGTTGGGGCCCTGGAGGGTGCCGTCCTTGGCGATGTCGGTGACGACGTAGCGCGCGCAGCCCTCCTTGTTCAGGCGGTCCAGCGTCTCGTAGAGGTCGCCGCCGTCGCGGGTCCAGCCGCGGCCGCGCAGGGTGGTGCCGCGCACGTCCAGGCCCACCGCGATCCTGTCGCCGTGCTCGGCGATCACCTTGGCGACCCACTCGGGGCTCTCCAGGGCGGCGGTGCCGAGGTTGACGCGGGTGCAGCCGGTGGCGAGGGCGGCGGCGAGGGTGTCGTCGTCGCGGATGCCGCCGGACAGCTCCACCTTGATGTCCATGGCCCCCGCCACCTCGGCGATCAGCGCCCGGTTGTCACCGGTGCCGAAGGCCGCGTCCAGGTCGACCAGGTGCAGCCACTCGGCGCCGGACCGCTGCCAGGCGAGGGCGGCCTCCAGCGGGGAGCCGTAGGAGGTCTCGGTCCCGGACTCGCCGTGGACGAGGCGTACGGCCTGGCCGTCGCGGACGTCGACGGCGGGGAGGAGTTCGAGCTTGGCCATGGTCTACAGGGTTCCGATCCAGTTGGTGAGGAGCTGGGCGCCGGCGTCGCCGGACTTCTCGGGGTGGAACTGGGTGGCCCACAGGGCGCCGTTCTCCACCGCGGCGACGAAGGGCTTGCCGTGGGTGGCCCAGGTGACCTTGGGGGCGGCGATCACCGGGTTGTGGGTCTCCTGCGTCCAGTCGTGGACGGCGTAGGAGTGCACGAAGTAGAAGCGGGCGTCGGCGTCCAGGCCGGCGAACAGCTCGGAGTCGGCCGGGGCGGCCACGGTGTTCCAGCCCATGTGGGGCACGACGTCGGCCTCCAGGGGGCCGACGGTGCCGGGCCATTCCTCCAGGCCCTCGGCCTGCACGCCGTGCTCGATGCCGCGCGAGAACAGGATCTGCATGCCGACGCAGATGCCCATCACCGGGCGCCCGCCGGACAGCCGGCGGTCGATGACCCAGTCGCCGCGGGCGTCGAGCAGGCCCCGCATGCAGGCGGCGAAGGCGCCGACGCCCGGTACCAGCAGGCCGTCCGCGTTCATCGCCGCGTCGAAGTCACGGGTGATCTCCACGTCGGCGCCGACCCGCGCGAGGGCGCGCTCGGCCGATCGGACGTTGCCGAAGCCGTAGTCGAAGACGACGACCTTCTTGGCGGTCGCGCTCAATTCCACACCTCCAGCCGCATGACGCCGGCGACCAGGCACAGCCCGGCCGCGAGGGAGAGCAGCACGATCAGGCTCGTGGGCATCTTCTGCTTGACGAAGGAGATGATGCCGCCGACCAGGAAGAGGCCGACGACGATCAGCAGGGTCGACAGACCGGTCATGGGTTACAGCGCGCCCTTCGTCGACGGGAGGATGCCGGCCGCGCGCGGGTCGCGCTCGGAGGCGTAGCGCAGCGCCCTGGCGAGTGCCTTGAACTGGCACTCCACGATGTGGTGGGCGTTACGTCCGTACGGTACGTGAACGTGCAGCGCGATCTGCGCCTGGGCCACGAAGGACTCCAGGATGTGCCGGGTCATCGTGGTGTCGTACTCGCCGATCATCGGCGCCATGCGCTCGGGCTCGGTGTGCACGAGGTAGGGGCGGCCGGACAGGTCGACGGTGACCTGGGCGAGGGACTCGTCCAGCGGGACCGTGCAGTTGCCGAAGCGGTAGATGCCCACCTTGTCGCCGAGCGCCTGCTTGAAGGCGGCGCCGAGCGCGAGGGCGGTGTCCTCGATGGTGTGGTGGGAGTCGATGTGCAGATCGCCGTCGGTCTTCACGGTCAGGTCGAACAGACCGTGCCGGCCGAGCTGGTCGAGCATGTGGTCGTAGAAGCCGACGCCGGTGGCGATGTCGGTCCGCCCGGTGCCGTCGAGGTCTATCTCGACCAGGACCGAGGTCTCCTTGGTGGTGCGCTCGACGCGCCCTACGCGGCTCATGCCTCAAGCTCCTTCTTGACTTCACGTGCGGCGTCGAGGAACGCGTCGTTCTCCGCGGGGGTGCCGGCCGAGACCCGCAGCCATCCCGGTACGCCGTTGTCCCGGACCAGGACGCCCCGGTCGAGGATCTTCCGCCAGGCCTCGTGGGCGTCGGCGAAGCGGCCGAACTGCACGAAGTTGGCGTCGGACTCGATCACGTCGTAGCCGATCGCGCGCAGCTCGGCGACCAGCCGGTCCCGCTCGGACTTCAGCTGCTCGACGTAGCCGAGCAGGGTGCCGGTGTGCTCCAGGGCGGCCAGCGCGGTCGCCTGGGTGATCGCCGACAGGTGGTACGGCAGCCGGACCAGCTGGACGGCGTCCACCACGGCCGGGTCGGCCGCGAGGTAGCCGAGGCGCAGGCCCGCCGCGCCGAACGCCTTGGACATGGTGCGCGAGATCACCAGGTGCGGGCGGCCGTCGAGCAGCGGCAGCAGCGAGTCGCCGTGGCTGAACTCGACGTACGCCTCGTCCACGACCACCATCGACGGCTTGGCCGCCTGCGCCGCCTCGTACAGCGCGAGCACCGTCTCGGGCGGGATCGCGTTGCCGGTGGGGTTGTTGGGGGTGGTGAGGAAGACGACGTCCGGCTTGTGCTCGGCGATGGCGCGCGCGGCGGCGGCCGGGTCGATCGTGAAGTCCTCGCGCCGGGGACCGGAGATCCAGCCGGTGCCGGTGCCGCGCGCGATGAGCGCGTGCATCGAGTACGACGGCTCGAAGCCGATCGCGCTGCGGCCGGGGCCGCCGAAGGTCTGGAGCAGCTGCTGGATGACCTCGTTGGAGCCGTTGGCCGCCCAGACGTTCGCCAGGGTCAGCGGGAACTTGCCGGTGTCGCTGAGGTACTTGGCCAGCTCGGTGCGCAGCTGGACCGCGTCCCGGTCGGGGTAGCGGTTCAGGTCGCGGGCGGCTTCCCGGACCCGCTCGGCGATCCGCTCGACCAGCGGCTCGGGCAGCGGGTACGGGTTCTCGTTCGTGTTCAGGCGGACGGGGACGTCCAACTGGGGCGCGCCGTAAGGGGACTTGCCGCGCAGCTCGTCCCGGATGGGAAGGTCGTCGATCCTTACGTCGCTCACTTGCTCTCCGGTACCTTCCAGCCGAACCTCGCCTTGATGGCCGCGCCGTGTGCCGGCAGGTCCTCCGCCTCCGCCAGCGTCACCACGTGGTGCGCGACCTCGGCGAGCGCGTCCCTGGTGTAGTCGACGATGTGGATGCCGCGCAGGAAGGACTGCACGGACAGGCCCGAGGAGTGGCAGGCGCAGCCGCCGGTGGGCAGGACGTGGTTGGACCCGGCCGCGTAGTCGCCGAGGGAGACGGGGGCCCAGGGGCCGATGAAGATCGCGCCCGCGTTGCGCACCCGGTCGGCGACGGCGGCGGCGTCGGCGGTCTGGATCTCCAGGTGCTCGGCGCCGTACGCGTCGACCACCTTCAGGCCCTCCTCGACGCCGTCCACCAGGACGATCGCGGACTGCCGGCCCGCGAGGGCCGGGCGGATCCGGTCGTCGGTGTGCTTGGTGGCCGCGACCTGCGGCTCCAGCTCCTTCTCCACCGCGTCCGCGAGGTCGGGGGAGTCGGTGACGAGGACGGCGGCCGCGAGCGGGTCGTGCTCGGCCTGGCTGATCAGGTCGGCGGCCACGTGCACCGGGTCGGCG
Source organism: Streptomyces sp. NPDC043952 (assembly GCF_056435325.1). NCBI lineage: Bacteria > Bacillati > Actinomycetota > Actinomycetes > Kitasatosporales > Streptomycetaceae > Streptomyces > Streptomyces sp. NPDC043952. The sequence continues at coordinate 110,613 of NZ_JBWKES010000015.1, forward strand.
GTGTCGTCGGCGAGGATCGCGATCTCGGTGGGTCCGGCCTCGGTGTCGATGCCGATCCGGCCGGTGAAGTAGCGCTTGGCGGCGGCCACCCAGATGTTGCCGGGGCCGGTGACCATGGTGGCGGGCGGGCAGGACTCGGTGCCGTAGGCGAACATCGCGACGGCGGTGGCGCCGCCGGCCGCGTACACCTCGTCCACGCCGAGCAGCGCGCAGGCGGCCAGGATCGTCGGGTGCGGCAGGCCCCCGGCCGGATCATTCTCGAAAGCGGGGGCCTGCGGCGGCGAGGCGAGCGCGATGGACTCGACGCCGGCCTCCTGCGCCGGAACCGCGTTCATGATCACCGAGGAGGGGTAGACCGAGCGGCCGCCCGGCGCGTACAGCCCGACGCGCTCGACCGGAACCCACTTCTCGGTCACCGCGCCGCCGGGGACGACCTGGGTGGTGTGGGCGGTGCGGCGCTGCGCGCGGTGCACCAGGCGGGCGCGCCGGATGGACTCCTCCAGGGCGGCGCGCACGTCCGGGTCGAGGCCGGCCAGCGCGTCGGCGAGCGCCTGGGCCGGGACACGGACGGATTCCAGCCGTACTCCGTCGAACTTCTCCGCGAAGTCGATCAGCGCCGCGTCGCCGCGATGATGCACGTCCTCGCAGATCGGACGCACCTTCTCCAGGGCGGCCTGAACGTCGAAGTCGGCTCGGGGCAGCAGGTCACGCAGGGCGGGGCCCTCGGGGAGGGCGTCGCCACGCAGATCGATTCGGGAAATCACGGTTCCAATTCTCTCAGACCGCCGTCCGTAGTCGTCCGCACGTATCAGTGGCTGATACAGGCCGTGAGGCAATGTCTGGTACAGACGCTGGCCGGAACTCGGAAGATCCCCTTCACCACGGGTGTTCCGTGCGTCACTCAGCGGGCATCAACCGCGGGACGAACCACCCGGACAGTGGAGAAAGAAGGAACAGCGGTGACCGAGGGGACCGGCTTCGTCGCCGGGGACCTGCCGGACGACCTGACCGCGGCCGAGGCGGGCATGTGGCAGGCCTTCCGCAACGGCAGTGTGTACGACCTGAGCAGCGGCGACACCGTCGTCGACGATCCGCACGGCGGGCATCCCTGGGGGCCCGAGCGGTCCGTGCGGGCGCGCATCATCGCCTGGCTGCTGCTGGACGGGCCGCCGGCGCTGGCCGGGCGGGTGTCCGCGCTCAAACTCGCCGGGGTGCGCGTCACGGGCACCCTGGACGTGGCGGGCGGCACCGTGCGGCCGTACGTCGAGCTGCGCGACTGCCGCTTCGACGAGCAGGTGCTGGTGCCGGAGGCGCGGTTCAGCACGCTGCGGCTGGTGAACTGCTCGGTGCCGCGCCTGGAGGCGGCCCGGCTGCACACCGAGGGCGATCTCCATCTGCCGCGCTGCCGGTTCCAGAACGGGGTCCGGCTGACCGACGCGCACATCGGCACCGATCTGCTGCTCAACCAGTCGATCGTGTACCGGGACCGCAGCGGGCGCTCGATCTCCGCCGACGGCCTCAATGTCGGCCAGGACCTCCAGGCGGAGCTGCTGGAGTCGCACGGCGAGCTGCGGCTGCGCGGCGCCCAGATCGGCGTCTCGCTGAGCCTGCGCGGCGCGCGCCTGTCCAACCCGTACTCCAGGCTCGCCCTGAACGCGCCGCAGCTCAGCGTGGAGCGCACCCTGTACCTGACCCCGGCCGGGGTGGGGAACCCGCTGCTCAGCGGGACCACACCGGCGCGCGGGACCCGGATCCAGCGGTTCGAGTGCCAGGGCGGGCTGCGGCTGGACGACGGGCGGTTCGGGGACGCGGTGGACCTGGAGCGGGCCCGGTTCACCCTCACCGACGACCAGGAGCTGTCGCTGCGCCGGGTGCACGCGCCCGAGCTGCGCTTCCTCGGGGACGGTCCCCAGCGCGGCAAGGTGGTGCTGTCGGGGGCGCAGATCATGAACCTGGTGGACCGCGCGGGCGCCTGGCCGGGCGCCGGGCGGCTGCACATGGGCGGCTTCGCCTACGAGAACCTGGTGCCGCAGGGCCCGTTCCCGCTGATCCGGCGCCTGGACTGGATCGCCGCGGCCACCGCCGAGTACGCCCCGGAGCCGTACGAGCGCCTCGCCTCGGTGCTGCGGGAGGCCGGGGAGGACGAGGACGCCCGCGAGGTGCTGCTGGCCAAGCAGCGCAGGCGCCGGGAGACGCTGCCGCTGGCGGGCAAGCTCTGGGGCTACGCCCAGGACCTGGCGGTCGCGTACGGCTACCGGCCCGGCCGCGCCGCGGTGTGGATGGCGGTGCTCTGGGCGGCCGGCACCCTCGCCTTCTCGCACGCCGCGCACCCCCCGACCAACCACGACGAGCACCCCTACTGGAGCCCGGCCCTGTTCACCCTGGACCTGCTGCTGCCGGTGATCGACCTCGGCCAGGTCGGCGAATGGCAGCTGCGCGGCCCCTGGCAGTGGCTGTCGGCCGCGATGGTCCTGCTGGGCTGGGTGCTGGCGACGACGGTGGCGGCGGGGGCGACCCGGCTGCTGCGGCGCAGCTGACGCCCCGCGGCAACGGCAGCGACAACGGGGCAGTGGCAGCGGGGAGCGGGGAGCGGCAACGGGGCAGCGGCAGCCGGCGCGCGGTTCATGTGCGGGCATGTGCGGGCATGCGCGCAGAGGACACCCATGACCGTCACGGCCGCACAAAAGTCGAACAGTCGCCCTTTGCCGGTCCTTGACCCTCGGCCGTACAACCTTCCATGACTTCCCCCAAGCCTCTGGCGCAGCCGCGACCTGCGGACTTTCAATGGTCCGCACCATGGTTCCGCTGCCCTCGTTCCTCCGCCGCTCCTGGATGTCCCGATCTTCCGCGCGCCCGGCCTCGGGGATCGCCTCCGGGGACGAGGCCGTGCTCGACGCGCCCGACGACCGGCTCTCGCCCGCGCTGGTCGCCGCCGGCCAAGGCGAGTACCGGGCCGCGGCCGAGCTGCTGGCCGGCACCCGTGCCGCGGCCGAGTGGGAGAACCACGACGGCTACGCCCGGCGGCTGGCCGCGTTCGCCCGGCTGCGCTCCGAGTGGTTCGAGGACTGGCGGGCGGCCGAGCCGGACGACCCCGGCGCCCTGCTGGTCGCGGCCCAGCTCGCGGTGGACCGGGTGTGGTCCTCGCCGGCCCGCGCCGAGCTGCTGCGCGAGGTCAGCCCGCTGATCACGGCCGCCGCACGGGCCGACGACCGGGACCCGGTGCCCTGGCGGATCGCGCTGGACCACGCCCGCGGCTCGCGGGCCGGGCACCGCTACTTCGAGGAGCTGTGGGAGGCGGCGCTGCGCCGCGACCCGCACCACTACGGCTGTCATGTGGCCGCGCTGCGCTATCTGGGCGCGTTCTGCTGCATCCGCTTCGGGGACACCCCGCACGTGCCGAGCGCCGCGCACCACGCCTGCTTCGACTTCGCCGAGCTGGCCGCGCAGGACGCCCCGGCGGACTCGCTGGTGCAGGCGCTGCCCGCGTGGGCCGCCTACGGCTATCTGATCGAGGGCGGCGGGCCCGGAGTGGCCCGCGAGCGGCTGGACGCGGCGGCCGACCGCGCCCTCGCCCTGTCGGCGCGGTTCGCGGCGGCCGACCCGTGGCCCGCCGCGGTGCGCAACATGCTGCTCTACGTGCTGCTGCGGCTGGACCGCGGTCAGGACGCGCGCGCCCTGGTGCGGCTGGTCGGCCCCTATGCGACCTCCTGCCCCTGGGACCGGTTCTCGGACGACCCGCTCGGCCACTTCCTGCGGCTGCGCGAGCACCTGCTGTCGGGGGGCGGGACGCCCGCCGCGGCCGGGCTGCTGCCGGCCGCCGGGGACGTGCTGCCCGGACACCGCGGACACCACCGCCCCGCGGACCATTAGGCTGGGGCGCCGTGACCACCGTCCGTCTGCCCCTCTTCCCGCTGAACACGGTCCTCTTCCCCGGACTCGTGCTCCCGCTGAGCGTCTTCGAGGAGCGGTATCGCGCCATGATGCGCGAGCTGCTGAAGACCCCCGAGGAGGAGCCGCGCCGGTTCGCCGTCGTGGCCATCCGCGACGGGTACGAGGTGGCGCCCAGCGCCCCCGGCATGCCCGACCCCACGGCGGAGCCCGAGCGCGGGCCGGCCGCGGGCTTCGGCGCGGACCCGCTCATGTCCTTCCACCAGGTGGGTTGCATCGCGGACGCGGCGACCATCCGGGAGCGCACCGGCGGCACCTTCGAGGTGCTCGCGACCGGTACGACGCGGGTGCGGCTGCTGTCCGTGGACGCCTCGGGGCCCTATCTGACGGCCGAGCTGGAGGAGCTGGCGGAGGAGCCGGGCGACGAGGCGGGGGCGCTCGCGGAGGGCGTGCTGCGGGCCTTCCGGCAGTACCAGAAGCGGCTGGCGGGGGCGCGGGAGCGGTCGCTGGCCACGAGCGCGGAGCTGCCGGACGACCCGAGCGTGGTGTCGTACCTGGTGGCGGCCGCGATGATGCACGACACGCCGACCAAGCAGCGGCTGCTCCAGGCGCCGGACACCGCCTCCCGGCTGCGGGACGAGCTGAAGATCCTGCGCGGCGAGACCGCCATCATCCGTAACCTGCCGTCGCTGCCCGCGTCCGAGCTGACGCGGACGCCGACCAGTCTGAACTGAGTGCGCACCCCCATGGCGAAGAAGTCGAAGAAGCAGCAGCAGTCCGGGGGGACCCCGGCGACGGTCGCGCTGAGCGCGGCGGGCGTCGAGTTCACGGTCCACGCCTACGAGCACGACCCCGCCCACCCCTCCTACGGCGAGGAGGCCGCGGAAGCGATGGGCGTCTCCCCCGACCGCGTCTTCAAGACCCTGGTGGCCGAGGTGGACGGCAGCCTCGTCGTCGGCGTGGTCCCGGTCGCCGGCACCCTCGACCTGAAGGCCCTGGCCTCGGCGGTCGGCGGCAAGCGTGCCGCCATGGCCGATCCGGCCCTGGCCGAGCGCACCACCGGCTACGTCCGCGGCGGCATCTCCCCGCTCGGCCAGCGCAAGAAGCTCCCCACCGTCCTGGACGACTCGGCCCTCGGCCACGCCACGATCTGCGTGTCGGCCGGGCGCCGCGGCCTGGAGGTGGAGCTGGCGCCCGGCGACCTGGCGGAGCTGACGGGAGCGGTGTCGGCACCGATCGGGCGGGGCTGAGGGGCCGATCGCGGGCGGGACTGAGGAGGCGAGCGCGGGGCAGGGCTGAGGGGCCGGGCTGCGGTATCGAGCGCGGGGCGAGGGTGCGGGAGCGGGGGCGAGGGAGCCGGGCTGAGCCTCTGCCGAGCGCCGAGCCCCGGCCAGCCGGGCACTGTCGAGCGCCGAGCCACTGCCGAGCCGGGCCCCTGCCAGCCGGGACCGGTCGAGCGTCAAGCCCCTGCCGAGCCGGGCCCCCGTCAAGCGTCAAGCCCCTGCCAGCCGGGCCCTCGCCGGGCCGGGGCCTCGCCCCGCCGGGCCCCTGTCGCGAGCGGTGCGCCGCGTCTACGGGGCGGGCGTGAGCGGTGCCTCGCCCGGATGCTGCGGCTCGGGGTCGCGGGGGCCGAACAGCGCGGTGAGCCCCAGGTGGACCAGCACTGCGGCGAACGGCCAGGACAGCAGCGCGGCCTTCGCGCCCAGCCGCAGCGGCGCCGGGAAGGTGACCCCCTTGCCGACCGCGCGGGCGTGGGCGATGACGTCGGACGTGGGGCCGAGCCACACCCCGAGCCGCCAGGCCAGCAGGGAGCCGAGCAGTGCGCCGAGCGCCAGCCCGACGACCAGCGGTACGCCGCCCCGCCTGCGCCACAGGAAGGCCGCGAGCCCGCTCACCGCGCCGAACGCGAGCGCCAGCAGGGTGAACGTGCCGTCCACGCCGACCGCCTGCTCACCCTCGCTGTCCTTGAGATAGACCACCCAGCTGTTGCCCGACTGGTCCCCGACCAGCGGCACATGGGGTGCCAGCCGCCACCACAGCAGCCCGAGCAGCGCCCCGCACACCGCCGTCAGCACGGCGATCACGGCGCCCTCGCGCGCTTCGGTCTTCATTCCGGGGCCGTCCTCTTCATAGGCACCCGCCGTCGGCGCCCCGGCGGGCGGCGCCTGCCAGATCTGGTGCGCGGAGTGGTCGTGCGGGGGCGGGGGCGGGTTCAGCGGTGCGGTCACCCTGCCATCGTGCCAGGTCGGCCTGTGCGCCGCGTCACCGGACGGCGGCCCTGCGGTACGCCCACGCGGCCGCGGCGAGCGAAACCACCCCGACCCCCGCGCACACCCCCAGGTCAGCGAGGACGACGGCCCAGTCCGGATGCGCGCCGAACGTGCGGGCGTACGCCTCCACGCCGTAGGTGGAGGGCAGCAGGTCCCGCGCCAGCCGGATGACCTCCGGCATCCGGTCGGCCGGCAGCACCCCGAGCAGCAGCGCCGCCGACATGCCGAGCTGCCCGAGCAGCGTCGCCAGTTCGGGGCGGGGCGCGAGCAGGCCCAGCGCCGCGCCGAGCCCGGACAGCGCGGCCCCGGCGAGCGGCACCACGGCCAGCAGCACCCACAGGTTGGCCAGCGGCAGGCCGAACAGCACACAGCCGAAGACGGCGGTCACCAGCGTGCCGGGCACGGTGAAGGAGGCGTACGCGGCCGCCGTGCCCAGCACCACCGCGGCGGGCGGCACCGGCAGCGTGGCGTAGTGGTCGAGGCCGCCGCCGGCCCGCAGCTGCCCGAAGTACTGGGCCAGCAGGTTGAGCGCGACGAACGCGACGACCAGCACGGAGGAGCCGGCCACCACGGACCGCGCCTCGAAGCCGTTGTCGACGACACCGCGCATCATCACGGTGATGCCGATCGACTGGAAGGTCGCCACGAACAGCAGCGGGATCCGCGCCACCCGCGCACGGGACAGCTGCGCCCGGTACACGGCCGTCAGCGACGGCCACAGCCGCGCCGCGGGGGCGAGCTCGGCCGCGACCGGCCCCGCCTCCGGTACGGCGGTCCGGGCCCCGTCGGGCAGAACCTGCGCGGGTACGACACTCACGACGAGCTGCTCCTCTTCCCTGCGGCAGCCGTACCGGCCTTGCTGTGTACGGCCCGTGCGCTCATGCCTTCACCAGCCCCTGCCGGGCGGCGCCGCCGAGGGCCAGGTAGACGTCCTCCAGGCTGGGCGTGGCCAGGGTGAAGTCGTCCAGGGCGGCGAAGGCGGCGCCGCCGGTCACCGTGGCGACGGCGGCGCGGGCCTCCTCGGGGGCGAGCCGCAGCGTCCAGCGCCGGCCGGACTCGACCGCGCGCTCGCGCAGCACGGCGACCTCGGGCACCTCCAGCGGCGCCCGTCCCCGCCACACCAGTTCCACCCGGACCTCGCCCGCGACGCGTTCCTTCAGCCCGGCGGGGGTGTCGCAGGCGATGACCCGGCCCCGGTCGAGCACGGCGACCCGGTCGAGCACGGTCTCGGCCTCGATGACGTTGTGGGTGACGAGGAGGACGGTGGTGCCGCGTTCGGCGCGCCGCCGGTCCACGGCCGCCCAGACCGCGCGCCGGGCCACCGGGTCCATGCCGGTGGTCGGCTCGTCCAGGACCAGCAGCGGGCGCTCGCCGACGAGGGCGGCGGCGAAGGTGGCGAGCCGGCGCTGCCCGCCGGACAGCTTCTTCAGCGGCCGCCCGGCGATCGGGGTGAGCCCCAGCTCCTCCAGTACGGCGTCCCGCTCGGCCCGCGCCGCCCGCGCGTCCAGGCCGCGCAGGCGTCCGGTGGTCTCGGCGGCGAGGGAGACGGTCAGCTCGTCCAGGGCGGTGGACTCCTGGCCCAGGTAGGCGAGGAGGCGGGCGGCCCGCTCGGGGTGGCGCACGATGTCGTGGCCGAGGATCTCGACGCTGCCGGTGTCGGGGCGCAGCAGCCCGGTGAGCTGTCGTACGAGGGTGGACTTGCCGGCGCCGTTGGGGCCGAGCAGCCCGAAGATCTCGCCGCGCCGTACCGTCAGCTCCAGGGCGTCGGTGGCCCGCACCTCGGGGGTGCCGGGTGCGCCGCGGCGGCCCTTGACGGCCGGGTAGGTCTTGGCGAGCCCGCGTACGCGGACGACCTCGTCCTGCCGAAGTGCCTGCCCCACACGCGTACTCACAAGGGGAGAGGGTACGGGGTCCGCCCCCTTTACCCACCCTTGGGGCCACCCGAACCAGTACCGGGCCGGAAGCCGGTGCGTCCCCGTCCGGACCTCAGCCCAGCCCCGTCCGGCCCGCTCCCGGCCGCACGCCCCGCCTCGCCCAGTCCCACCGGCCTGCGGGAAGCCGCCGCAACCGACCAGGCCCCCGCCCCACCCTGGCCGCACGCCGGTCACGGCTCCCGGCCTCGCCCCACCTGACCGCACATCGATCACGCCCCCTGGCCCCTCGCCCCCACCCGGCCGCACGCCGGTCACGGCTCCCGGCCCCGCCCCCACCTGGCCGCACGCCGATCACGCCCCCCGGCCTCGCCCCACCCGCCCGCACGCCGATCGCGCCCCCGGCCTCGCCTCCACCCGGCCGCACGCCGGTCGCGGCTCCCGGCCTCGTCTCCGCCGCGCCGGTCCCCCGCGTCCGGCGTCGCCTCACTCCCCCGCGTTCGCGTGTTCCGCCGCGGCCGGGATGTCGAACTCGCGCCAGAAGCCCGCCCGGATGGCGTAACGGTCGTGCTCGTCGATCTGGTCGTCCTTGTGCGCGAGCAGCCCGAAGCGGGCGGCGTAGCGCAGCAGCTCCCCGTCGATGCGGTGCGGGATGCGCGGGTACATCTGGGACAGCCGCTGGAGATGGCTCTGGTCGCCGAGCCGGGAGATCCAGCGGCGGGCGAAGACCTGCCCCACCTCGTACGGATCGCCGCCGACGGTGGTGATGTCCTCCTCGCGGTCGGCCCAGCGCTGCTCGGCCGTGGTGAGCTGGGCGAGGGTCGGCATGGCGGCGGCCTCGGCCGGTTCGGTCACCGTGCCCGGCCGGTCCACCCAGCCCTTGTCGGAGGACCAGCGCAGGGTCGCGGTGGCCGGCTGCTGGGCGGTCTGGACGGCGCCGGGGGCGCGCAGCGCGGCGAGGTCCTTGGGGGTGGGGACGCCCTTGGTCACCGGCATCCGCTCCTGGCTGCCGTTCTGGGCGGCGCCGCCGGCCGGGCGCGTCTCCTGCTCGGCGGGGCGCTCGGCGGCCGCGGCGAGCGCGGACTCGGGCAGCGGCGCGGAGAGGATCGCGGCGATCTCGGGCCGCGGCACGGGCGGCGGCGCGCACACACCGGTCAGCTCCTTGGCCCGGATCGCCTGCGTGATCCACGCCCGGTCCAGGACGCGCCGCTCGTCGGCCTCGGCGACCAGGTCCTCGGACTGGTTGTAGTCCCCGTCGGCGGCCTGCACGGCCCACAGGTGTACGGCGACGCCGTGCTCCTTGGCCGCCATCATGCCCGGCAGCAGATCACCGTCGCCGGTGACCAGGACGACGTCGGAACAGGCCCGGTTGCGGGCCAGCTCGGTCAGCTCGGCGTGCATGGCGGCGTCCACGCCCTTCTGCGCCCAGCGCCCGTCGCTGCGGGTGAGGGCGCCGAGCCGGACGGTGACGCGGGGCATCACGCGCAGTCTGCGGTGCTCGGGCTGCGGAACCCGGTCGGGGGCGCCGTCGAACCAGTAGATGCGCAGCAGGGGGCGCTCGGTGTCGGACTCCGCGCGCTCGCGCAGCGCCTGGATCAGCGCGGGGTGGTCGACGGTGATCCGGGACCGCGAGGGCTCGCCCGCGAGGAGGCTGGCGGCGGCGCCCAGCAGATACCCGGCGTCCACCAGGACGATGCAGCGGTCCACGCGACTCACCCTCTTCCCGGGAGGTTTTGCTTCGGACTTCCTTCGAGTCTGCCCGACCGCGCGGGGGTTAACGGCCCGAACTCGATCTTCGGCGTGGCGTTTGCGGCTGTTACCCGCCAACCTACCCTGTCACACAGGGTAATTGTCCGACATGCGATTGATGTCAGCTTATGTGAATCTGAATCCGGCCCTGGCCCCTAGATCCCCCGCAGGAGGCAGATCACCATGGCCAAGAACAAGAACCGCAAGCAGGGTGGCTCGCAGAACCGCGCCGCGCAGCACGCCGCCCCGGCGCACGAGCAGGCGCAGCACACCGCGGAGTCCCACGAGTCCCCGGTGACACACATCCAGGGCAGTTCCGGTGATACCGGGCGTGGCAAGAGGCAGAAGAGCTTCGGCCACAACTAAAGGGCGATCGACGCCTGTTGCGTAAGAAAAGAGGGGCGCACCCGCCACGGGTGCGCCCCTCTCGCGGCTTCGGCCCCGCGCCGCCGGGAGCCGGCTCAGCCCGCGAGGCAGGACGGGCCGAGCAGCACCTTCAGATCGCCGAACAGCGCCGGGTCGGGCTTGACCCGGTGCCGGTCCAGGCGCAGCACCGTGGTCTTGCGCGGCCCCTGGAGCTTGATCCGCACCTCGCTGTCGCCCTTGTGGTGGCTGAGGATCTCGCCGAGGCGGCTGACCATGGGCGGGGTGACCCGCGTCGCCGGGATGGTGAGGACCACCGGCGCGTTGGCGCCCGCGTTGGACAGGTCCGGGACCATCAGCTCCATGGCGACGAGCCGGGGCACGTCCTCGCGCTTGTCGAGGCGGCCCTTGACGAACACCACGGCGTCCTCGACCAGTTGGGTCGACACCAGCTGGTAGGTGGCCGGGAAGAACATGCACTCGATGGAGCCCGCGAGGTCCTCGACGGTGGCGATCGCCCAGGCGTTGCCCTGCTTGGTCATCTTGCGCTGGAGGCCGGAGATGATGCCGCCGATGGTGACCACCGCGCCGTCCGCGTGCTCACCGCCGGTGAGCTGGGAGATGCCCGCGTCGGCCTTGTCGGACAGCACGTGTTCGAGGCCGAACAGCGGGTGGTCGGAGACGTACAGACCGAGCATCTCCCGCTCCTGGGCGAGCAGATAGGTCTTGTCCCACTCCTCGTCGGTGAACTGCACGTCGAGGCCGAAGCCGGGCTCGTCGGCGCTGTCGTCGCCCATGCCGCCGAAGAGGTCGAACTGGCCCTCGGCCTCCTTGCGCTTGACCGCCACCACGTTGTCGATCATCGGCTCGTACTGCGCCGTGAGGCCCTTGCGGGTGTGGCCCATGGTGTCGAACGCGCCGGCCTTGATCAGCGATTCGGTGGTGCGCTTGTTGCAGACGACCGCCTCGACCTTGTCGAGGTAGTCGGGGAAGGAGGCGTACTTCCCCTTGGCCTTGCGGCACTTGATGATCGACTCGACCACGTTGGTGCCGACGTTGCGCACCGCGGAGAGGCCGAAGAGGATCACGTCGTCGCCCTGGGCGGCGAAGTTGGCCTCGGACTCGTTGACGTTCGGCGGGAGCACCCGGATGCCCATGCGGCGGCACTCGTTGAGGTAGACCGCCGACTTGTCCTTGTCGTCCTTGACCGAGGTCAGCAGTCCGGCCATGTACTCGGCGGGGTGGTTGGCCTTGAGGTAGGCGGTCCAGTACGACACCAGGCCGTACGCGGCCGAGTGGGCCTTGTTGAAGGCGTAGCCGGCGAACGGGACCAGCACGTCCCACAGCGCCTGGATGGCCTCGTCGCTGTAGCCGTTCCTGCGGGCGCCGGCCTGGAAGATGGTGAAGTTCTTCGCCAGTTCCTCGGGCTTCTTCTTGCCCATCACACGGCGCAGGATGTCGGCCTCGCCGAGCGAGTACCCGGCGATGATCTGGGCGGCCTTCTGCACCTGCTCCTGGTAGACGATCAGGCCGTAGGTGACGTCCAGGACCTCCTTGAGCGGCTCCTCCAGCTCGGGGTGGATCGGCGTGATCTCCTGCTGCCCGTTCTTGCGCAGCGCGTAGTTCGTGTGGGAGTTCATGCCCATCGGGCCCGGCCGGTACAGGGCCGACACGGCGGAGATGTCCTCGAAGTTGTCGGGCTTCATCAGCCGCAGCAGCGAGCGCATGGGGCCGCCGTCGAACTGGAAGACGCCGAGGGTGTCGCCGCGCTGGAGCAGCTCGAAGGTCTTGGGGTCGTCCAGCGGCAGGGACAGCAGGTCGATGTCGAGGCCCTTGTTGGCCTTCACCATCTTGACCGCGTCATCCATGATCGTCAGGTTGCGCAGGCCCAGGAAGTCCATCTTCAGCAGGCCGAGCGACTCGCAGCTCGGGTAGTCCCACTGCGTGATGGTCACGCCGTCGGTGTGCCTGACCCAGACCGGGACGTGGTCGGTGATGGTCTCGCTGGACATGATCACGCCGGCCGCGTGCACACCCATCTGCCGGACCAGGCCCTCCACACCGCGGGCGGTGTCGATGACCTTCTTCACGTCCGGTTCGTTCTCGTACATCGCCCGGACCTCGCCCGCCTCGGAGTAACGGGGGTGGCTGGGGTCGGTGATGCCGGACAGCGGGATGCCCTTGCCGAGGACGTCGGCGGGCATGGCCTTGGTGATGCGGTCGCCCATCGCGTACGGGTAGCCCAGCACACGCGCCGAGTCCTTGATCGCGTTCTTGGCCTTGATGGTGCCGTAGGTGCCGATCTGGGCGACCTTGTCGGCGCCGTACTTCTCGGTGACGTACCGGATCACCTCGGCGCGCCGGCGCTCGTCGAAGTCGATGTCGACATCGGGCATCGAGATGCGCTCGGGGTTGAGGAAGCGCTCGAAGATCAGGCCGTGCGGGATCGGGTCGAGGTCGGTGATGCCCATGGCGTACGCCACGATCGAACCGGCCGCGGAGCCTCGGCCGGGGCCGACCGCGATGCCGTTGTTCTTGGCCCACATGATGAAGTCGGCGACCACGAGGAAGTAGCCGGGGAAGCCCATCGAGATGATCACGTCCATCTCGTAGTCCGCCTGCTTCTGGCGGTCCTCGGGGATGCCGCCGGGGAAGCGGCGCTCCATGCCGCGGCGGACCTCCTCCTTGAACCAGGTGACCTCGGTGTAGCCCTCGGGGATGTCGAACTTCGGCATCAGGTCGCGCTTCTCGAACATGCCGGTGGTGTCCACCATCTCGGCCACGAGGAGCGTGTTGGCGCAGCCCTGCTGCCAGGCGTCCGAGGAGTCGATGGCGTACATCTCGTCCGTGGACTTCAGGTAGTAGCCGGTGCCGTCGAACTTGAAGCGGTCGGGGTCGGAGAGGTTCTTGCCGGTCTGGATGCACAGCAGCGCGTCGTGAGCACTCGCCTCATGGGCGTACGTGTAGTGCGAGTCGTTGGTGACCAGCGGGGGGATGCCGAGCTTCTTGCCGATCTCCAGGAGGCCGTCGCGGACCCGGTGCTCGATGTCGATGCCGTGGTCCATCAGCTCCAGGAAGTACTTGTCCTTGCCGAAGATGTCCTGGTATTCGCTGGCGGCCTTGAGCGCCTCGTCGAACTGGCCGAGGCGCAGCCGGGTCTGCACCTCGCCGGAGGGGCAGCCGGTGGAGGCGACGATGCCCTCGGACCACTGGGAGATGGTCTCCTTGTCCATCCGGGGCCACTTCTGGAGCCAGCCCTCGGCGTACGCGTCGGAGGACAGCCGGAAGAGGTTGTGCAGACCGGTCTTGTTCACCGCCCACATCGTCTTGTGGGTGTAACCACCGGAACCGGACACGTCGTCGCGCTTCTGGTGCGGCTGGCCCCACTGGATCTTGCGCTTGTTGCGCCGGGACTCGGGGGCGACATAGGCCTCGATCCCGATGATCGGGGTGATCCCGGCCTTCTGCGCGGAGTGGAAGAAGTCGTACGCGCCGTGGAGGTTGCCGTGGTCGGACATGGCGATGTGCGTCATGCCCATTTCATTGCAGGCGTTGAACATGTCCTTCAGCCGCGCGGCACCGTCCAGCAGCGAGTACTGGGTGTGGACGTGCAGGTGCGTGAACGGCGGCTTTGACACGGTTCGGCCTCCAACGGAGAACGTCAGGCGACGGGCGGGCGGACACTCTGGGGGACAGCGTCGAATCCTATGCCCTGCCACTGACAACCGGGGCGGATCCCCGCGTACGGTCGGGCGGGAACCGGGCACTCCCGCACGGCGTCGCCCGTTGGAGACGGCGAAAGCGCTGTCGTATCCATGGACGCACAGTGACGCACCACTCCCGCACCAGGAGGCATCCCGCGATGTCGGTTTCTCAGCTCAGCGCCGAGCAGCGCGGCGAGGAGATCCTCGCCGTGTTCGACACCGCCTTCGGCAGGCTCCTGGCCGCCGACCCGGCCGCGTTCCGGGTGAAGTTCCGGAAGATGGCGGCCTCGGCCTTCGCCTTCTACCGGGGCACGGCGTGCCTCTTCTACCACGACATCGATGCCGAGCGGCGGGGCGGCCCCTACCTGGACGACCGCACCTCGCGCGTGTGGATCCACGGCGACCTGCACGCGGAGAACTTCGGCACGTACATGGACTCGTACGGCCGCCTGGTGTTCAACGTCAACGACTTCGACGAGGCGTACGTCGGCCCCTTCACCTGGGACCTGAAGCGCTTCGCCGCCTCGATCGCGCTCCTCGGGTACGCCAAGGCGCTCAGCGACGACCAGATCAGCGAGCTGGTGACGGTCTACGCGGCCGCCTACCGGGAGCGGATCCACGCCCTGGCCACCGGCGCCAAGAGCGACGAGGTGCCGCCGTTCACCCTGGACACCGCGGAGGGCCCGCTGCTCGGCGCGCTGCGCGCGGCCCGCTCGCTGACCCGGTTCGAGCTGCTGGAGTCGATGACCGAGATCCGCGACTTCGAACGCCGGTTCGCATCGGGCCCCGGCACCGTCGAGCTGGACGCGGCCGACCGCTACAAGATCCTCGCGGCCTTCGACGGCTATCTGGAGACGCTGCCCGACTCCTCCCTGACCCGCCCCGACTCCTACCGGGTCAAGGACGTCGTGGGCCGCCGGGGCGTCGGCATCGGCTCGGCCGGGCTGCCGTCGTACAACATCCTCCTGGAGGGCCACAGCGACGCGCTGGAGAACGACGTCGTGATCTACATCAAGCAGGCCCAGACCCCGGCCGTCTCCCGGCACATCACGGACCCGGCCATCGCCGGGTACTTCCAGCACGAGGGCCACCGCACGGTGATCTCCCAGCGCGCCCTCCAGGCGCACGCCGACCCGTGGCTGGGCTGGACCGAGCTGGACGGCGCCGGCCAGCTGGTCGCCGAGATCTCGCCGTACGCCGTGGACCTGGACTGGAGCGAGCTCGACGACCCGGAGGAGATCGCCCTGGTCGTGGCCGACCTGGGCCGGGCCACGGCCACCATGCACGCGGCGGCGGACGACACCTCCGGCGAGTCCCTGGTGCCCTTCTCCACCGAGCGGGCCATCGACGCGGCGATCGCGGCCGACGAGGAGGGCTTCGCGCCCCTGCTGGTGGACTTCGCGCACACCTACGGCGCCCGCGCCCGCGCCGACCACCACATCTTCGTGGACCTGTTCCGCAACGGCCGGATTCCGGGGCTTCAGGACGCCTCGCCGAGGCGGTAGCGTGCGGGTACTCACAGGCCCCCTTTAGGGGTCCCTTACTCCGGTTCGTGACAGACTCTGCTCTCGCTATGGACATATCCGGGACCTATCTCAGAGCCGTACGCGCGGTGCTGTTCACGGCCTTCGTCGTGACCCTCGGCACCGCGTCGCACGTGCTGCTGTCCCGGACGCCGCTGCCGGCCGCGACCGTGGCCGCGGTCGCCGCCGGCGTCTTCGCCGGCGCGTACGCGCTGGCGGGCCGCGAGCGCGGCTTCGGCCGGATCGCGGCCCTGCTGGTGCCGCTGGAACTGAGCGCCGACACGGTGTTCACCACCGGCCAGCGGACCTGCTACGGCCCGGCGGGCGGCCCGGTCGCCGGTCCCCTGCACGCCTTCGGCTTCGACCTGCTGTGCCACGGCGGCGCGGTGGGCACCCCGCTGGCCGAGGTGAGCCGCGGCCAGGCCGCCGGTGTGCTGGCGCACGCCTCCCCGGCCACCGCCTGGCTGCTGCTCGCCGCGCACATCGGGGTGAGCCTGCTGGCCGCCGCCTGGCTGCGCCGGGGCGAGCGGGCCCTGGTGCAGCTGCTGCGCGCGGTGGCCGCCGCCTCCTTCCGGCCGCTGCTCCTCGCGGTGGCCGCGGTCACCGTACGGCTCCTGCCGGAGGGCCGCCCGCCCCGCCCGGCCCGGCGCCCGGCCGCCGTCCGCGACCGGCTGCTCGCGCACTCCCAGAAACGGCGTGGACCGCCGTGCTCCGCCCCGCTCACCGCCTGGTGAGCGACTTGGAGCACCCCACCCGTATCCCGCGCACGTCAGGTGCGCGACCCCCAGGGAGTACACCCACATGAGCAAGCGGAACAGCCAGACGGCGAAGACGGCGGCCCGCGAGCGGCTGCGCCAGGAGCGCGAGCGCCAGGCCAAGCGCGACAGGAAGAAGCGGCAGATCATCGTCGCCTGCTCGGTCGTCGCCGTGCTGGCGGCGGCCGGCGGCATCGGCTGGGCCGTCGTCCAGGCCAACAAGCCCGGCCACTGGGAGAAGATGAAGACGGCCAAGGTCGTCGCCCCCGCCCACACCGAGGGCACCAACGGCACCACGGTCGTCATCGGCAAGGCGAGCGCGAAGAAGACGCTCAAGGTGTACGAGGACCCGCGCTGCCCGGTGTGCGCCCAGTTCGAGCAGACGGTCGGCCCGACCCTGCACAAGGACATCGAGGACGGCAAGTTCAAGATCCAGTACGTAGGCGGCACCTTCCTCGACGGCGACTCGCTGAAGAACGGCAAGATCGGCACCAGCGGTGAAGGCTCCAAGAACGCGATGAGCGCCCTGGGCGCCGCGCTGAACATCAGCCCGGAAGCGTTCCTGGACTACAAGTCGGCGCTGTATTCGGCGAAGTGGCACCCGGAGGAGACGGACGACAAGTTCAAGAGCGACGACTACCTCATCAAAATCGCGAACACTGTCCCGGCGCTGAAGAACAACGCGAAATTCGACAACGCCGTCAAGAACGGCACGTACGACGCGTGGGCGCTGGCCATGTCCAAGTCCTGGGACACCAACAAGGACGGTGTGGTGAGCACCCCGAGTTTCGTCATGGACGGCAAGACGCTCACCACCGGCAACCAGGGCCAGCCGCCCATGACGGTGGCCGACTTCAACAGGGTGATCGACGCCGCGCTCAAAGCGTAGCCCCGGCTGACGGCCGTGGGGGGGGGGGGGGTGGGGTGGGGGGGGGGGGGGGGGGGGGGGCGGGGCTCTCTGGTCTCGCTCGCACGCGAGC
>NZ_JBWKES010000015.1:127724-174014 GCF_056435325.1 Streptomyces sp. NPDC043952
ACCACCAACCCCCCCCCCCCCCCCCCCCCCGCCTCCCCCCCCCCCCCCCCCTCCCCCCCCCCCCCCCCCCACCCCCCCCCCCCCCCCACCCCCCTCCCCCCCCCCCTCTCCCCCCCCCCCCCCCACGGCCGTCAGGGGATCGTCTCCGCCGCTCACGGCAGACCCGACGCGGTCCCTCCTACTTGTGCACCGTCACACAAGCGTCGTCCGCGTAGTCGATCTCCCTCTTCACCTTCTGGACACCACCGCAGATGATCGTGCCGTTCGGGTAGCTGCGGTTGCTGAGCTTCGAGAAGTAGACCACATGGCCGCCCCCGGACCACGAGGTCCAGGACCAGGTTTCCTTGTCGTGGACGATGTACTTGGCGTAGTAGTAGCCGGAACGGATGTGGCCCGCCGCCTCGGAGACGTTCACAGCGCCGACGTACAGGCCCTTACCGACAACCTCAACACAGTTGTCACGCTGGCACTTCGCGGCAGACGCGTTCGCCACACCACTGCCGAGCAGGGTCATCGCTCCCGCGACTGCTATCGCGGCAGCGACGGTTCCCGTTCGTATACGCACTCTTTCCCCCTTTACAGATGACACTCGAAGGTTCACTTCGAGTGGGACGGCGCGAGCATACGTACGAACTAATGTGCGCAGCAAGGGAGTTCTGACAGACGCGGCGCCGCGGCCGCCGGCGCCACGAGCCGGTCGGCCACCGGCGCCGACCGGCATCACGTCGACGCCCCGGCACCAGCGTGGTCTTGCCCGCAGGGCGCTCGTCCGCACCCGAGCGGTGGCGCGTCGCCCATGAGGTCTTTCCCGCCGCTGCCCTGGGGGAGCGGGCAGGCGGGCTCCAGTGATCAGACTCGGTGCCATGCCGGCACCTCGACCGCCTCCGTCACAAGGCCATCGGCGCGGCCCTCAAGAGCTGACGGCTCCCTCCGGGCCGTCGAACTCCGGGGCGCCGGCACCCTTTCGGAAACCGACGGCTCGGTGAAGGGCGGGCGAACATTCCCTGTTCGTCCGCCCTTTTGGTTCTACCGGTGGGTAACCTCATTGGCCGTGACCAGTCAAAACAGTTCACTGCCGGCCTCCAAGGGCCCCGACTCCCTTCCCCCCAGCCGCCGTACGGTCGTCAAGGCCGCGGCGGCGACCGCCGTGCTGGCCGGGCCGCTCGCCGCCGCCCTTCCGGCCCGCGCCGCCGCCCAGGCCCCCGCCTTCCTGCACGGCGTGGCCTCCGGCGACCCGCTGCCCGACGGCATCCTGCTGTGGACCCGCATCACCCCGACCCCGGACGCCACCCCCGGCTCGGGCATCGGCCCGGACACCGTGGTCAGTTGGGTCGTCGCCACCGACAAGGCGCTCACCCAGGTCGTCAGCCGGGGCTCCACCACCGCGACGGCCGCCTCGGACCACACCGTGAAGGCCGACATCCGCGGCCTCCAGCCGGCCACCGACTACTGGTTCCGTTTCTCCTGCGGCGGCACCGACTCCCCCGTCGCCCGTACCCGCACCGCCCCGGCCGCCACCGCGGACGTCGCCGGGCTCCGCTTCGGCGTGGTCACCTGCGCCAACTGGGAGGCGGGTTACTTCTCCTCGTACCGCCACCTCGCCACGCGCAACGACCTCGACGCCTGGCTGCACCTCGGCGACTACATCTACGAGTACAAGTCCGGCGAGTACGCGGCCCGCGGCAAGGTGATCCGGCAGCACGCCCCCACCAACGAGATCATCACGCTCGCCGACTACCGCACCCGGCACGGCAAGTACAAGACCGACCCCGACCTTCAGGCCCTGCACCTGAAGGCGCCGGTCATCGCGATCTGGGACGACCACGAGTTCGCCGACAACGCGTGGTCGGGCGGCGCGGTCAACCACACCGAGGGCGCCGAGGGCACCTGGACCGCCCGCAAGGCCGCCGCCAAGCAGGCCTACTTCGAGTGGATGCCGGTGCGCCCGGCGATCGAGGGCACCACCTACCGGCGGCTGCGCTTCGGCAAGCTCGCCGACCTGTCCCTGCTGGACCTGCGTTCCTTCCGCTCCCAGCAGGTGTCCGGCACCAGCGGCTCGGTGGACGACGCGAACCGCACCATCACCGGCCGGGCCCAGCTCGACTGGCTGAAGGCGGGCCTGAAGGCGTCCGACACCAAGTGGCGCCTGGTCGGCAACTCGGTGATGATCGCGCCGTTCGTCATCGGTTCGCTCACCGCCGACCTGCTCAAGCCGCTCGCCCAGCTGCTCGACCTGCCGCAGGGCGGCATAGGCGTCAACACCGACCAGTGGGACGGCTACACCCACGACCGCCGGGAACTCCTCGACCACCTGACGTCGAACAACATCGGCAACACCGTGTTCCTGACCGGCGACATCCACATGTCCTGGGCCAACGACGTGCCGGTGGACGCGGGCACCTACCCGCTGTCGGAGTCGGCCGCCACCGAATTCGTCATCACCTCGGTGACCTCCGACAACCTCGACGACATCGTCAAGGTCCCCGAAGGCCTGGTCTCCACGGTCGCCGCGCCGCTCATCGAGGCCGCCAACCGGCACGTGCACTGGGTGGACACCGACCGGCACGGCTTCGGCGTCCTCGACATCACCGCCGACCGCGCCCAGATGGACTACTACGTCCTGTCCGACCGCACCGACCCGAACGCCACCGCCGCCTGGGAGCGCTCGTACCGCACCCGCACCGGCACCCAGAAGGTCGAGCGGACCTACGACCCGGTCTAGGCGTTCCGCAGGCCGTCGAGGAAACCGAGCGCCACGCGCCAGGTCGCCTCGGCGGCCTGTGCGTCGTAGTCCGGCAGGCCGGGGTCGGTGTACAGGTGCCCGGCCCCGGCGTACCGGTAGACCTCCACGTCGGCGCCCGCCCGGCCCATCCGCAGGTACCAGGCGCTGAGCCAGTCGTCCGTCTCGAACGGGTCCGGCTCGGCCACGTGCAGCTGCACCGGCAGCTCGTCCACGTACGCGTTCGGGGCGAGGTCCGAGGTGCCGTGCAGAAGCAGCAGCCCGCGCGCCTTGTCGTCGCCGAGCGCCAGGGTCTGCGCCACGGAGGCACCCAGCGAGAACCCGGCGTAGACCAGTCCGCGCTCCGAGTACGGCGCCGCCGCCAGCACGGCCCGCTTCAGCAGCTCCTCCTTGCCGATCCCGTCGCCGAACTCCATGCCCTCCTCGACGGTGTCGAACGTCCGGCCCTCGAAGAGGTCCGGCGTCCACACCTCGTGGCCGGCCGTGCGCAGCCGGTCGGCGGCATCGCGCACCGCGGGCCGGAGCCCGTAGGACGAGTGAAAGAGCATGATGTTCATGAGCCCATGGTGCCAGCCGCGGGCGCCCGGCCCCGGAGCGGGACAAGTCACAGGTTCACGATCGCCGTAGCCGGTTACGTTCCAAGGCATGGAGACCGTACTGCGCCCTGTGGTCGTGGTCGGCGCGTCCGTGTTCCTGACCGTCCTCATCGGCTGGGCCACGGACGTGCTGCTGCGCAAGGCGGACGAACGCCACCCCGAGACCCCCCTGTGGGACCGGCTGCGGCGCGCCCGCGTCCCGTACCAGCTCGTTCTGTGCGCCGCCCTGCTCAGAGGCTCCTACGACCAGGCGGAGCTGCTGGAGGAGCACCGGGTCGGCATCGGGCGGACCCTGACCCTGGTGCTGATCGGGGCCGCGGCCTGGCTGGTGATCCGGATCGCGGGGGCCGTGGTCGAGACCACGTACAGCCGCTACGCGCGTGCCCATCACGACGCGGCGCGGGTGCGCCGGGTGCGAACCCAGGTCACGCTGATCATGCGGGTGGTCTCGGCGATCGTCGGGGTGGTCGCGGTGGCCGCGATGCTGCTGACCTTCCCGGCGATGCGCGCGGCGGGCGCCTCCCTGCTGGCCTCGGCCGGTGTCCTCGGCATCGTGGCCGGCGTCGCCGCGCAGTCGACGCTGTCGAACCTGTTCGCCGGGCTCCAGATCGCCTTCGGGGACATGGTCCGCATCGGCGACACGGTCGTCGTGGACGGCGAGTGGGGCACGATCGAGGAGATCACCCTGACCTTCCTGACGGTACGGACCTGGGACGAGCGCCGGATCACCATGCCGGTGTCGTACTTCACCTCCAAACCCTTCGAGAACTGGTCGCGGGGCACCCCGCAGATGACCGGGATAGTGTTCTGGCAGCTCGACCACAGCGCTCCGCTTGAGGCGATGCGCGAGAAGCTGCGCGACATCCTGCGCCAGTGCCCGGCCTGGGACGGCCGCGCCTCCAACCTGGTGGTCACCGACTCCACCCCCAACACCATCGAGGTGCGCGCGCTGGTGACCGCGAAGGACGCCGACGACATATGGACGGTGCGGGTCGCGGTCCGCGAGCAGATGATCACCTGGCTGTCCGCGGAGCACCCCTACGCGCTGCCCCGCGTCAACACCGCGGACGCGGTGCTGCCGCCCTACCGCATCCCCTCCCCGGACCGCCACTCCCTGCGCAAGGCGTACGAGTTCCCGCGCACCGGCCGGGGCTGAGCGGGGCGGGGCCGTCGGCCGGTCCGGTTCCGCTCAGTGTCCGCGTTCCGCGCCTCCGTTGACCTGGATGATCTGGGAGGTGATGTGCCCGGCGGCGGGCGAGGCCAGCCAGTGCAGGGTGGCGGCCACATCGCCCGGTTCGCCGGGCCGGCCGGTGGAGGTCTCGGCGATGAGCTGTGCGCGCCGCTCCTCGGGCAGGCCGTCGCCGAAGAAGCCGGTGTCCTCGACATAGCCGGGCGCCACCACGTTCACCGTGATGCCCCGGTGGCCCAGCCGGCGGGCCAGGTCATGGGCGTACGGATGCAGCGCGGCCTTGGCGGCCGCGTAGGCGCCGGTGCCCGAGCCGCGGTAGGCGGCGATGGAGCTGAGGAAGAGCACCCGCCCGCCGGGCTCGGCGAGCCGCTCCAAAAGGGCCTCGGTGAGCAGCGCCGCGGTCAGGGTGTTGAGTCTGAAGGCGGTGGTCCAGGCATGGGCCACCCGCTCCAGGGGGTCCTCGCTCCCGGCCGGGGCTTCCAGGCCGCCGGAGCCCCCGGCGCTGTGCACGAGCACGTCGACGGTGCCGAACTCACGGGCCACGAGGCGGGCGACCTCCCGCACGCCGGCGGGCTCGGTGAGGTCGGCCGCGTGGGTGAGCGCCCCTGGCACCCCGGCCTTCTCCAGCACCTCCGCGCGCCGACCGAGGAGCAGCACCCGGTCCCCGTCCGCGGCGAAGGCCCGTGCCGTCGCGAGGCCGATGCCCGTGCCGCCACCACTGATCACGATGTTGCGAGTCATGATCCGAGAGTAGAAGTCCCCGGCGGACGGCGCTTCCGGTTGTCCACAGCCTCCCCATATTTGTATGACCGGAAATACACAGCCAGCCGCGTCACCAGCCTCTCCGGACACCACACCTAGCGCAGGCTGCGCACATCGAGGTGGCGCAGGACCCGGTCCACGATCTCCGGGTCCATCCCCGGTTCGCTGCGCGCGGCGAGCACCTCGTGCCGGGCCGCGCTGAGCATCTCGCCCTGGATGCGCCGGATCCGCTTCAGCCGCTTGGCCCGCTGGTGCTGTGCCTCGCGGCGCTCCTCCTCGCCCATGTCGGGGCTGATCCGGATGCCGATGTCGAAAGCCTGGCGCAGCATCTGCTCGGACAGTTCCTCGGGCAGCTCCTCCACCTGCTCGATCTCCCGCAGCCGCCGCTTGGCCGCCTTCGCCACGCGCACCGCGAGCTCCTTCTCGTACTCCTTCTCCCGCTCGGCGTCGGCCCGCACCCGCAGCCGCCTGACCAGCCACGGCAGGGTCAGCCCCTGGAGCACCAGGGTGGCGACGATCACCCCGAAGGCGATGAAGACGATCTCGTCCCGGTCCGGGAAGGGGCCCCCGGCGTCGGTCTTCAGCGGGATGGCCAGCGCCAGCGCGACCGAGGCCACCCCGCGCATCCCGGACCACCACATCACGACCGTCTCCCGCCAGCTCGCCGGGATCTCCTCGTCCACGTCGCGCCGGGCGTGCAGCCGTTTGGTCAGCCAGGTCGCCGGCAGCAGCCACAGCAGTCGTACGACGATCACCACGCCGGCGACGGCGGCCGCCCAGCCGAGCAGTTCGCCCCACCGTCCGCTGGCCGTGCGGATCGCGTTGTGCAGTTCCAGGCCGATCAGCCCGAAGGCGACGCCCGTGACGAGGGTGTCGATGATGTCCCAGAAGGTGTGTCCGGCCAGCCGGGTCATCACGTCGTCGGCGCCGGTGGCGTACTCGGAGAGGTAGAGGGCCGTGGTGAGCACGGCGAGCACACCGGAGCCCTGGAGCTTCTCCGCGAGCACATAGGAGGCGTACGGCACCAGCAGGGTCATGCCGATCTGGAGCGTCGGGTCCCCCAGCAGGTCCATCACCCGGTTCGCGCCCCAGCCGAGCAGCAGCCCCACGGCCACCGCGACCACGGCGGACAGCACCAGCGCCAGACCGGCCCGCCAGGGCGAGAACATGCCGCTCACCGCGGCGGCGATGGCCACGTGGTAGAGCACGATGGCCGTGACGTCGTTGAACAGCCCCTCGCCCTCCAGGATCGACACCAGGCGGCGCGGCAGCCCGAGTTGTCCGGCGACGCTGGTCGCGGCGACCGGATCGGGCGGGGCGATCAGGGCGCCCAGCGCCACGGCGGCGGCGATCGAGAGTCCGGGCACGATCGCGTGGGCCACGACGGCGACGCACACCATGGTCACGAACACCAGGGCGACGGCCAGGGTCAGGATCGGGCGCCTGTTGGTCGCGAACTGCCGCCAGGAGGTGCGCCGTACGGCCGCGTACAGCAGCGGCGGGAGCAGTCCCGGCAGGATCAGCTCGGGCGGGATGTTCACGTTGGGCACGAAGTCGGCCACCGCGAGGACCCCGCCGAACAGCGTCATCAGCACCGGGGCCGGCACCCCGAGGCGGTCGCCCACCGGGACGCTCACCAGGGCCCCGAGCAGCAGGGCGAACAGCAGAGCCAACTGATCCAAGGCCGGCGCTCCGGGGTCGACAGGGCGGGCGAGGCTTCAAGCCTGCCATGCCGCCCGGCGCCCGGCCGTTTGTGCGCATCGCCTAGGGGGTGCCCCCGCACTCTGTTCACCGGCTCTTTCGCCGGCCGTCACAGACCCGCCGTCACAGACCCGCCGTCACAGGGCGGCTGTCAGAAGCCCGCCGTCACAGAGCGGCTGTCACGGACCGGCCGTCACGGACCGGCCGTCACAGGGCGCGGCGCATCGCCCGGTGGGGTATGCCGGCGTCCGGGAACTCCGGTCCGTAGGCGGCGTAGCCGAGCCGCTCGTAGAAGCCCAGCGCCCGCGTCTGCGCGTGCAGGTCCACCGCGGTCAGGCCGCGCGCGCGGGCCGCGTCCTCGATGGCCCGCACCAGGGCGGCGCCGATGCCGAGCCCGCGCGCCTCACGGGAGACCGCGAGCCGCCCGAGGGAGCCGACGGAGGCGTCCGCGCCGGTCTTGGCGACGGCCGCCTCGCCGGTCAGCAGCCGGCCGGTGCCCAGCGGGGCGCCGTCCGCGCCCAGGGCCAGCACATGCACGGCGACGGCGTCGTACGCGTCGTACTCGATGGTCTCGTCCACGCCCTGTTCGCGGACGAAGACCTCCTTACGGACCGCGAAGCACGCCTGAAGGTCTGCGGGGCCCTCGGCGACGCGGACGGTGCGGGTCATCCGTAGGTCTCCTCGCGGACCTGGTCGAGGGCCTGCTGGAGGTCCTCGGGGTAGTCGGAGGCGAACTCCACCCAGCGGCCGTCGCCCGGATGCTCGAAACCGAGGCGCACCGCGTGCAGCCACTGGCGGGTGATGCGCAGCCGCTTGGCCAGGGTGGGATCGGCGCCGTAGGTGAGGTCGCCGACGCACGGGTGGCGGTGGGCGGCCATGTGGACGCGGATCTGGTGGGTGCGGCCGGTCTCCAGCTTCACGTCGAGCAGGGAGGCGGCGCGGAAGGCCTCGATGAGGTCGTAATGCGTCACCGAGGGCTTGCCGTCGGCGGTGACCGCCCACTTGTAGTCATGGTTCGGGTGGCGGCCGATCGGGGCGTCGATGGTGCCGCTCGTCGGGTCCGGGTGGCCCTGGACCAGGGTGTGGTAGCGCTTGTCGACCGTGCGCTCCTTGAACTGGCGCTTGAGCGAGGTGTACGCGTACTCCGACTTGGCGACCACCATCAGGCCGGAGGTGCCCACGTCCAGGCGGTGCACGATGCCCTGGCGCTCGGCGGCGCCGGAGGTGGAGATCCGGTACCCGGCGGCGGCGAGACCGCCGATGACGGTCGGTCCGGTCCAGCCCGGAGAGGGGTGCGCGGCCACGCCGACCGGCTTGACGATCACGACCACGTCATCGTCGTCGTGCACGATCTCCATGCCCTCGACGGGCTCCGCGACCACCTGCACCGGCGCGGGCGCCCCCGGCATCTCGACCTCCAGCCAGGCGCCGCCGCGCACCCGCTCGGACTTGCCGACGACCGCGCCGTCGACCTGCACCTTGCCGGACGCGGCCAGCTCGGCCGCCTTCGTGCGGGAGAAGCCGAACATGCGGGAGATGGCGGCGTCGACGCGCTCGCCCTCCAGGCCATCGGGCACGGGCAGGGTACGGATCTCGGGAATCGTGCTCACCCGTCGAGTATGCCGGACCGGCGGGGCGCCCCCGACCGAGCCTGTGGAAAACCGGCCCCGGCCGGTCCGCCGGGGCCGTACCGTCAGTCCTGGTGGAGCGTGCCGTCAGTCCTTGTGGACCGTGCCGTCCGGGTCCAGGCCGCGGAAGGAGAGCAGCACGATCAGGATGCCGCCGCACACGATCGCCGAGTCGGCGAGGTTGAAGATCGCGAAGCCCTTGGGCGCGATGAAGTCCACCACCTGGCCCTCGAAGATCCCCGGCGCGCGGAAGATCCGGTCGGTGAGGTTGCCGAGCGCGCCGCCGAGCAGCAGGCCGAGCGCGATGGCCCAGGGGAAGCTGTAGAGCTTGCGGGCCAGACGCATGATCACCACGATCACCGCGGCCGCGATCACCGTGAAGATCACGGTGAAGGCCGCGCCGAAGCCGAAGGCGGCGCCCGGATTGCGGATGGCGTTCAGTTCCAGCAGGTCCCCGACGAGCTTGATCGGCGCGTGGCCCTCCAGCTTGGCCACCACCAGCGTCTTGCTGATCAGGTCGAGCGCGTAGGCGAACGCGGCCACGGCGAACAGCACGGCGATACGGCGGCCACGGCCGGTCCGCTGCGGCGCCTGTGCCGCCGACTGCTCCGGGGCCTGCTCCGGGGCCTGATGTGCGCCGTCCTCCGGGGTGTCCGGCGTATTGATGATGCGCTCCGCCTCTGCCACGTGCGTCCCTCGACCTAGGTACCTGACTGAGGACGAGACTACGGCACGCTCCGGCGGCCCCACACGCTCAGGAGCGGCGTTCCTGCTTCTGCTTGCACTCCACGCACAGGGTGGCCCGCGGGAAGGCCTGCATCCGTGCCTTGCCGATGGGGTTGCCGCAGTTCTCGCACAGGCCGTAGGTGCCCGCGTCCAGCCGCTCGATCGCGCGCTCGGTCTGGGTGAGCATCTCGCGGGCGTTCGCGGCCAGCGCCAGCTCGTGCTCGCGGGTGATGTTCTTGGTCCCGGTGTCGGCCTGGTCGTCGCCCGCACCGTCCCCGGAGTCGCGCATCAGGCCGACGAGGGACTCCTCGGACGAGCTGATCTCCCGCCGCAGCCGCTCCATCTCGGACTGGAGCTCCGCGCGCGCCTCGGCGACCTCCTGCGCGGTCCAGGGGTCCTCGCCGGGGCGCACCGCCAGCTCGCCGGGCTCCGCCGCGGCGAGGCGCGCCTTGG
Organism: Streptomyces sp. NPDC043952; assembly: GCF_056435325.1. Taxonomy (NCBI): domain Bacteria; kingdom Bacillati; phylum Actinomycetota; class Actinomycetes; order Kitasatosporales; family Streptomycetaceae; genus Streptomyces; species Streptomyces sp. NPDC043952. The sequence goes on from NZ_JBWKES010000015.1 coordinate 137,520, forward strand.
GAACGGCGGTGTCCTCCGCCGTGACCGTGCCAGGAGTCTTCTTCGCAACCACCTTGGTGGCTCCCGTCTGCTTCGCGGCCCGCGCCGCGCCCGCCTTCTTGGCCGTGCTCTTGTCGTCCGGCTCCGCCTTGTGGGCCGCGGTCTTCGCGGCCTTCCTGGCGGAGGTCCCCGCCGCGGCGCCGCCCCTGGCCGCCGTTGCCCTGGCCGCCGCTCCCTCGGCCGCCGCCTCCTCAGCCGCCGCTTTCTTGTCCGTCGCCTCCCTGGCCGTCGCCTCCCCGGCCGCGGTCTTCCTGGCGGCCGGTTTCTTCGCCGCGGCCTTCCTGGGCGGCGTCTTCCCGGCCGCCGAGGACTTCCGGGCGACCGCCGTGGTCTTCCCGGCCTCCCCGGTTTTCTCCGCAGCCGCGGTTTTCTCCGCCGCCGCCGTCTTCTCGGCCGCCGTAGCCTTGTCGGCCGCCTTGCCCTTCCCTGCCGCCGCCTTCTTCGCCGGCGTCTTCTTGGCGGCCGTCTTCCTCGCCACCGGGTGGGCGGCGGCCTCCTCGGCCCCGCCCGTCTGCTCCAGGACCGGCTTCACGGCGGCTCCCTTCCCGGCCGCGGCCTCGGTGGCCGCCGCCTTCTCTTCCCCCTCCTCGGCCGCGCCCTTCCGCGCCGCCGCCGTCCTGGCGGCGGCCTTGCCGGCAGCGGTTGTCTCGGTATCCGTCTTCCCGGCCACGGCCTTCTTCGCGCTCTTTCTCGGCACCATGGCCGCGGCCCCTTCGCATAGGGTGATCTTGCTCGCGAATCGTGCTGGGACGATAAATCGACTTGCCTCCCGCGGCAACGGGGCACACCGCCCGATTCGCCCGCCCGCACCCCGCGCGACGGGCCTGCATCCGTTGTGCCCCGCTCCCCGCGGGGTAATCCGCCGCGCCGGGCATCACCCCGGCCACCCTCGCCATTCGGGGCACCCGGCACCCACGCCGGGCCCCCGGCGGCCGCCGCCCGAAAAGCGGTCGGCCGCTGTCCGCGGGGCGCCGTACACTGGGCGCAGCGAGAAGCGTGGATGGGGACGAGTAGCGGCGTACGCAGCCCAGAGCGACCCGGGGACGGTGGAAGCCCGGGGGCGAGCGCGACGTGAAGATCACCCCGGAGCCGCCGGAAGAAAGCCGCAGCCGCAGGGCCAGGCCAGTAGAACCGGTTTCGCGAACCCAATGAGGGGGCTCACCCGCGGCCGGTGCCGCGGCGGGCCAAGGAGGGTGGTACCGCGGGAGCGCGCCGCACACGGCGTAGGAATCGAAGCTCTCGTCCCTCCGACGGAAGGCAGCAAGTCCGTTGGAGGATGCTCGCAGATGACAGCGCCGACGTACCGCCAGGTGCCCGCACAGGTCGACCTGCCCGCGCTTGAGCACGCCGTGCTCGACTTCTGGCGTGAGCAGAAGATCTTCGCCAAGACCCTGGAGCAGTCCGAGGGCCGCCCCGAATGGGTGTTCTACGAGGGGCCGCCCACCGCCAACGGCATGCCCGGCGCCCACCACATCGAGGCGCGCGTCTTCAAGGACGTCTTCCCGCGCTTCCGCACCATGCGCGGCTATCACGTGGCCCGCAAGGCCGGCTGGGACTGCCACGGCCTGCCCGTGGAGCTGGCCGTGGAGAAGGAGCTGGGCTTCTCCGGCAAGCAGGACATCGAGGCGTACGGCATCGCGGAATTCAACGACAAGTGCCGCGCGTCCGTGACCCGGCACACCGACGCCTTCGCCGAGCTGACGACCCGCATGGGCTACTGGGTCGATCTGGACGACGCCTACCGGACCATGGACCCGGAGTACGTGGAGTCGGTCTGGTGGTCGCTGAAGGAGATCTTCGGCAAGGGCCTGCTGGTCCAGGACCACCGCGTCGCCCCCTGGTGCCCGCGCTGCGGCACCGGCCTGTCCGACCACGAGCTGGCGCAGGGCTACGAGACGGTCGTCGACCCCTCGGTGTACGTCCGCTTCCCGCTCACCTCCGGCCCGCTCGCCGGCGAGGCCGCGCTCCTGGTGTGGACGACGACCCCCTGGACCCTGGTCTCCAACACGGCGGTCGCCGCCCACCCGGAGGTCACCTACGTCGTCGCCGCGAACGGCGAGGAGAAGGTCGTCGTCGCCGAGCCGCTGCTCGCCAAGGCGCTCGGCGAGGGCTGGGAGCCCACCGGGCAGACCTTCACCGGTGCCGAGATGGAGCGCTGGACCTACCAGCGCCCCTTCGAGCTGGTCGAGTTCCCGAGCGTCAGCGAGGGAACCGATGGGCACAGCCCGGAGCCGGCCCACTACGTGGTCAACGCCGACTACGTGACCACCGAGGACGGCACCGGCCTGGTCCACCAGTCCCCCGCCTTCGGCGAGGACGACCTCAAGGTCTGCCGCTCCTACGGACTGCCCGTCGTCAACCCGGTGCGCCCCGACGGCACCTTCGAGGAGGACGTGCCGCTGGTCGGCGGCGTCTTCTTCAAGAAGGCCGACGAACAGCTCACCGAGGACCTCAAGCGGCGCGGCCTGCTGTTCCGGCACCTGCCGTACGAGCACAGCTACCCGCACTGCTGGCGCTGCCACACCGCGCTGCTCTACTACGCGCAGCCCTCCTGGTACATCCGCACGACGGCGATCAAGGACCGGCTGATCCAGGAGAACGAGAAGACCAACTGGTTCCCGGAGACGGTCAAGCACGGCCGCTTCGGCGACTGGCTGAACAACAACATCGACTGGGCGCTGTCCCGCAACCGCTACTGGGGCACCCCGCTGCCGATCTGGCGCTGCGAGGACGACCACCTCACCTGCGTCGGCTCCCGCGCGGAGCTGTCCGAGCTGTCCGGCACCGACCAGTCGGACCTCGACCCGCACCGCCCGTACATCGACGCGGTCACCTTCGCCTGCCCGCACGAGGGCTGCGGCAACACGGCCACGCGCGTGCCGGAGGTCATCGACGCCTGGTACGACTCGGGTTCGATGCCGTTCGCGCAGTGGGGCTACCCGTACAAGAACAAGGAGCTGTTCGAGAGCCGTTACCCGGCCCAGTTCATCTCCGAGGCGATCGACCAGACCCGCGGCTGGTTCTACACGCTGATGGCCGTCGGCACCCTGGTGTTCGACAAGTCGTCGTACGAGAACGTCGTGTGCCTCGGCCACATCCTGGCCGAGGACGGCCGCAAGATGTCCAAGCACCTGGGCAACATCCTCCAGCCGATCCCGCTGATGGACCAGCACGGCGCGGACGCGGTGCGCTGGTTCATGGCGGCGGGCGGCTCCCCTTGGGCGGCCCGCCGGGTGGGCCACGGCACCATCCAGGAGGTCGTCCGCAAGACGCTGCTGACGTACTGGAACACGGTCGCCTTCCAGGCGCTGTACGCGCGCACCTCGGGCTGGGCGCCGAGCGCGGCCGACCCGGCCCCGGCCGAGCGCCCGCTGCTGGACCGGTGGCTGCTGTCCGAACTGCACGCGCTCACCGACCAGGTGACGCAGGCGCTGGAGGGGTACGACACCCAGCGCGCCGGCAAGCTGCTGTCCGCGTTCGTCGACGACCTGTCCAACTGGTACGTCCGCCGTTCGCGCCGCCGCTTCTGGCAGGGCGACAAGGCCGCGCTGCGCACGCTGCACGAGGTGCTGGAGACGGTCACCCGGCTGATGGCCCCGATCACGCCGTTCATCACCGAGCGGGTGTGGCAGGACCTGATCGTGCCGGTCACGCCGGGCGCGCCGGAGTCGGTGCACCTGGCGTCGTGGCCGGAGCCGGACCTCGGTTCGATCGACCCGGAGCTGTCGAAGCAGATGGTGCTGGTGCGCCGGCTCGTGGAGCTGGGCCGGGCCACGCGCGCCGAGTCGGGCGTCAAGACGCGTCAGCCGCTGTCCCGTGCGCTGATCGCGGCGAGCGGTTTCGAGACCCTGGACGGCGAGCTGCACGCACAGATCACGGAGGAGCTGAACGTCTCCTCGCTGGCGTCGCTGTCCGAGGTCGGCGGCTCCCTGGTGGACACCACCGCCAAGGCCAACTTCCGTGCGCTGGGCAAGCGGTTCGGCAAGCGGGTGCAGGACGTGGCCAAGGCGATCGCGGCCGCCGATGCCGCCGCGCTGTCGCTGGCGCTGCGCCAGGGCACGGCGTCGGTCGAGGTCGACGGCGAGACGGTCACGCTGGCGCCGGACGAGGTGATCATCACCGAGACGCCGCGCGAGGGCTGGTCGGTGGCGTCCGACTCCGGTGCGACGGTGGCGCTGGACCTGGAGATCACGGAGGAGCTGCGGCAGGCGGGGCTCGCGCGTGACGCGATCCGGCTCATCCAGGAGGCGCGCAAGAACAGCGGCCTGGATGTGGCGGACCGGATCGCGCTGCGCTGGACGTCCTCGGACCCGGCGGTGATCGCGGCGCTGACCGAGCACGCCGGGCTGATCGCGGAGGAGGTCCTGGCGACGGACTTCGCCCAGGGCGAGGCCGACGACAGCTACGGCGATGCCTTCACCGACGAGGGGCTCAGCCTGGTGTTCCGGCTGCGCAAGGCGTAAGCGCCGGCAGCTACTTGCGCGAAGGGCCCGCTCTCCGATGCGGAGGGCGGGCCCTTCTTGATGGGTGCGGCTCGCAACTCTTGCCGTGCGCGGTTCCCCGCGCCCCCCAAAGCTTCGGCGCGCCCCGTTTGAAAGAGCACCGCACACATAGTCCGTAAGAGCACCGCACACAAGAACGCGGCCCCGGACCGGAGTCCAGGGCCGCGTTCTCAGCGTTGCCGACGCCTATGGCGCACTACTCACCGTTGCCGGCGCTCAGTTGTCGTCCTCGTCGATCAGGAAACCGCGCATCGGCGAGGGGGCCTGGCCCATCGGGGACGGGCCCTGGGGGCGGACCGGAGCCATCGGCTGGGTCATGGCGGGCGTCATCTGCTGCTGACCGCCGTAGGACGGGCCGGACGACTGGGAGGGCGAGCCACCCATCGACTGGTTGCCGCCGTAGGACGGGGCGCTCGCGCCGGCCGGAGCCATGGAAGGCGCCGGGGACGGCGGCAGGGACGCGGCGGCCGGGGTGCGCGGCGGGGCCAGCGAGTCGTCGGACTGGGTCTCCAGCTGGCGCAGCTGCGACTCCAGGTACGACTTCAGGCGCGTGCGGTACTCGCGTTCGAAGCCGCGCAGGTCCTCGACCTTGCGCTCCAGCGTGGCGCGAGCGGACTCCAGGGAGCCCATCGCGACGCGGTGCTTCTCCTGCGCGTCCCGCTCCAGGGCGTCGGCCTTGGCACGGGCGTCACGCTCCAGACCCTCGGCGCGGCTGCGGGCCTCGCCGACGATCTTGTTGGCCTCGGAGCGGGCCTCGGCGATCGCCTGGTCGGCGGTCTGCTGGGCCAGCGAGAGGACGCGGGCGGCGCTGTCGCCGCCGGGGCCCTGACCGGGACCGCCCATGGGACCGCCCATCGGGCCACCCATCGGACCGCCCATGGGGCCACCCATCTGCTGCTGCATGGGCGGCTGACCGCCCATCGGGCCCTGACCCATCGAACCCTGGCCCATGGGGCCCTGTCCCATCGGACCCTGGCCCATCGGGCCGGGGCCCCCCGGACCACCCTGCCCACTGGGACCGGCGGGCAGCTGCGGGGCACCGCTCGGCAGCTGGGGCGGACCACCCATGGGGCCACCCATCTGCTGCTGCGGCGGGCCCGATATGCCGGCGGGTACGGGAGCGCCGGGACCTCGCATGCCCTGCTGTTGCTGCTGTTCCTGCTCAGGAGGCTTCCGGGAGTTCTGCTGGTTCTGCGCCGCGGCCCGCGTGGCGGCGGCCAGCTTCGCGCGCAGGTCCTCGTTCTCCCGGAGCAGGCGGGTCAGTTCGGCTTCGACCTCATCGAGGAAGGCATCGACCTCGTCCTCGTCATAGCCTTCTCGGAGGCGGACGGTCGTGAACTGCTTGTTCCGCACGTCCTCGGGGGTCAACGGCATCTCTTCACCTCAACGTAGTCATCGGCAGTCGGCAAGACCGGATCGTCCACACGCTCATCTCACGAAGTTCTGCACGATGGCGATGAGAATGTAGACGATGATCATCAGTACGAAGAAGGACAGGTCGAGCGCCACGCCCCCGAGACGCAGCGGCGGAATGAACCGCCGCAGAAGCTTCAGCGGTGGATCGGTGACAGTGTAGGTGGCCTCCAGTACGACCACCATCGCCTTGCCGGGTTGCCACGAGCGGGCGAACTGGAAGACGTAGTCCATGACCAGCCGGAAGATGAGCACGACGAGAAACACCATCAGCGCGATGTAGATCACCTGCGCGAACACGCCCATGGCCTGTGTTTCCCTCTCCCCTGTTCCGAGCTCTTGCGTACTGCGGTCCGGTCTGCGTCTCAGCTCTGGTTGAAGAACCCGCCCTCTGCGATGCGGGCCTTGTCCTCCGCCGTGACATCGACGTTAGCAGGAGACAACAGGAACACCTTCTGCGTCACCCGCTCGATACTGCCGTGAAGACCAAACACCAAACCGGCCGCAAAGTCGACAAGTCGCTTCGCGTCTGTGTCATCCATCTCAGTCAGATTCATGATCACCGGGGTGCCCTCACGGAAGTGTTCCCCGATGGTACGGGCCTCGTTGTAGGTCCGCGGGTGCAATGTGGTGATCCGGTAAGGCTCTCGTTCCGACACGACCTTGGGCATGATCACCGGCGCGTTCTTCTCCAGGGACTGACGTTCTTGTGTGATGGACGCCACGGGCGCGATCCGCGCCGGGCGACCCGATTCCGCGGGTAGCGAAGCCGCTCTGGAGACCGGTTCGCGAGGCGCTGGAGGCTGCACCACTCGCACCGATTCATCCCTTTGGGGCTGATGTGCATCATGCGGTTGATGCAACGGCTCGTGCCGTCGGTGGTCGCGCTCGGGCTCCGGGTCCAACTCGGGCTCGAAATCGTCATCGGGGTCGAATCCGCGGCCGTCGTACCCATCGTCCTCCACGAGGCCGAGGTAGACCGCCATCTTGCGCATCGCGCCGGCCATGCTCTGAGTCCTCCGCTCTGTGGTGGATCGGCTGACGACTGCCAAGTGCCCGCGATCCACGCGGTCGTTGTGTCCGTTTCGCGAACACTGACCATATTTTCTGCTGTGGTCCGACTTCCTGGCGACGTTACCCGAGCCGGGGACGGACACCGAGTACCGCAGTGCCGACGCGCACATGTGTCGCCCCGGCCGCCACGGCCTGCTCGAGGTCCGCACTCATCCCTGCCGACACCATGGTTGCAGCCGGATGGACTCGGCGCAGGTGGGTCGACAAATCCATGAGGCGCTCGAACGCCGCCTGTTCGCGCCCCGCGTACTCCCCGGTGAGCGGAGCGACCGTCATCAGACCGTCGAGCCGCAGCCCCGGCGAGCCGGCGACGAGGTCGGCCAACTCTTCGATTCCTTCGGGGGCTACACCCCCGCGTTCGCCCCGGCCGTCGGCACCGGCGTCGAGCGCGACCTGGATCAGGCACCCCACCTCGCGCCCGGCGCGCACCGCCTCCTTGGACAGCGCGGTGACGAGCCGTGCGCGGTCGATCGACTGCACGACATCGGCGTAACCGACCACGGAACGCACCTTGTTGGTCTGCAACTGGCCGACGAAGTGCCATTCCAGGGGCAGATCCGCACAAGCCGCCGCCTTCGGGGCGGCGTCCTGGTCGCGGTTCTCGGCGACATGGCGCACACCGAGCTCCGACAGGATCCGCACATCGCTCGCCGGGTAGGTCTTGGTGACCACGATCAGGGTCACCTCCTCCCGCCGCCGGCCCGCGGCCGCGCAGGCGCGGGCGATGCGCTGCTCCACATGCGCCAGATTTCCGGCGAGTTCGGTCTTACGGTCCGTCATGCCCCATCAGCCCAGCCAGACATAGGCCGCGAGCCGCCCGGTGGTGCGGTCTCGGCGGTAGGAGAAGTGGTCCCCCGACTCCAGCGTGCACACCGGCGAATGCGCCCGGTCGCACACCCCGAGCCGGTCGAGCTGCGCGTGCACTCCGGCGCTCACGTCGACCGCCGGTGTGCCCCAGCTGGTTTCAGCGTGCGCCGTCGGCTCCACCGCCGCCACCTCGGCCCGCATGGTCTGCGGCACCTCGTAGCACCGGCCGCAGACGGCCGGTCCGGTGCGGGCGACGATCCGCTCGGGCGCGGCGCCGAGTTCGACCATGGCCCGTACGGCGGCGGGGACGACCCCCTTGACCATGCCGGGCCGGCCCGCGTGGGCCGCGGCGGCGATCCCGGCGACGGGGTCGGCGAGCAGCACCGGCACGCAGTCGGCAGTGAGCACGGCGAGGGCGAGTCCGCGCCGTGCGGTGACGAGGGCGTCGACCTCCGGCACGGGCCGGGTGCCCCAGGGCTCGTCCACCACGGCCACCTCGGCGCCGTGCACCTGGTTCATCCACACCACGCGGGCGGGGTCCAAGTCGAGCGACTTGGCGGCGAGATCCCGGTTGGTCCGGACCGCCTCGGGCGTGTCGCCGACCGCGCCGCCGAGGTTCAGCTCCTCATACGGAGCGGCGCTCACCCCGCCCCACCGGTCGGTGAAGGCGAAGTGCGCGCCGCTCACGCTCTCGCGCTGTCCTATCACTTCAGGAAGTCCGGGACGTCCAGTTCCTCGGCCGCGCTGTCCGAGTAGGCGGGGCGCGGCGCCGGGGTGATCGGCGGGGCGACCGGGATGTCGGCCGCCGGCTCGGGGGCCGGCTCCGGCTCCTCCTTCGGCTTGACGCTGCCGAGCGAGCCGAAGGACGGACGGCTCTCGGACTGCCGTACCGGCGCGGGCTCCTCGCGGCGGGCGGGGGTCGAAGGGGACGCCGAGCCCAGGGCGCTCTCCCGGCGGGCCGGCGGCTGGCCGCCGTCGAAGCCGGCCGCGATCACGGTGACGCGGACCTCGTCGCCGAGGGCGTCGTCGATGACCGCGCCGAAGATGATGTTGGCCTCGGGATGGGCGGCCTCGCTGACCAGCTGGGCCGCCTCGTTGATCTCGAAGAGGCCGAGGTCGGAGCCGCCGGAGATGGAGAGCAGCACACCGCGGGCGCCGTCGATGGACGCCTCCAGGAGCGGCGAGGAGATCGCCATCTCGGCGGCGGCCACCGCGCGGTCGTCGCCGCGGGCGGAGCCGATGCCCATGAGGGCCGAACCGGCCTCGGACATGACCGACTTCACGTCGGCGAAGTCCAGGTTGATCAGGCCCGGCGTGGTGATGAGGTCGGTGATGCCCTGGACACCGGAGAGCAGGACCTGGTCGGCGGACTTGAAGGCGTCCAGGACCGAGACCTGGCGGTCCGAGATGGACAGCAGCCGGTCGTTCGGGATGACGATGAGGGTGTCGACCTCTTCGCGCAGCTCGGCGATGCCGTCCTCGGCCTGGTTCGCGCGGCGCCGTCCCTCGAAGGTGAACGGGCGCGTGACCACGCCGATGGTGAGGGCGCCCAGCGAGCGCGCGATGTTGGCCACGACGGGTGCGCCGCCGGTGCCGGTGCCGCCGCCTTCACCGGCGGTCACGAAGACCATGTCGGCCCCCTTGAGGACCTCCTCGATCTCCTCGCGGTGGTCCTCTGCGGCCTTGCGGCCGACGGCCGGGTTGGCGCCGGCGCCGAGTCCGCGGGTGAGTTCCCTGCCGACGTCCAGCTTGACGTCGGCGTCGCTCATCAACAGCGCCTGCGCGTCGGTGTTGATGGCGATGAACTCGACACCCTTGAGACCGACCTCGATCATCCGGTTGATGGCATTGACACCACCGCCGCCGACACCGATGACCTTGATGACTGCGAGGTAGTTCTGCGGTGCTGCCACGTCGAAGGCCTCTCGCCTCGAATTACGTCGTCGCCGCCGGGCGGTTGCCCGCGCCGTGACGACAGATGCCGAATGGGACGGTCCGTAGCGCCGACCCGAACCCTAAGCCTGAAGTTTAGGGTTACCAGTGTGTCTGTTCCCTGGAGTCTTCTGAACAGGACACTAAGTCGACAAGTGGCGCCCGTTCAACGAACACGCCGAACCTCCCGTTTTTCTTTTCACCCTATGTGATCAGCCATAGGCGTGCCCAACCAGGGTGCTGGCCTGCACTGATACGCGTCAACTCGCCGATGACGCAGGGGCGGTGGGGACGCTGACGTCGAAGTGGCGTGCGCCGGAAGCTGCTTTCATGAGTGCCGTGAGGGTCCGTGCCTTGGCGCGGCCGTTCTCCGCGCTCCCCCAGGCCACGACGCGGCCGTCGGTCAACTCCAGCCGGATGTCGTCGTAGGAGTGGACCTCGACGGTGCCGGTGAGGCGGCGGACGGGGCCCGGCAGTTCGCCGGCGACCAGGACCGCCTCGCGGGTCAGCCGGTCGGTGCCGAAGCGCCGCAGGCTCGCGGCGGCCGAGCCCGAGGCGGACACGGACAGCCGCAGCAGCGGGATGCCCTCGGGCGCCCGGGCGACGGTGGCGAACCGGACGCCCTTGTGGTCGACTTCGATGAAATTCCCGCCTTTTCGGACCAGGAGGACCGCGGTCCGCTCGGTCACCTTCAGCTCGATGCCGTGCGGCCAGGAACGGGACACGTCGATCGTGTCAATGCGTGGCAGTCTGCGGCGGGTTCGGGCCGCGATGGCGTCGGTGTCGACCGACACCAGGGGCGCCCCCACCGGTACGGCGGCGGCGGCACGCACCTCGGCGGGCGTCAGCACCCGCGTACCGGAGACCGGGACGCGCTCGACGCGCAGCCACGAGGAGCCGTACAACACCCAGAGGGAACCGGCCGTTACGAGCACCACGGCCAGGGCCAGGATGACGATCGTACGAAGTCGTAGTCGCCTTATCCTTCGGGCGAGCGGCGGGCCGGACGACTCCTGCTGGCGTTCCCCACGTTCACGAGTCGCTGGTCCGGCCACGCCCACTACCCTTTCGTCATACGGTCCTAACGGCGCGAGGCGATGGCCTCGTACACCATGCCGACGAGGAGGTCGTCGGCGTCCCGGCGGCCGAACTCGCTTGCGGCGCGGGACATCTCGTAGAGCCGGTGCGGGTCGGCGAGCACGGGCAGCACGTTGTTCTGTACCCACTCGGGCGTCAGTTCCGCGTCGTCCACGAGGAGTCCGCCGCCCGCCTTGACCACCGGCTGGGCGTTCAGCCGCTGTTCGCCGTTGCCGATGGGCAGCGGTACGTAGGCGGCCGGCAGTCCGACGGCGGAGAGTTCGGCGACGGTCATCGCGCCCGCGCGGCAGAGCATCATGTCGGCCGCGGCGTACGCGAGGTCCATCCGGTCCAGGTAACTTACCGGGATATAGGGGGGCATCCCCGGCATCTGCTGGACGTGCGGCAGTTCGTTCTTCGGGCCGACCGCGTGCAGGATCTGGATGCCGGCCTGCTGGAGCCACGGGGCGACCTGCTGGACGACCTCGTTGAGCCGGCGCGCGCCCTGCGAGCCGCCGGAGACCAGCAGCGTGGGCAGGTTGGGGTCGAGGCCGAAGCGGTGCCGGGCCTCGGGGCGCACGGCGGCGCGGTCCAGCGTGGCGATGGAGCGGCGCAGCGGGATGCCGATGTAGCGGGCGCCGCGCAGCTTGCTGTCCGGCGTGGAGACGGCGACCTGTGCCGCGTACCGGGACCCGATCTTGTTGGCCAGGCCGGGGCGGGCGTTGGCCTCGTGGATCACGATGGGCACGCCGAGCCGCTTGGCGGCGAGGTAGGCGGGCAGCGCGACGTAGCCGCCGAAGCCGGCCACGGCGTCCGCCTTGGTGCGTTCGAGGATCTGCTCGGCGGCCTTGATGGTGCCGCGCAGCCGGCCCGGCACGGTGATCAGCTCGGGAGTTGGCTTGCGCGGCAGCGGCACCGCCGGGATCAGCGCCAGCTCGTAGCCGCGCTCCGGGACGAGCCGGGTCTCCAGGCCGCGCTCCGTGCCCAGGGCCGTGATCCCCACGCTCGGGTCCTGCCTGCGCAGGGCGTCCGCGAGGGCGAGCGCGGGCTCGATGTGGCCGGCGGTCCCCCCACCGGCGAGTACGACATGCACCGAAATTCACCGCTCTCCGGACGAACGCGCCGCCGAGGCACGCCGTCGCATCGTGTTCCATCTCCGAGGCCCCCGATCCGCACCGGGGCCTCCCGCCCGCTTTCTACCAAAGCGAGGTTGCCGCAGCGCAAGCGCCGTCCGCGCAGCGGGGTCGTCGCGCGCGAACGCGATCAGCAGCCCGATGGCGAACATGGTCGGCAGCAGGGCGGATCCTCCGTAGGAGAACAGCGGGAGCGGGACACCGGCGATCGGCAGCAGACCGAGCACCGCACCGATGTTGATCACCGCCTGAGCGATGATCCAGGTGGTCACGCCTCCCGCGGCGTACCTCACGAAGGGGTCTTTCGTGCGTCCGGCCACGCGGATACCCGCATAGCCTAGAGCCGCGAACAGGGCGAGCACCGACAGTGTCCCCGCCAGGCCCAGTTCCTCACCGGTGACCGCGAAGATGAAGTCGGTGTGCGCTTCCGGCAGTTGACCCCATTTTTCCACACTCGCGCCGAGGCCGGAGCCGAAGAGTCCGCCGGAGGCGAGCGCGTAGATGCCGTGCACGGCCTGCCAGCAGTCGGCGCCCTGGGCCCGCGGCTCGGTGGCGCCGATGCAGGCAAGGCGGGCCATCCGGTTGGGGCTGGTCTCGATCAGGATCACCCCGATCACCACCGCGACCGACAGGACGCCCGAGAACAGCCGGGTCGGGGCGCCCGCGAGCCACAGCAGTCCGAACAGGATCGCTGTGAGAATGATCGCGGTGCCCATGTCGCCGCCGAGCATGATCAGTCCGAGCAGCAGGAAGGCGACCGGCACCAGCGGCACCAGCATGTGCTTCCACTGGTTGAGCAGCTTCCGCTCCTGCTTGCGGGCGATCAGGTCGGCGCCCCACAGCACCAGGGCGAGCTTGCCGAACTCGCTGGGCTGGATCTGGAAGGAGCCGCCCAGGGAGATCCAGTTCTGGTTGCCGTTGACCGACATCCCTATTCCGGGGACCTGCACCAGGGCCATCATGAAGACGGCACCGGCCAGGATCGGATAGGCCAGCGCCCGGTGCAGCTTCACCGGCATCCGGGAGGCCGCGAACAGCAGGATGCCGCCGATCACGGCGGCCAGCAGCTGCTTGCGGAAGAAGTAGGAGCCCGGCAGCGACATCTGGAGCGCGGTGACCTGGGAGGCCGAGTAGACCATCACCAGGCCGAGCACCGTGATCAGGACGCTGCCGCCGACGATCAGGTAATAGGCGGTCAGCGGCCGGTCCCAGGCCCGCCGGGCACGCGTGACGAACCGCTGTACGGGGTTCTCGCGCACGGACCTGGACAGGACGGGCCGCCGGGAGGCCCGCTGCACGGGGGGCTTTCCGGTACGGCTACTGGGCATCGGCGCCTCCACTGGACGTCGGCCGCCCCGCGCGTCCCTCCCTGGGATCCACCCGGCGGGCGGCCGGGATCAGGCGCGGAGTTCGCCGACCGCCGTCGCGAACGCGTCACCGCGCTGGTTGTAGTTGGTGAACATGTCCATGGAGGCGCAGGCCGGAGCGAGAAGCACCGTGTCGCCGGCGACCGCGAGCCGCCTGGCCTCCGTCACCGCCTGGAGCATCGCCCCAGTGTCGGTCCGGTCGAGGTCGACCACGGGTACTTCCGGGGCGTGTCGCGCAAGGGCCTCGCGGATCAGGGCCCGGTCGGCGCCGATCAGGACGACGGCGCGCAGGTGTTTGGCCGAGGCGGCGACCAGTTCGTCGAAGGTCGCGCCCTTGGCGAGGCCGCCCGCGATCCAGACGATCGACTCGTACGCCGCCAACGACGCCTGCGCGGCATGGGTGTTGGTCGCCTTGGAGTCGTCCACGTAGGCCACGCCGTCGATGTCGGCGACGTGCTCGATGCGGTGGGCGTCCGGCCGGAAGGCGCGCAGTCCGTCCCGTACGGCCTGGGCGGACACCCCGAAGGCGCGCGCGAGGGCCGCCGCCGCGAGGGCGTTGGCGATGTTGTGCGGGGCCGGCGGCCGGACGTCGGAGACCTCGGCCAGCTCCTGTGCGTTTTTCTGCCGGTTCTCGACGAAGGCGCGGTCGACCAGGATGCCGTCCACGACGCCGAGTTGGGAGGGTCCGGGGGTGCCGAGGGTGAACCCGATGGCCCGGCAGCCCTCTTCGACGTCGGCCTCGCGCACCAGGTCCTCGGTGGCCTTGTCGGCCACGTTGTAGACGCAGGCGACCTGGTTGCCCTCGTAGATACGGCCCTTGTCCGCGGCGTACGCCGCCATGGAGCCGTGCCAGTCGAGGTGGTCGGGGGCGAGGTTGAGGACGGCGGCGGAGTGGGCGCGCAGCGAGGGCGCCCAGTGCAGCTGGTAGCTGGACAGCTCCACGGCGAGGACGTCGTACGTCTCCTCGCCCAGGACGGCGTCCAGCAGCGAGACCCCGATGTTGCCGACGGCCGCCGTGCGCAGCCCGGCCGCCTCCAGGATGGAGGCGAGCATCCGCACGGTGGTGGTCTTGCCGTTGGTGCCGGTGACGGCCAGCCAGGGGGCCGCGTCGGGTCCCCGCAGCCGCCAGGCCAGCTCCACGTCGCCCCAGACCGGCACGCCCGCCTCGCCGGCCGCCTGGAACAGCGGCTTGCCGGGCTGCCAGCCGGGGGTGGTGACAATCAGCTCGGTGCCCTCCGGGAGGGTCGCCCCGTCGCCCAGGCGCACGGTGATGCCGAGCGCCCGGAGCCCTTCGGCCTGCTCGCGGGCGCGGGCGTCGTCGCCTTCGTTGACGACCGTGACGATCGCGCCGCGGGTGTGCAGGGTCCTGGCCGCCGGGATGCCGGAGACGCCGAGTCCCGCGACGGTGACATGCTTGCCCTGGAAGTCGAAGGGCGCCGAGCCGGTGGTCACTTTTCCGCTGCCCATCCCGCGTAGAAGAGGCCGAGTCCGACGATCACACAGATGCCTTGGATGATCCAGAAGCGGACCACGACCAGGACCTCGGACCAGCCCTTGAGTTCGAAGTGGTGCTGGAGTGGCGCCATCCGGAAGACGCGCTTCCCGGTGAGCCGGAAGGAGCCGACCTGGATGACGACCGACATGGTGATGAGGACGAACAGACCGCCCATGATGGCCACCAGCAGCTCCGTGCGGGAGAGGATGGCCAGGCCGGTGAGGACACCGCCGAGGGCGAGCGAGCCGGTGTCGCCCATGAAGATCTTCGCCGGCGAGGTGTTCCACCACAGGAAGCCCAGGCAGGCGCCCATCAGCGCGGAGGCGACCACGGCGAGGTCGAGCGGGTCGCGCACCTCGTAGCAGGCGGCCGGGTTGGTCAGGGTCTGCGCGTTGGCGCAGGACTCCTGGTACTGCCAGACGCCGATGAACGTGTAGGCGCCGAAGACGAGGACGGAGGCGCCGGTGGCGAGGCCGTCCAGACCGTCGGTCAGGTTCACGCCGTTCGACATCGCGAGGATCATGAACAGCGCCCAGATGACGAACAGCACCGGGCCGATCGACCAGCCGAAGTCCGTGATGAACGACAGCTTGGTGGAGGCCGGGGTGTTGCCGCGGGCGTCGGGGAACATCAGCGCCAGTACGGCGAAGGCGATGCCGACGATCAGCTGGCCGGCCATCTTCGCCTTGGCCCGCAGGCCCAGCGAACGCCGCTTGACGATCTTGATGTAGTCGTCCAGGAAGCCGACCAGGCCCATGCCGACCATCAGGCCGAGCACCAGCAGACCGGAGAACGTCGGCGGCTTGCCGGTGATCACCTTGGACAGGAAGTACGCGGCGACCGTCGCCAGGATGAAGGCGATACCACCCATGGTCGGCGTACCGCGCTTGCTGAGGTGCTCGCGCGGGCCGTCGTCACGGATGAACTGGCCGTAGCCCTTGCGGGCCAGCAGCTTGATCAGCAGCGGGGTGCCGACCAGGGTGAGGAAGAGGCCAATGACACCCGAGAACAGGATCTGGTTCATCATCGGGCGGCAACCTCACCCTCGGCACCGGTCTCCAGCAGCGCCGCGGCGACACCTTCGAGCCCCACCGAACGGGACGCCTTCACGAGGACGACGTCCCCCGGTCGCAGCTCGCTGCGCAACAGGTCGATCGCCGCCTGTGCGTCGGACACGTGCACCGACTCCTCACCCCACGAACCCTCGTTATATGCGCCCAGTTGCAGCCAGGAGGCCTCAATCCCCCCGACGGCGACGAGCTTGCTGACGTTGAGCCGGACGGCGAGCCGTCCGACGGCGTCGTGCTCGGCGAGCGCCTCGTCCCCCAGCTCGGCCATCTTGCCGAGCACCGCCCAGGTGCGCCGCCCCTTGCCCATGGCCGCGAGTGCCCTCAGGGCGGCCCGCATGGACTCGGGGTTGGCGTTGTAGGCGTCGTTGACGATGGTCACGCCGTCCGGGCGCTCGGTGACCTCCATGCGCCAGCGGGAGAGGGAGCCCGCCCCGGAGAGCGCGGTGGCGATCTCTTCCGCGGACATGCCCAGCTCATGGGCGACGGCGGCCGCGGCGAGCGCGTTCGACACGTGATGCTCACCGTACAGGCGCATGGTCACATCGGCTGCACCGGAGGGTGTGTGAAGCCTGAAGGAAGGCTGTCCGGTGTCCGTGAGTCGTACATTCTCGGCACGTACGTCCGCTTCGGCCGACTCTCCGAAAAGGACCACCTTCGCCTTGGTTCGCGGTGCCATGGCGCGCACCAGCGGGTCGTCGGCGTTGAGGATCGCCGCGCCGTCCTCGGGCAGCCCCTCGATGATCTCGCCCTTGGCCTGCGCGATCTGCTCGCGTCCGCCGAACTCGCCGATGTGGGCGGTGCCGACGTTGAGGACGACGCCGATCCGCGGCGGGGTGAGGCCGGTGAGGTAGCGGATGTGGCCGATGCCGCGGGCGCCCATCTCCAGGACCAGGAAGCGGGTTTCCTCGGTCGCGGTGAGGGCGGTGAGCGGCAGCCCGATCTCGTTGTTGAACGAACCCGGCGTGAACACCGTGGGCGCCTTGTCGCTCAGCACCTGGGCGATGAGGTCCTTGGTGCTGGTCTTGCCCGCCGAGCCGGTCAGGGCGACGAGGGTCGCGCGGAGCTTGCCGACGACGTGCCGGGCGAGGGCGCCGAGGGCGTTCTGGACGTCCTCGACCACGATCGCGGGCACACCGACCGGGCGCGACGCCAGTACGGCGACCGCGCCCGCCTCGACGACCTGCGGTGCGAAGTCGTGGCCGTCCACGCGCTCGCCGACGAAGGCGGCGAACAGGCTGCCGGGCACCACCTCGCGGGAGTCCCGGACGACCGGTCCGGTGACCTGGACGGACGGATCCGGTATGTCGTGCGTCTGCCCGCCGACGACAGCTGCGATCTCGGCGAGGGAGAGGGCGATCACAAGTTCATCCCTGGGTCTTCTGGATAGCTTCGCGAAGCACCTGGCGGTCGTCGAAGGGACGGACCACACCGGCGATGTCCTGGCCCTGCTCGTGGCCCTTGCCCGCGACCAGCACGGTGTCGCCGGCCTGGGCGCGGCCCACGGCGGCGGCGATGGCGGCGGCCCGCTCCTCGAAGAGGAGCACCTCGCCACGCTCGTGCGCGGGGACCGAGGCCGCGCCCTGGAGCATGGTCGCGAGGATCGCGAGCGGGTCCTCGGAGCGGGGGTTGTCCGACGTCAGTACGGCCGTGTCGGCGAGCCGGGCAGCGGCGGCGCCCATCGGGGCGCGCTTGGTCTGGTCGCGGTCGCCGCCGCAGCCCAGGACGATGTGCACCCGGCCCTTGGTGACCTTGCGCAGCGCCTTGAGCACCGACTCGACCGCGTCGGTCTTGTGGGCGTAGTCCACGACCGCGAGGTAGGGCTGCCCGGCGTCGACGCGCTCCAGGCGGCCGGGGACGCCCGGAACGGCGGCGATGCCGTCGGCGGCGGCCTGCGGGTCGAGGCCGGCCGCGGCGAGGGCGACGATGGCGGCGAGGGTGTTCGCCACGTTGAAGGGTCCGGCCAGCGGCGACCTGGCCCCCACCCGCTCGCCGTTCGGGCCGAGGACCGTGAACGTCGAGTCCAGCGGGCCGACCTGGACGTGCTCGGCGCGCCAGTCGGCGTCGGGGTGGCCCTCGGCGGAGTAGGTGACGACGGGGACGGTGGCCTCGGCGGCGAGGCGGCGGCCGTACTCGTCGTCCGCGTTGACGACGCCGAGTTTGCTGCGTTTCGGTGTGAAGAGTTGTGCCTTGGCCCGGAAGTAGTCCTCCATGTCGGAGTGGAACTCCATGTGTTCCGGGCTGAGGTTGGTGAAGACCGCGATGTCGAAGACGCAGCCGTCGACCCGGCCGAGGACCAGGGCGTGGCTGGAGACCTCCATGGCGACCGCCTCGGTGCCGCGTTCGCGCATGACGGCGAACAGGGCCTGGAGGTCGGTGGCTTCGGGGGTGGTGCGCTCGGACTTGATGCGCTCGTCGCCGATGCGCGTCTCGACGGTGCCGATGAGACCGGTGGCCTTCGCGCTCTTGAGGCCGCCCTCGACCAGGTAGGCCGTGGTGGTCTTGCCGGAGGTGCCGGTGATGCCGATCTGGAGGAGGTCGCGGCCCGGTTGGCCGTAGATGGTGGCGGCCAGTTCGCCCATCCGGGCGCGCGGGTCGGGCACCACCAGGACCGGCAGGCCGGTCGCGGCGGCGCGCTCGGCGCCGGCCGGGTCGGTGAGCACGGCGGTCGCGCCGAGGCCGGCGGCCTGGGTGACGAAGTCGGCGCCGTGCAGGCGGGCGCCCGGCAGGGCGGCGTACAGGTCGCCGGGGCGGACGGCGCGCGAGTCGTGGGTGATCCCGGTGATCTCGGCGGTGGCGTCCGGGGCGGCGGCACCCAGCTGATCGGCCAGCTCCGCGAGGGGTGTGGCGGAGACGTGGACCGGTCGCGGCGGTCCCGGATATGTCACGGAAGCGCCCTTCTGGGTGGTTTGGGACTGATCAGCGTGTGGCACGGCGGTGAGCGTACCGGGCGTACCGGCCTCGGAGCGAAGCGAGGGCTCGGGGCCCGTGTGGTTCCCGGGTCCTGGGGTGATCGTCGTCACTGGCTGATTCCTGTGCTTTCGGTGCTGGTCAGGGCTTGTAGTCGACCGGCAGGTTCGCGGGCGGCGCGCCGGTGGGCGGGACCTGGAGGGTCTTCAGGGCGAACTCCATGACCTTCTTGTAGATGGGCCCGCAGATCTGGCCGCCGAAGTAGCCCCCGGAGGTGGCGTTCTGGATGGCGCAGTAGACGGTGATGCGGGGCTTGTCGGCGGGGGCGAACCCGGCGAAGGACGAGGTGTAGCCGCGGTATCTGCCGGTGGCCGGATCCACTCGGTTGGCGGTGCCGGTCTTGCCGGCGACGTTGTAGCCGGGGATGCGGGCGGAGATGCCGGTGCCCTGTTCGTCGTCGACCACGGACTCCAGCATCTCGGCGACCGACCTGGCGGTCTTCGCGCTGACGACTCTGGTCTCCTTGGGCTTGGCGGCCGGGGTGAACCGTCCGTCGGGTCCCTTGGTGCCGCGGATCAGGGTCGGCTGGATACGGACGCCGTCGTTGGCGATGGTCGAGTAGACGGAGGCGGCCTGGAGGGCGTTGATGGAGAAGCCCTGGCCGAAGGGGATCGTGTACTGCTGCGAGGTGGACCACTTCTGCGGCGGCGCGAGGATGCCGGGCGTCTCGCCGGGGAAGTCCAGCCCGGTGTAGCTGCCGATGCCGAACTTGCGCAGGTAGGAGTAGAGGACCTGGTTGGCCTGCGGCTGGGTCTTGCCGAGCTGGCCGGTGGCGAGGATGGTGCCGATGTTGCTGGACTTGGCGAGCACGCCGTTGAGCGTGAGGTTCCAGGTGGCGTGGTCGACGTCGTCCTGGAACAGCCGGTCGCCGCGGTGCAGCCGGTTGGGTACGACGACGTGGGTGAGCGGGGTCGCCGCGTTCTCCTGGAGGACGGCCGCCATGGACATCACCTTGGCGGTGGAGCCGGGCTCGTAGGCGTCCTGGACGGCCGCGTTGCCCAGGGCGTCCGGGTTCGCCTTGGAGAGGTCGTTGGGGTCGAACCCCGGCGCGTCGGCCATGGCGAGGATCTGCCCGGTGCGGGTGTCCTGGACGACGACGTAGCCGCGGTCGGCCTTGGACTTCTTCACCTGCTGGGTGATCGCGTCCTGGGCCGCCCACTGGATGTCGCGGTCGATGGTCAGCTCGACGTCGGAACCGGGCACCGCGGGGGTCTCGGCGGAGCCCGCGGTGGGCACCTCGCGGCCGCCGGACTGGGCGTAGCGGATCTTGCCGTTCTTGCCCGCGAGCTGCTTCTCCAGCATCCGTTCGATGCCGCCGCCGCCCTTGCCGTCGGCGTTCACCCAGCCCAGTATCGCGGCGGCGAGGTCGCCGTTGGGGTACACGCGCTGGCTGCTGGGGTCGGCGAAGACCCCGGCGAGCACGTTGACGGCGCCGGCCTTCTGGGCGAGGGCCGCCTTCAGGTCCTTGATCTGCTTCCAGACCTGGGGGGTCTGCCGGGTGGCGAGCCGGGTGTAGCGGGAGTTTCTGTCGGCGGGCCGCAGCTTCTTCACCAGCGTGGCCTGGTCCTGGCCGAGGATCGGCGCGAGCAGGGCGGCGGCCCGCTCGGGACCGTCACTGATCTTCAACTGCTTGGCGCTGAACATCGTCGGGTCGGCCGTGATGTCGTAGGCGTCCTCGCTGACGGCGAGGGCCACGCCGTTGCGGTCGGTGATCCCGCCGCGCTCGGCGGCCAGCGTATGGACGACGTACCGGTTCACCTCGGCCTTCGCGGCGTACGCGCTCGCCTCCACGGCCTGCACCTGGAGCAGCCGGACCACGAAGGTGAGCAGCACCAGGCCGAGGGCGAGGCCGACCAGGCGCAGCCGGGGCCGGGGGCTGCCGAGCCGCAGCGGGCGCTGGGCGGGCACCCGGCCCGCGCTCGGGCGCCGGGCGGGGCGGGCGCCGGGTCCTTGCCGCAGGCGGCCTGCGCCCTGCGGCCGGGGCGGCTTCGCGGGGCGGGGCACGCGGCGGCGCGGGGGTTCCCTGTCGGACACTTCCGTCACCTGCCGGGGGTCGGGGTGGGAGCGGACTGGGGGGCGAGGGCGGTCGGGGCCGTGCGGGCGGGGACCGCCGGGGTGGCGTTCTGGGGCGGTGCGGGGCTCGGTGTCCCGGTGGCCGTGAGGCCGGACGGCGGGGTGAGGGTCAGGGACTCGGGGGCGGGCGGCCCGTCGAAGACGGCCGCCTCCGGGGAGGCCGCGCCGGGTACGCCCTTGACCGTGCCGTTCGGGTCGAGGAAGGCGGGGTCGCCGCCGGGGACCATGCCGAGTTCACGGGCCCGGCGCTGCAAGGCGTCGGGGGACGAGTAGGCGTCGATGTCCCGCTGGAGGGCCTGTTCCTCGTCGGTGAGGTTCTGGGTCCGCTTCTGGAGGTCGGCCAGTTTGAAGGAACCCTCGCTCAGGGCGGAGTTCAGCACCAGCAGCCCGATGAGGCCGCCGCCGAGGAGCAGCACGACGAGGAGGACGAAGGGGGTGCGGGCGGCCTTGGCGCGGCCGGCCGGGAAGAGCCGGGCGAGCCGGGCGGCCCGCCCCTTCAGTTCGGGTTTCCTAGCCACCGCTCCCCCAGTGAGTTCCGAGGACCGAGGTCCCGCGGACCAGCCCACCCGTCCGGCTCACTCGGCGTCCTCCCTGATGCGTTCGGCACCCCGCAGCCTGGCGGGGGCGGCCCTGCGGTTCTCGGCGACCTCCTCCTCGGTGGGAAGTTCGGCACCGCGGGTGAGCAGCTTGAGCCGCGGCTGGTAGCGCTCGGGCACCACCGGCAGTCCGGGCGGCGCGGTGTTCGCCGCCCCCGTCGCGAACACCTGTTTGACCAGCCGGTCCTCCAGCGAGTGGTACGACAGCACGGCGACCCGCCCGCCGACGGCGAGGGCCCGCACGGCGGCCGGGATCGCCCGCTCCAGGACCGACAGCTCGCCGTTGACCTCGATGCGCAGCGCCTGGAAGGTGCGCTTGGCCGGGTTGCCGCCGGTGCGCTTGGCGGCCTGCGGCAGGGCGTCGCGGATCAGCTCGACCAGGCGGGCGCTGTTGCTGAACGGCTCCTTCTCGCGCTCGCGCACGATCGCCCCGACGATCCGCTTGGCCTGCTTCTCCTCGCCGTAGGCACGCAGGATGCGCACCAGCTCGCCCGGCGGATAGGTGTTGAGGACCTCGGCGGCGCTCATGCCGGTCGTCTGGTCCATGCGCATGTCGAGCGGCGCGTCCTGGGCGTAGGCGAAGCCGCGGTCGGCCTCGTCGAGCTGCATGGAGGAGACGCCGAGGTCGAACAGGACGCCCTGGACGCGCGGGACGCCCAGCCGGTCGAGGACGTCGGGCAGCTCGTCGTAGACGGCGTGCACCAGGGTGGCCCGCTCGCCGAAGGGCGCGAGGCGCTCCCCGGACAGGCGCAGCGCCTCCTTGTCCCGGTCGAGGCCGATCAGCCGGGCCTCGGGGAACCGGGTCAGCAGCGCCTCGCTGTGCCCGCCGAGGCCGAGGGTGCAGTCGACGACCACCGCTCCCGGCCGCTCCAGGGCGGGTGCCAGCAGGTCCAGGCACCGCTGGAGCATCACCGGGACGTGTCGACTCTGGCTCAAGGGGGCCTCTCATTCCGGCGAGGCGCCGTGCGCACCGCGGGCCCCCGCCAGCTCGTGAACAGGGGGACGGCCGGCGCCGGAAGCGTCAGCCGACCGGGAGCGGGAGGAGGCCGAGCCGTACGTACGCGCCGCGCACGCGGGGAGACGGGTCCGGGCGGGTGCCGGGTCTCCGTGGTTTCACCAGCAGGGAGAGCCACGCCTCCCGCTTCGCGTCACTTTAGTCCACGGTGTCTCACGGTCAATCAACCGGCCTGCGCGTCGCGCACCGCCTCCGCGCGGACGCCGTCTTTCGAACACATTCACCCTTCCGGCCCTGGTTTGCCGTCCGTATGGGGTAGCTCACAACAAGCCACGATGACGTTCTTTGTCCGCTCTCACAGCGGGCACTGTCCGCGGGTGACCAGTAACGTCATGAGTATGTCGACTTCCGCAGCAATTCCCACTGGATCCGAAGGCGCCATAACCGGTGGCGGCTCTGTGACCGACCGCCTGGTGGAGGCCAACCAGCGGTACGCCGCCGAATTCACCGATCCCGGCATGGACGCCCGTCCCGTGCTCAAGGTCGCCGTCGTGGCGTGCATGGACGCCCGTCTCGACCTGCACGCCGCCCTGGGCCTGAAGCTGGGTGACTGTCACACCATCCGCAACGCGGGCGGGGTCGTCACCGACGACGTGATCCGCTCCCTGACCATCAGCCAGCGGGCGCTGGGCACCCGCAGTGTCGTCCTCATCCACCACACCGGCTGTGGCATGGAGACCATCACCGAGGAGTTCCGGCACGACCTGGAGATGGAGGTCGGCCAGCGCCCGGCGTGGGCGGTGGAGGCGTTCCGGGACGTCGACCAGGACGTACGGCAGTCGATGCAGCGGGTGCGCACCTCGCCGTTCCTGCTGAGCACCGAGGACGTGCGCGGCTTCGTCTTCGACGTGCGCACGGGCGCGCTGCGCGAGGTCGACCCGGCCTGACCGGCGCCCGGCCCGCTCCGGGGCACCTCCCGTTCCGGCTGCCGCCCCGAGGCGCTCCCCACCGAAACGCATCGAAAGCCTGACCGAAAGGCCCGTACGACCGACATCGTGCGGGCAGTTGTCCACAGGCGGTGACACGAATCGGTAACGGCAGCGAGAATGCGGAGTGCGACATCGCGCGGAACCATTTCCGCGTGGTGTCCGTGTTTCGGGGTGGGCCGGCCGCGATCAAGCGCGCCGGCCCGGCGGAGAACGGGCCGAGGAGGGCCGGGTGACGACCTATGACGGTCGAGGGAGCCTCAGCGAGCTGAGCGCCACGGTGGAGCGGGTGCGCGGTTCGGTCGAGGACGTGATCGAGGGCAAGCCCGAGGTCGTACGGCTCGCGCTGACCGTGCTGCTCGCCGAGGGCCATCTGCTGATCGAGGACGTCCCCGGCGTGGGCAAGACGATGCTCGCCAAGGCGCTGGCGCGGTCCATCGACTGCTCGGTGCGGCGCATCCAGTTCACGCCCGACCTGCTGCCCTCGGACATCACCGGTGTCTCCATCTGGGACCAGCAGCGCCGCGACTTCGAGTTCAAGCCGGGCGCGGTCTTCGCGCAGATCGTGATCGGCGACGAGATCAACCGCGCCTCGCCCAAGACCCAGTCGGCGCTGCTGGAGTCCATGGAGGAGCGCCAGGTCACCATCGACGGGCAGACCTATGAACTGCCCGCTCCCTTCATGGTGGTGGCCACCCAGAACCCGGTCGAGATGGAGGGCACCTACCCGCTGCCCGAGGCCCAGCGCGACCGCTTCATGGCCCGCGTCTCCGTCGGCTACCCGAGCGCGGAGGCCGAGCTGCGGATGCTGGACGTGCACGGCGGGGCCAACCCGCTGGACGACCTCCAGCCGGTGGCGCACGCGGACGAGATCGTGAAGCTGATCGACGCGGTGCGCGGGGTGCACGTCGCCGAACCGGTGCGGCGGTACGCGGTGGAGCTGGTCGCCGCCACCCGTGCCCACCCCGACCTCAGACTCGGTGCCTCGCCGCGCGCCACCCTGCATCTGCTGCGCGCGGCGAAGGCGTCCGCCGCCCTCGCCGGCCGGGAGTACGCGCTGCCGGACGACGTGCAGGAACTCGCCGTGGCCGTCCTCGCGCACCGGCTGCTGCCCACCGCCCAGGCCCAGCTCAACCGCCGCGGCGCCGAGCAGGTGGTGCAGGAGATCCTGCGGCACACCCCGGTGCCCGCGGCTTTGGGCCCGCGCGGTGGACTCGACGGCATCGGCCGCGGCGTGCCGGCCTGTCCCCAGCAGCCCCCGCGGGGTCTGTGATGAGCGCCGCGGGGTGGGAGCGGGCGGCGGACGAGCGCGGGGAGGCGGACCAGCGCGGGGAGGGCGGGTTCCGCACCGCGCTGGCCGGTCTGACCACCCGCGGCCGCTCCTTCCTGGCGGCCGGGATCGCCGCCGCGATCTGCGCCTATGTGCTGGGCCAGAGCGAACTGCTGCGGGTCGGCCTGCTGCTGGCCGTGCTCCCGCTGACCTGCGCGACCGTGCTCCACCGCACCCGCCACCGGGTGACCGGCACCCGGACACTCGACCCCGCGCGCGTCCCGGCCGGCGGCGAGGCCCGCGTCCGGCTGCGGATGGACAACGTCTCCCGGCTGCCCACCGGGCTGCTGATGCTCCAGGACCGGGTGCCGTACGTGCTCGGGCCCCGGCCCCGGTTCGTGCTGGACCGGGTGGAGCCGGGCGGCCGGCGCGAGGTGTCCTACCGGGTCCGCTCGGACCTGCGCGGCCGCTACCCGCTCGGCCCGCTCCAGCTGCGGCTCACCGACCCCTTCGGGATGTGCGAACTGACCCGCTCCTTCGCGGAGTCCGACACCCTCACCGTCATCCCCCGCGTGGTCCCGCTGGCCCCGGCCCGGTTCGCCGGCGAGGCCAGGGGCTACGGCGAGGGGCACCGGCGCGCGCCCGCCCTGGCCGGCGAGGACGACATGATCCCGCGCGGCTACCGGTACGGCGACGATCTGCGCCGCGTGCACTGGCGGTCCACCGCGCGCTACGGCGAGCTGATGGTGCGCCGCGAGGAACAGCCCCGGCGCGCCCGTTGCACCGTCCTGCTGGACACCCGAGGCGGCGCCTACGAGGGCGCGGGCCCCGACTCGGCCTTCGAGTGGGCCGTCGCCGGCGCCGCCTCCGCGCTGGTGCACCTGCTCGAACGGGGCTTCTCGGTACGGCTGCTGACGGACACCGGCAGCGCCGTGCCCGGCGAGAGCGCCGAGGGCTTCGCGGGCGGCGGCCAGGACGCCGCGGAGGCGGCCGGGCTGATCCTGGACACCCTCGCGGTGATCGGCCACTCCAGCGGCGAGGACTTCTCGCGGGCCCACGAGGCGCTGCGCGGCGGCGAGGGCCTGCTGATCGCCTTCCTCGGCGACCTGGACGAGGAACAGGCCACCACGGTCGCCGGCATGGGCCGGCGCGGCGGCGGCGCCGTCGCCTTCGTGCTGGACCCGGCCGCCTGGACCCGCGACCCCAGCGAGCCCCCGCGTCCAGGCGACCCGCACGCGGAGCGGCTGCGGCTGCTGCGCGACGCGGGCTGGACGGCGTGCGCGGTGCCGCGCGGCGCCGCCTTGGACGAGCTGTGGCAGCAGGCGGACCGCGAGCGCTCGGGTCTGGCCGCGGTGGCGCGGGAGGCGCGGGCATGAGCGGGCGGGCGCGGCTGACGCTGTGCGCGGCGGCGGCCACCCTGATGGCCTCCTGCGCGCTGCTGCCGCTGGTGAACGGACCGTCCTGGCTGCTGGAGCTGGTGCCGCTGGTGGCCGTGCAGAGCGGCGTGGGCGCGGCGGCCCGGCGGGTGCCGCTCGGCCGGCCGCTGACCGTGGTGGTGCAGGCGGTGGCCACACTGCTGCTGATCACCCTGGTCTTCGCCCGCGGCCACGCGATCGCCGGAGTGATCCCCGGCCCGGACACCTTCGCCTACCTCACCGACCTGCTGCGGCAGGGCGCGCAGGACGTCAGCCAGTACGCGATACCGGCACCGCTCACCGACGGCATCCGGCTGATGCTGATCGGGGGCGCGCTGCTGATCGGCCTGCTGGTGGACACCCTCGCGGTGACCTTCCGGAGCGCGGCGCCGGCCGGGCTGCCGCTGCTCGCGCTGTACTCGGTGGCCGCCGGGCTGTCCCGCGGCGGAGCGGACTGGCTGTGGTTCCTGGTGGCGGCGGGCGGCTATCTGATGCTGCTGCTCGCCGAGGGCCGGGACCGGCTCGCCCAGTGGGGCCGCGTCTTCAGTGCCACGCCCCGCGCCCCGGACAGGGGTGCCCTCGCGCCGGTGCGCACCGGGCGGCGGATCGGCGCGGTCGCCCTCGGGGTGGCCCTGCTGGTGCCGCTCGCGCTGCCCGCGATGCAGGGCGGCCTGCTGGCCGGGGAGGGCGCCGGGATGGGCACGGGCTCCGGCCGCGGCGGCACCATCTCGGCGGTCAACCCGCTGGTCTCGCTGCGCGACAGCCTGAACACCACCGACGACCGCACGGCGCTGTCCGTGCGCACCAGCTCCGCCGACCTCTCGGACCTGTATCTGCGCATCGTCTCCCTGGACGACTTCGACGGCACCACCTGGAAGCCGGCCCAGCGGCACATCGTGGGCGTGCCGGACACGTTCCCGGCGCCGGCCGGGCTGAGCCCGGACGTCCGGCGGGACACCCTGCGGACCACGGTCCAGGCGGCGGACTGGTACGCCCAGGACTGGCTGCCGATGCCCTACCCGCCGAGCAAGGTGCAGATCGGCGGCAGCTGGCGCTACGAACCGGTCGGCATGACGCTGGTGGGCGACCACGGCCAGACCACACGCGGCAAGACGTACGACGTGACCAGCCTGGACGTGCGGCCGACCGCGGCACAGCTGGCGTCGGCGCCGGAGCCGCCGGCCGCGCTGCGGCACGCGTACACCAAGGTGCCGGACACGCTGCCGGAGGTGGTGGCGCGGACCGCCCGCCAGGTCACGGCGGGCGCGCGGAACCACTACGAGGAGGCCGTCCGCCTCCAGGACTGGTTCTCCACCGACGGCGGCTTCCAGTACGACACCCAGGTGGCAATCGGCAGCGGTCCCGACGCGATCGCGAACTTCCTGAAGAAGAAGCAGGGCTTCTGCGTCCACTTCTCCTTCGCGATGGCGGCGATGGCCCGCACCCTCGGCATCCCGGCGCGGGTCGCGGTGGGCTTCGCCCCCGGCACCCCGCAGGCGGACGGTTCGGTGGCGGTGACCCTGAAGGACGCGCACGCCTGGCCCGAGCTGTACTTCCAGGGCGTGGGCTGGACACGGTTCGAGCCGACCCCGACGCGGGGCGTGGTGCCGTCGTACACCCAGTCGGTCACGCCCGGCACCTCGCAGCCGGACCAGTCGCTGCCGTCCGAGAAAGGCTCCTCGCAGCCCTCGGCGGCCCCGTCCGCCGGTGCGAACTGCGCGAACGAGCCGGGGATGTGCGGCGCGCCGTCGGCGGCGGCGGTCCCGGCTCGGGGCGGCGGCGGGCCGGGCCCGTGGTGGTTCGCGCTGACTGGTCTGGCCGTGCTGGTGCTGCTGGCCGCTCCGTTCGCGCCGCTGCTGTGGCGGGTCCGGCTGCGGTCCGTACGGCTCGGGGGGCACGCCCGCACCGACGAGGGGGCGGCGGCGCGGGCGCCGGCCGCGTGGCAGGAGCTGACGGACAGCGCCTGGGACCTGGGCATCGTGCCGGACGAGTCGCTGACGCCGAGGAGCGCGGCCGATCGGATCATCCGCCTGGGCCGTCTCGACAAGGCGGCGGGCGACGCCGTACACCGCGTCGCCACCGCCCTGGAACAGGTCCTGTACGCCCCCCGGCCCCGCCCCGCTCCGGGGGTGGCCGACGACGTACGCCGGGCCACGGCGGCCCTCTACGGCACGGCCTCCCGCGGGACGCGCCTGCGGGCCCGCTTCCTGCCGCGCTCGGCGGTCCGGGTGCTGTGGGCGGTGGCGTCCCGCTGGACGGCGCTGCGCGCGCGGGCGACGGCGGCCCGACCGCTCGTACGCCGCCCGCGTTCCTCGGAGCGTTAGCCGGCGCGGGGGCGGCGGCACGGGCCGCGACAACGCCTGAGGGGTGACCACCGGTACTGGTGGTCACCCCTCAGGAAAGCTCAGGTACGCCCGGCCGGACCGGCGGAGCGTTACCGTCCCTGTTCGTCCCGCCGTCTCTGCCACCGCTCCTCGATGCGATCCATCATGGACCGCTTGGGCCGCAGCGGGCGCCGTACGGCACCCGCGGGTTGTTCCCCCGGCTTGGGCGCCTTGCGCCAGCCCGTGACCGCGAGCACCGCGCAGCCGAGCATGACGAGGAAACCGACGACGCTGACCCAGATCAGCTGGGCGACCATTCCGGCCATGAGGAGCGCGATACCGACGAGGAAGCCCGCGACCGCCTGGTAGACCCGCCGCCGGGTGTACGTACGCAGCCCGCTTCCCTCAAGCGCTGACGCGAACTTGGGATCTTCGGCGTACAGCGCTCGCTCCATTTGCTCGAGCATGCGCTGCTCGTGCTCCGAGAGCGGCACGGAGTCCTCCTCATCGTGCGGTCGCCGGGGCGACCCGGGGGGTCCCTTCAGGATAGGCAGGGAATCGCCCCCGTGAAACCCGCCCCTCTGCGCCAACTGACCAACCGGGGCCCGCCATGGCCGTCCCGACTCGCCGATGCTTCCATTCCCCGGCGGCCGACCCGTCATGCCGGGTGGTGTACCTCGATCATACGGCGCAAACCCCTCGATCGGGGGGCTTGTGCTGTACTCCATCCGCCGCCGATGCCCTGATCAGCGGCGGGTCGGCCCGCTGGACTCAGACCTCCGCGGCACCCGGCGTCTCGCCGAGCACGTGCAGCTGGGTGGCCACGGAGTGGAACGCGGGCAGCTCGGCCGCCGCCGCCTCCAGCCGCAGCAGCGCGTCCAGCGCGGCGGGCTCGGTGTCCACCAGGACGCCGGGCACCAGGTCGGCGAAGACCCGCACGCCGTGCACCGCGCCGACCCGCAGGCCCGCGCCCTCGACCAGCGCGGTCAGCTGGTCGGCGGTGAAGCGGCGCGGCATCGGGTCGCCGGGGCCCCAGCGGCCGTCGGGGTCCTGGAGGGCCTGCCGGGCGTCGGTGAAGTGGCCGGCGAGGGCGCGGGCGAGCACGGCGCCGCCGAGGCCCGCGGCCAGCAGGCTGAGCACGCCCTCGGGGCGCAGGGCCGCGACCGCGTTGCGCACGCCCTCGGCCGGGTCGTCCACGTACTCCAGGACGCCGTGGCACAGCACCGCGTCGTAGCCGCCGCGCTCGACCACGTCGAACAGGCCGTGGGCGTCGCCCTGGACGCCCCTGACCCGGTCGGCGACGCCGGCCTCGGCGGCGCGGCGCTCCAGCGCGAACAGCGCGTTCGGGCTGGGGTCGACCACGGTGACCCGGTGACCGGCCCGCGCGAGCGGCACGGCGAAGTTGCCGCTGCCGCCGCCGGTGTCGAGGACGTCCAGCGCGTCCCGTCCCGTCGCCTTGACCCGCCGGTCGAGGGCGTCCTGGAGGACCTCCGAGACCACGGCGGTGCGCAGCGAGGCGCGGGTGCCGGAGCGGTCGGAGCGCAGCGGGGCCGTGTGCGGGTGGTGAGGGGAGACGGGCGGGCGCATCGGGTCCGACACGGCAGTTGGCTCCTCGGCAGGGCTGGACGTCTTTCAGGCGTCTCCACCCTATTGCCTCCGGCGCTCCGCCTGGTCATCGCGGGCGCGGCGGCCGTGTCCGTCTCGCTCGGCGGACGCCGGGCGCACCACCCGTGGTCAGCCCGCATCCGGTAGGTCACCGCGGCCTGCCGGACCGCCCGCCTCCCCGGCGTCCGGGCGGGGCCGGGGCAGGACCGGCTGGAGGACGAGCATCCGCTCCACGAGGCGCAGGAACATCGCCGCGTCCCGTATCAGGTCGTCGGCGTCCCGGCGGCTCGCGGCGCCCTGGATGCCGGCCTCGGCGCGGGCCCTGCGGGCGGCGCCGGAGGCGAACAGGGCGCTCCACTCGGTCAGTTCGGGGGCGATCTCGGGCAGGACCTCCCAGGCGCTGCGGATCCGGGCGCGGCGGCGCGGGGAGGTCTCGGGGCGGCCGCGGGCGGCGAGCACGGCGGCGGCGGTGCGCAGGGCGGCGAGGTGGGCCGTGGCATAGCGCTCGTTCGGCACGTCCAGGGCGGCGGCCTCGGCCAGGCCGGCGCGGGCCTGGGCGAGCAGGTCGAGGGCGGCGGGCGGGGCCGCGGCCTGCCGGAGCACGGGGTGCACATCGCTCGCCGGGCCGGTCGCGGAGGGGACGGCGCGGGTCAGTGAGGGGGCAGGGCCGAGGGCGCGGCGCCGGGGTGCGGCGGCTGCGGACGAGTGGGCCATGACGAACCTCCTGTCGTCTGGGTGACGGCACGGGTGCCGTATGTGCCCATCGTGAGGTATGCCACTGACAATCCGATCCGACCTGGGCTTTTGCTTCGGGCGAAGGCGGGGCATAGTTTTGTACTGACCAGTCAGTTCAAAATATCGAACCGCAGGGGGGCTTGTGGACGGCGCGCACGTCACGGCCGAGCACCTCGGGCTCAGGGGACCGCGGGGGTGGGCCTTTCGCGGCATCACCCTCGACGCGGAACCCGGTTCGCTGACCGCGATCGAGGGACCGTCCGGCTCCGGCCGTACGTGTCTGCTGCTCGCGCTCACCGGACGGATGAAGTCCACCGAGGGAGTAGCCACCGTCGGCGGATCCACACTCCCGAGACACCTGGCGGCCGTGCGCCGCGTCAGCGCGCTCGCCAACGTGGCCGGGGTGACGGACCTGGAACCCGCCCTGACCGTCGGCGAGCACCTGCGCGAACGCGCCCTGCTCCAGCGGCGGTTCGGCGATTCCCTGCGCGAGCTGCTGCACCCGCGGGCCGGGCGCTCGCACGAGGCACGGCTGCGCGTGGACGCGGCGCTCGCCGCGGCCGGGCTCGACCCGGAGTCGCTGCCCAAGGGCTCCCGGACGGCCGTACGCGACCTGGAGCGGGTGCAGGAGCTGCGCCTGTCCATCGCCCTCGCCCTCATCGGCCGGCCCCGGCTGCTGGGCGTGGACGACCTCGACACCAAGCTCTCGGAGGCCGAACGCGCCGACGTGTGGGACCTCCTGCGCTCCCTGGCGGGCGCGGGCACGACGGTCCTCGCGGTGTGCCGTACCGCCCCCGAGGGCTGCGCCGCCGTGTCCACGAGCCGGACGGACGAGGACGCCGCCGACCGGGACGCCGCGGGCCGCACCGAGGAGGACGCCGATGCGCTCGCCTAGGCTGGCCGCCCTCGAACTGCGCCGCTTCGGACGCGGCAGGCTGCCGCGCGCCGCCCTCGTCGCCCTGCTCGTGCTGCCGCTGCTCTACGGCGGCCTGTACCTGTGGTCCTTCTGGGACCCGTACGGCCGCCTGGACCGCATCCCCGTGGCGCTGGTCAACGACGACAAGGGCGCCACCGCGGGCGGCAAGAAGATCAGCGCGGGCGACGACCTGGTGTCCGGGCTGCGTGACAGCAAGACCTTCGACTGGCACGAGGTGAGCGACGCCGAGGCCCGCAAAGGCGTGGAGAACGGCACGTACTACCTGTCGCTCACCATGCCGGGCGACTTCAGCGCGCGCATCGCCTCCAGCTCCGGCGCCGACCCGGAGACCGGCGCCCTCCAGGTGCGCAGCAACGACGCGAACAACTACATCGTCGGGCAGATATCCCGCACGGTCTTCAACGAGGTGCGCTCGGCCGCCTCCAGCAAGGCGTCGCGGTCCTTCCTGGACAAGATCTTCATCTCGTTCTCCGACATCCACGACAAGACGGTCACCGCCGCCAAGGGCGCCGAGAAGCTGAACACGGGCCTCGGGAGGGCCGCGAAGGGCTCCAAGGACCTCGCCGACGGACTGGCGGACGCCAAGAGCGGCAGCGGAAAGCTCGCCAAGGGCATCAAGAAGCTGGACACCGGCTCCGGCGACCTCCAGCAGGGCTCCCAGCAGGTCGCCGACGGCACCCAGGCGCTCGCCGACAAGGTCGACGGCGTCTACGCCCAGGCGGGCCCCTTCCTCAAGGACAACGAGAAGACCGTCGGGGACACCGCGGGCCTGGTCGCCGACTCGGCCAAGACCGTCCAGGACAACCTCGACACCCTGGTGAAACGCGCGCCCCTGGCCGCGAAGGCCGCGCAGCTGTCCGCCACCGTCCTCGCGGACCTCTACAAGGAGCGCTGCGAGACCGCCACCGTCCCCGACCCGGCCTGCCCGCAGCTCAAGAAGGCGAAGCAGGCCGCCGAGGACGTGGCCGGCGTCGCCGACGACCTTGAGGCGCTGATCGCCGACCAGAACGGCGACCTGACGACCATGCGGGACAACCTGGGCACCCTCCAGAAGCAGGCGACCGCCCTCCAGAAGGCCGCGCCCCACCTCTCCGAGGACGTCCACGACGCCGTCAAGAAGATCGACAAGCTGAACGACGGCGCGCAGAAGGTCGCCCAGGGCGCCAAGAAGCTGCACACCGGCCTCACCACCGCCGACACCGGCGCGACCACCCTGGACGCGGGCATCGGCACCGCCGAGACCGGCGCCCAGACCCTCGACGGCGGCCTGTACAAGCTGTCCGACGGCTCCGGGAAGCTCGCCGGCGGGCTGCACGACGGCGCCAGGAAGATCCCCGACTACGACAAGCACGACCGCGACCGGCGCACCGGCGTCATGGCCGACCCGGTCCAGCTCGCCTCCCACGACCTGCACAAGGCGCCCAACTACGGCACCGGTTTCGCCCCGTACTTCATCCCGCTGTCCCTGTGGGTGGGCGCGATGGTGGCCTACATGCTGATCGCGCCGCTCAACCGGCGTGCCCTGGCGGCCGGTTCCCCGGCGTGGCGGATCGCGCTCGCGGGCTGGCTGCCGGTGGTCGCGGTGGGCGTGCTCCAGGTGGGCGCGCTGATGGCCGTACTGCACTGGGGGATCGGGCTCCAGATGCTGCGGGCGGCCGGCACCATCGGCTTCCTGTTCCTGGTCGCCGCGTGCTTCGCGGCGATCGTGCAGTGGCTCAACGCCCGCTTCGGCGCGGCCGGCCGGATCCTGGTCCTCGCCCTGCTGATGCTCCAGCTGACCTCGGCGGGCGGCACCTATCCGGTGCAGACCAGCCCCGGCTTCTTCAACACCATCCACCCGTATCTGCCGATGAGTTACGTCGTGGGGGCGCTGCGCCGGCTGATCACGGGCGGCGGGCTCGGCCCGGTGTGGCAGGCGTGCGCGGTGCTGACCGCGTTCACCGCGGGCGCCCTCGCACTGACCGCGCTCGCGGCCCGCAAGCGGCAGGTGTGGACGCTGGACCGGCTGCACCCGGAGCTGAGCCTGTGAGCCCCGGACCGGCCCGGCAGAGCCCGGCACCTGTGAGAATCGGTGCCATGGAAAGCAGCAGCGCCAGGTCCGGCGGCGGCACGCGCCGGGAGGCGACCCGGCAGAAGCTCTACGAGGCGGCCGTCACCCTCATCGCCGAGCAGGGCTTCTCCGCGACCACCGTGGACGAGATCGCCGAGCGGGCGGGAGTGGCCAAGGGCACCGTCTACTACAACTTCGCGAGCAAGTCGGTCCTCTTCGAGGAGCTGCTGCGGCACGGGGTCAGCCTGCTCACCGCGTCCCTGAAGGAGGCCGCGGAGCAGACCGCGCACGAGGGCGGCAGCAGGGTGGACGCGCTGGACGCGATGGTCCGCGCCGGCCTGGTCTTCATCGACCGCTACCCGGCCTTCACCCAGCTGTACGTGGCGGAGCTGTGGCGCACCAACCGGGCCTGGCAGTCCACGCTGATGGTGGTGCGCCAGGAGGCCGTCGCCGTGGTCGAGGGGGTACTGCGCGAGGGGGTGGCGGGCGGCGAGTTCAGCGAGGAGATCGACGTCCAGCTCACCGCGGCGGCCCTGGTCGGCATGGTCCTGGTGGCCGCGCTGGACTGGAAGTCCTTCCAGCCGCAGCGCTCCTTGGACGATGTGCACGCGGCCCTGTCCCGGCTGCTCCAGGGCCGGGTCAGCGGCAGGGTCTGAGCCACCGGGGCGACGGCACACCGCCGCACGGCAGGCGAAAGGCGCCGGTCCGCTTCCGGACCGGCGCCTCCGCGCTCCCCCGTACCTCTCCCCCGTCTCCCCTCGTGCCCCCGTGTTCCCCCTGGGTCGTGGCCAGGCGGCGGGCGCCGTTCCGCCGCCCCGTGCCGGCGGTTCCGGGCCGCGCCCCCTTGCCGGGATCCACTCTCCCGTACCGGCCCCCGCCGGCCCATCCGTGCGCCTACTCATCCGGTGACCTAGGTACGGATACTCAGACCTGCGCGTACCTGGCCGGGACGACCGTCCCAGGCCCTCGCTACGATCGCCTGCGTGTCCGTACTCCCGCTCGTCTTCACCAGTGGCTGGGCCAGCGGCATCAACGCCTACGCGGTGGTGCTGCTGCTCGGCCTGTTCGGCGTGACCGGGGTGAGCGACGACGTGCCCCAAGCCCTCCAGCGGCCCGAGGTGCTGATCATCGCGGGCGTGCTGTTCCTGTGCGAGGCGGCCGCGGACAAGGTCCCCTACGTCGACTCGGTGTGGGACTCCGTGCACACCGTGATCCGGCCCGCCGCGGGCGCCTGGGTGGGCGCGCTGCTCGCCGGGCACAGCGGCTCGTACTCCGAGGTGACGGCCGCGCTGATCGGCGGTGCGACGGCGCTGGCCAGCCACTCGGTGAAGGCCGGGACGCGGATGGCGGTCAACGCCTCGCCGGAACCGTTCAGCAACATCGCGCTGAGCATCGGCGAGGACCTGGGCGTCGGCGCGCTGGTCTCCTTCGCGGTCTTCCATCCGGGGGCCGCGGCGGTCATCGCGGCGGTGCTGCTGGCCGCGGGGCTGGCCGCGCTGTTCTTCCTCGTCTCCCGCATCCGGCGCTTCCTGCGCCGCCGCGCCCAGCGCCGGGAGGAGCGCCGGCTGGCCTCGCGGGTGCCCTGAGCTGCCCAAACCCCGCCCGGCGGCCGGATTGTCAGTGGTGGTCGCTAGAGTCGCAGACATGGCACGGATCGCGGTGATGGGCGCCGGTATGGGCGCGATGGCGGCCGCCGCCCGGCTGGCCGTCGCGGGCCACCGGGTGGTGGTGTACGAGCGCACGGACACCTACGGCGGTGCCCTGCGCCGCTTCGAGCGGGACGGATTCGGCTTCGACACGGGTCCGGGACTGCTGACGCTGCCCGCCGTCTACCGCGACCTGTTCGTCAAGACCGGCAAGGAGCCGCTGGAGGATCGCGTCGAGCTGGTCCAGGTCGACCCGTCCGCGCGGCACCTCTTCGCGGACGGCACCGAGGCCGCCCTGCCGAACGCCTCGCGCGCGGGCGTCGTCGCCGCGCTGGACGAAGCGCTGGGCGGCGGCGCGGGCGGCCGCTGGGGCGACTTCCTGGTGCGGGCCCGCGAGGCCTGGGACCGCACCCGCCGGCCGCTGCTGGAGGAGCCCCTGTGGCCCGACTGGCGGGTGCTGACCGGGAAGGAGCCCTATCCGGCGGTCCCGCACAAGCGGCTGCTGCGCACCCGGCGGGCGGGCACCCTGGCCGAGATCGGCGCCTGGGAGCTGCGCGACCCCCGGCTCTCGGCGCTGCTCGCCGGATATGCCCTGGCCTACGGCGTCGACCCGGCCACCGCCCCGGCGAGCGCGGCCGTGCTGCCGTACATGGAGCACGCCTTCGGCACCTGGTATGTGCGCGGCGGGATACGGGAGTTGGCGCGCGCGGTGTACGAGCGGTGCCTGGCGCGGCGGGTGGAGTTCGTCTTCGGCGCCGAGATCACCCGCGTCCTGCACAAGGACGGCCGGGCGGCCGGGGTCGAGCTGGCCGACGGGACGCATGCCGACGCCGACTTCGTGGTCGGGGCGGAGCCCTGGCGGCTGGGCGGCCTGGTGGAGGGCGCGCCGTACGGACCGGGGGCGGTCGCGCCGGAGGTCGAGGACCGGTTTCCGGGGCGGATGGTGGTCTGCCTGGCCCTGGGGGGGGGGAGGGGGGGCGGGGGGGGAAGCCAACCAAGGGTTGGCGCCCTTCCCCCCCAAAAAGGA
>NZ_JBWKES010000016.1:0-170363 GCF_056435325.1 Streptomyces sp. NPDC043952
TGGGGCATCTACAGCGGCTACGAGCTGTGCGAGAACACCCCGCTGCGGGAGGGCAGCGAGGAGTACCGCGACTCCGAGAAGTACCAACTCAGGCCGCGGGACTGGGAGTCGGCCGCGCGCGAGGGCCGTACGATCGCGCCGCTCATCACCCGCCTCAACGCGGTCAGAAGGCGCAGCCCCGCCCTGCGCCAGCTGCGTGACCTGCACTTCCACCACGCCGACCAGGACGCGGTGATCGTCTACTCCAAGCGTGCGGGGTCGAACACGGTTCTGGTCGTCGCCAACCTCGACCCGCACCACACCCAGGAGGCCACGGTCTCGTTGGACATGCCGCAACTCGGCCTGGACTGGCACGAGTCGGTGCCGGTACGCGACGAGCTGACCGGCGAGACCTACCACTGGGGCAGGGCCAACTACGTGCGCCTCGAACCGGGCCGGCGCCCCGCGCACGTCCTCACCGTCCTGCGACCGTCCAACCCGCAGATCGGAGGGTCACCCACCATATGATCGTCAATGAGCCCGTCCCGGACACCTTCGCGGACACTCCCGACCGGGACCGGGACCCGGACTGGTTCAAGCGTGCCGTCTTCTACGAGGTCCTGGTCCGCTCCTTCCAGGACAGCAACGGCGACGGCGTCGGCGACCTCAAGGGCCTGACCGCCAAGCTCGACTACCTCCAGTGGCTCGGCGTGGACTGCCTGTGGCTGCCGCCCTTCTTCAAGTCGCCGCTGAGAGACGGCGGTTACGACGTCTCGGACTACACCGCCGTACTGCCGGAGTTCGGCGACCTCGCCGACTTCGTGGAGTTCGTGGACGCCGCCCACCAGCGCGGTATGCGCGTGATCATCGACTTCGTCATGAACCACACCAGCGACCAGCACCCGTGGTTCCAGGAGTCCCGCAAGGACCCCGACGGCCCCTACGGGGACTACTACGTCTGGGCCGACGACGACAAGCAGTACCAGGACGCCCGCATCATCTTCGTGGACACCGAGGCGTCCAACTGGACGTACGACCCGGTACGCAAGCAGTACTACTGGCACCGCTTCTTCTCGCACCAGCCGGACCTCAACTACGAGAACCCGGCGGTGCAGGAGGAGATGATCTCCGCGCTGAAGTTCTGGCTGGACCTCGGCATCGACGGCTTCCGGCTGGACGCGGTGCCGTACCTGTACCAGAGCGAGGGCACCAACTGCGAGAACCTGCCCGCGACCCACCAGTTCCTGAAGCGGGTCCGCAAGGAGATCGACACTCAGTACCCGGACACGGTGCTGCTGGCCGAGGCCAACCAGTGGCCGGAGGACGTGGTCGACTACTTCGGCGACTTCCCGAGCGGCGGCGACGAGTGCCACATGGCGTTCCACTTCCCGGTCATGCCGCGCATCTTCATGGCCGTACGGAGGGAATCGCGCCACCCCGTGTCCGAGATCCTCGCCAAGACGCCCGCGATCCCCTCCGGTTGCCAGTGGGGCATCTTCCTGCGCAACCACGACGAGCTGACCCTGGAGATGGTCACCGACGAGGAACGCGACTACATGTGGGCCGAGTACGCCAAGGACCCGCGGATGCGCGCCAACATCGGCATCCGCCGCCGCCTCGCCCCCCTCCTCGACAACGACCGCAACCAGATCGAGCTGTTCACCGCCCTGCTGCTCTCCCTGCCCGGCTCGCCGATCCTGTACTACGGCGACGAGATCGGCATGGGCGACAACATCTGGCTCGGCGACCGCGACGCCGTCCGCACCCCCATGCAGTGGACCCCCGACCGCAACGCCGGTTTCTCCTCCAGCGATCCGGGGCGCCTCTTCCTGCCCACGATCATGGACCCGGTCTACGGCTACCAGGTCACCAACGTGGAAGCGGCCATGTCCTCGCCGTCCTCGCTGCTGCACTGGACCCGGCGCATGATCGAGATCCGCAAGCAGAACCCCGCCTTCGGACTCGGCTCGTACGACGAACTCCCGTCCTCCAACCCGGCAGTGCTCGCCTTCCTGCGCGAGTACGAGGACGACCTGGTGCTGTGCGTCCACAACTTCTCGCGTTTCGCCCAGCCCACCGAGCTGGACCTGAGCCGGTTCCGCGGACGGCACCCGGTGGAACTCTTCGGCGGGGTGCGCTTCCCGGCCGTGGGCGACCTGCCGTATCTGCTGACCCTGGCGGGACACGGCTTCTACTGGTTCCGGCTGCGTCGCGATCCGGCGTGATACCGCCCGTCGGGGCGGCGGTGTGTTTTCGCCGCCCCGGTCCGGGCACCCATCAGTGACACCCCGACCAGATCCGGGGAAAGGACGTGACGCCCGTGACGGAAGCGGTCACCCCTTCGGCGAGCACCACCCTCGATTCACTGGCCCCCCTGCTGCGCGCCTGGCTGCCCCGGCAGCGCTGGTTCGCGGGCAAGGGCCAACCGGTCACCGGGTTCACCCCCGTGGCCGTGACCCAACTCCTGCCACCCAGCGGTCGGTTGGGCCTGTACCACGTGCTCCTGCGCGTCCACCAGCCACCGGAGACCGCGCACCCCGGCGACTGCTACCAGCTCCTCATAGGCACGCGCGAGGCGCTGCCACCCCGGCTGGCGCCCGCGCTGATCGGCCATGTGGACCAGGGCCCGCTCGCCGGACGCACGGTGTACGACGCCCTGTACGACCGCCGGCCCGCCGAAGTGCTCCTGGAAGCCCTGCGCACCGGGGCCCGCGTCGGCGGGCTGCGCTTCGAACGGGACCCGAGCCGGGAGATCCGGCCCCATCTGGTGGCCCGGCCACTGGCCGCCGAGCAGTCCAACTCCTCGGTGGTCTACGGAGATACGTTCATCCTCAAGCTGTTCCGCCGGGTCGTCCCCGGCGTCAACCCCGATCTGGAGCTGCCGCTCGCGCTGGCCCGCGAGGGCTGCCCTCGGGTGCCCGCGCCGACCGCGTGGCTCCATGCCGAGTTGGACGAACAGCCGTATGTGCTCGCGGTGTTGCAGCCCTTCGTGAGCGGTGCCGCCGACGGCT
The DNA here is from genome assembly GCF_056435325.1 of Streptomyces sp. NPDC043952. Lineage (NCBI taxonomy): Bacteria > Bacillati > Actinomycetota > Actinomycetes > Kitasatosporales > Streptomycetaceae > Streptomyces > Streptomyces sp. NPDC043952. Next base: position 2,991 of record NZ_JBWKES010000016.1, read on the forward strand.
GGGAGCTGGCGCTGCGCGAGCTGGCCAAAGGCGAGGACTTCACCGCCGAGGCGCGGGCGCTGGGCCGGGCCACCGCCGAGGTGCACACCGCGCTGGCCCGCGCCCTGCCGACGGTCACCCTCGGCCCGGCCCAACTCGGGCCGCTGGTCCAGGGGATGACCGAACGCCTCGCGGCGGCGGTACAGGCCGTACCGGCGCTGCTGCCGTACGAGCCGGGGCTGCGGTCGGCGTACACCGCGCTCGGCGAGCTGGCCGCCGACGGCCGCACCTGGACCGCGCAGCGCATCCACGGCGACCTTCACCTCGGGCAGTGCCTGCGCGCGCCGTCCGGCGACTGGTCGCTGATCGACTTCGAGGGGGAACCGGCCCGGCCCCCCGCCGAGCGGCGGATGCCGCAGCCGACGGCGCGGGACATCGCGGGGATGCTCCGCTCCTTCGACTACGCGGCCTGCACGGCGAGTTCGGCCCCGCCCCGGTGGGCGCACGACTGCCGGGCGGCCTACTGCTCCGGGTACGCGGAGGTGTCCGGCCGCGATCCGCGCACCGATCCGGTGCTGCTGCGCGCCTTCGAGACCGACAAGGCCGTCTACGAGGTGGTGTACGAGGCCCGCCACCGCCCCGACTGGCTGTCCGTGCCGCTGTCGGCGGTCCGCCGCCTCGCCGTGTCCGACCCTCACTGACCCGACTCTCGCCCCAGGGGAGACTCGCTCGTGACGTCGAAGAAGCACCTGTCCGATCCCGCCGTGGGAGCCGAGGACCGCGCGCGGCTGCTGGCCGGGGCCCACCACGACCCGCACTCCGTGCTGGGCGCCCACCCGGTGCCGGGCGGGGTCGCCTACCGCGTCCTGCGGCCGGGCGCCCGCTCGGTCACCGTCGTCTGCGGCACGCAGCACACCGAACTGCGCGACGACGGCGACGGTTTCTTCTCGGGTCTGCTCCCTCTGGACGCCGTACCGGAGGAGAGCCGGCTGCGGGTGGCGTACGGCGACACGGTCCACGAGACGGCGGACGCCTACCGTTTCCTGCCCACGCTCGGCGAACTGGATCTGCATCTGATCGGCGAGGGCCGGCACGAGGAGCTGTGGCGGGCGCTCGGCGCGCACGTCCTGACGCACGAGGGGGTGCGCGGGACCCGGTTCGCGGTGTGGGCGCCGAACGCGCGCGGGGTGCGGGTCGCGGGGAGCTTCAACTTCTGGGACGGCACCGGGTTCCCGATGCGGTCGCTGGGCGCGTCGGGGGTCTGGGAGCTGTTCGTGCCGGGGATCGGCGAGGGCGAGCTGTACAAGTTCGAGATCACCCGCCCGGACGGCTCGCACACCCTGCGCGCCGACCCGCTGGCCCGCCGCACCGAGGCGCCGCCCGCCACGTCGTCGATCGTGCACGCCTCGCACTACGAGTGGGGCGACGCGCAGTGGATGGCGCACCGGGGGGACACCCCGGTGCACGAGGCGCCGTTCTCGGTGTACGAGGTCCACCTGCCCTCCTGGCGCCCCGGCTCGACCTACCGCGAACTGGCCGACCAACTCACCGCGTACGTCTTGGAGATGGGGTTCACGCATGTGGAGCTGATGCCGGTCGCGGAGCACCCCTTCGGCGGCTCCTGGGGCTACCAGGTGACCGGTATCTACGCGCCGACGGCCCGGCTGGGCGCCCCGGACGACTTCAAGTACCTGGTGGACCGGCTGCACCAGGCCGGTATCGGGGTGCTGATGGACTGGGTGCCGGCCCATTTCCCGCGCGACGCGTGGGCGCTGGCCGAGTTCGACGGGCGGCCGCTGTACGAGCACCCCGATCCGCTGCGGGCCGCGCATCCCGACTGGGGCACGCTGGAGTTCGACCTCGGCCGGCGCGAGGTGCGCAACTTCCTCGTGGCCAACGCCCTGTACTGGTGCGAGGAGTTCCATGTGGACGGGCTGCGGGTGGACGCGGTGGCCTCCATGCTCTACCTCGACTACTCGCGCGAGCCGGGCGGCTGGCGGCCGAACGAGCGCGGCGGCCGGGAGAACCTGGACGCGGTGGCCTTTCTCCAGGAGATGAACGCCACGGTCTACCGGCGCTGTCCCGGCGTGGTGACCATCGCCGAGGAGTCCACCGCCTGGGACGGGGTGACCCGGCCGACCCATGTGCAGGGTCCGAGCGGGTTCGGCGGGCTGGGCTTCGGCCTGAAGTGGAACATGGGCTGGATGCACGACTCGCTCCAGTACATGGCGCACGACCCCGTGCACCGCGCGTACCACCACGACGAGATGACCTTCTCCATGGTGTACGCGTACAGCGAGAACTACGTCCTGCCGATATCCCACGACGAGGTGGTGCACGGCAAGGGGTCCCTGGTGTCCAAGATGCCGGGCGACTGGTGGCGGCAGCGCGCCGACCTGCGCGCCTACCTGGCCTTCATGTGGGCCCACCCCGGCAAGCAACTCCTCTTCATGGGGCAGGAGTTCGCCCAGGGCGCGGAGTGGTCCGAGGCCGCCGGGCCCGACTGGTGGCTGCTCGACCCGTCATACCCCGCCGCCCCCGACCACCGGGGCGTGCGCGATCTGGTCCGCGACCTGAACGCCCGCTACCGGGACACCCCCGCCCTGTGGCAGCGCGACACCGACCCGTCGGGCTTCGAGTGGATCGCCGGTGACGCGGCGGCCGACAACGTCCTCGCGTTCCTGCGCCGGGACGCCGCCGGCTCCCCGCTCCTCGCCGTCTGCCACTTCTCCCCCGTCGTCCGCCCCGACTACCTCATCGGCGTCCCGGACTCCGTGCCCGCCTGGACGGAGATCCTGAACACGGACTCCCCCGCCTACGGCGGCAGCGGCGTCACCAACCCGGACCCCCTGAAACCGGAGCCCCGAGGCGCCCACGGCCACCCGGCCGCCCTCCGCCTGACCCTGCCGCCGCTGGCCACGGTGTGGCTGCGACCGGCTTAGGGATCGGCGCCGGGCGGCGGGGATCACGGGGGGATGCGCGGGCCCCGGAGAAGGGGGGTTTCTCCGGGGCCCGCGCGGCACCTTCGTCCTACGCCTCCTGCCGGGCCAGGGCCTCGGGGAGGTTCCCGGTGTGCAGGACGCCCAGGCGCTGGGTGGCGCGGGTCAGGGCGACGTACAGGTCGCTGGTGCCGTACTCGGCCGGTTCGACCACCAGCACCGAGTCGAACTCCAGGCCCTTGGACTGGCGGGGGTCGAGCAGGACGACCGGCCGGGTGAGGTCGGGTTCGGCGCCGGCGGTGACACCGTCCAGGCGGGCGGCGATCGGGCGGTGCAGCCGGCGCGGCGCGATGATCGCCAACCGCCCCTCGACCGGGGCGAGTTCGGCGGCGGCCTTGGCGACCGCGCCGGGCAGGTCGTCGTCCTCCCGCCGCACCCAGGGCCGTACCCCGGTGGAGCGCACCGAGCTGGGCGGCCGGAAGTCCGGGTGCTCGGCGCGGACCACGGCCGCGGCGAGGTCCATGATCTCCGAGGGGGTGCGGTAGTTGACGCCGAGGCGCGTGTGCTCGTACCGGTCCTCGACATACGGCGCGAGGATCTCGGCCCAGGAGCCGACCCCGGCCGCCTCCGCGGTCTGCGCGGGGTCGCCGACCAGGGTCATGGAGCGGGTCGGGCAGCGCCGCATCAGCAGCCGCCAGGCCATCGGCGACAACTCCTGCGCCTCGTCCACGACGATGTGCCCGAACGCCCAGGTCCGGTCGGCCGCCGCCCGCTCCGCCGCGCTGCGGTGGTCCGCCTCCTCCTGCCGCTCGGCGAACCGCTCGGCGTCGATGATGTCGTGCGCGGACAGCACCTCGGAGGCGTCCGGGTCGCCGTCCTCCTTGTCCTCGAACTCGTACGTCCGCGAGGCGTACGACACGTCCAGCACGCCCTGCGCGTACGCGATCTGCGTCTCGCGCTCGCGATCGGCGCGCAGCCGGGCCGACCGGTCGTCCTCGCCGAGGAGTTCGGCGGCCTCGTCCAGGAGCGGCACGTCGGCGACGGTCCAGGCGCGGGTCACCGGGCGGCGGATCGCGGCGGCGTCCGCGTCGCTCAGGTACCCCTCGGGTTCGGCCAGGAAGTCGGCGACCAGCCGCTGCGGGGTGATCCGGGGCCACAACTGGTCGATGGCGGACCAGACTTCGGGGTTCTCGGCCAGCTCGTCGCGGATCTGGGTGAGGTCGGCGGCGTCGAGCAGACTGCTCCCGTCATAGGGGTCGGTGCCGACCCGCTCGGCGTACAGCTCGGTGAGCGTGTTGAGGATGTGGCCCTCGAAGTACTCGCGGGCCGCGTTGTGCGGCAGCTTCGCGGCGCGGGTGCGTTCGCGGGCGACGCCCACCAGGCCGTCGTCCAGCATCAGCACCTCGCGGTCGTGCTCGATCATGAGGACCGGGTCGGGCAGCGCCTGCCGGTCGCGGACCACCTCGGCGAGCACGTCCGCCATGCCGGCGCGCCCCTTGACCGCGGCCGCCTCGGGGGTGTCGGTGGCCGTCGCCTTCACACCGGGGAACAGCTCGCCGACGGTGGCCAGCAGGACGCCGGTCTCGCCGAGGGAGGGCAGCACCTCGCCGATGTAGCCGAGGAAGGCCGGGTTGGGGCCGACGATCAGCACGGCGCGGCGGGCCAGCAGCTCCCGGTGCTCGTACAGGAGGTACGCCGCCCGGTGCAGGGCCACCGCGGTCTTGCCGGTGCCGGGGCCGCCCTCCACCACCAGCACGCCCCGGTGCGGCGCCCGGATGATCCGGTCCTGGTCGGCCTGGATGGTGCGCACGATGTCGCCCATCCGGCCGGTGCGCGCCGAGTTCAGCGCGGCCAGCAGCACGGCGTCGCCGTTGTGGTCCTCGTGCCCGGTGCGGGTGGCGTCGCCGAGGTCCAGGATCTCGTCGTGCAGCTGGGTGACGGTACGGCCCTCGGTGGCGATGTGCCGGCGCCGCCGCAGCCCCATCGGAGTGTGCCCGGTGGCCAGGTAGAACGGCCGGGCGACATCGGCGCGCCAGTCGATCAGCACGGGCGTGCGCTCGGCGTCGTCCGCGCGCAGCCCGATCCGGCCGATGTGGTGGGTCGTACCGTTCGCGAGATCGATCCGCCCGAAGCAGAGCGAGCCGTCGACGGCGTTCAGCGCGGCGAGCAGCCCCGATCGCTCCGCGACCAGGATGTCCCGCTCCAGCCGGGCCTGCATGGGCTTGTCACCCTGCGCGAGCGCGTCCCCGACCGCCGCCTCGGCGTCACCGCGCAGCACGTCGACGCGCGCGTACAGTCCGTCGATGAATTCCTGCTCGCGGCGCAATTCATCGTCTGGAAATTCGGCGTTTGACAATTCCACTCCCGCCCGGATATACTGTGCCCACAAAGCTTTTCGTGACCGCACGGCTGTGAAGTCGCGAACCATTGAATATACCCGCAGAAATCCCCCGGACGCAATTGTCCGGGGGATTTCTTGTGCGCGTGGCAACCGGTTCGAACGCCGGATGAAGGTGGCGTATCCGCGGTGAGGGGCCCGATCATGGATGAGCGCTCCACGTACGTCACGCTCGGCTACTGCGGTGACTTCGGGCTGACCGGGCTGGCGGAGCGGATTCACGCCTGCGGGCGCGCTGTGGACCGGACGTCGGCTCTCGCCCTCGCGGCCGGGCTGGCAGACGGGTCGGAGGGCGAGGAGGCCGTCGAACTGGGCGAGGACGCACGCCGTTTGCTGTCCTCGCCGGTCTCCGACGACATCCTGCGCACCGTGTGGCTGGCTTCCGTCGGAGCGTGCTTCGATCCGGCCTCCCACGGGATGGATGCCCGTGCCTGGCTGACGGAACTGTCGGAGCTGTCGGCAGGCCGTCTGCGGCGGAACAAGCGCTCCTACGTCCCACCAAAGACCCGGCCGGTGCGGGACGCCGGGCTCGGCCGCCTGGTCGTGGAGGAGATCCGGGACCTGGGCGCGGACCTGGACCGGGCGCACGGCGTTCCGGGCCTGGCCGCGCGCCTGGAGCAGGTCGTCGTCCAAGCGGACGTCGACCTCGGGTACCGGATCTTCCTGCGGGCACTGAAGGTGTCCCGGCTGCGGATCGACAAGGAGCGCTACGACAGGCTCCTCGCGCCCGCCGGTCCCCTCGGCTACCCGCTCGCGGTCGTCCATGACGGTCTCGACGTGTGCTGGCCGCCCATCGACACCCGGCGGCGGGACGCCGAACGGGATTTCGGTCTGTCCGGACTCGCCGAGCGGTTCGCCGGTTCATGGCACCCGCATACGTCCCGTGACACCCTGAGCGGCTATCTCTCCTGGGACGGGTTCGAGCGAACCCCCGGTACGGAAGCGGCTCTTGTGCTGGAGGACGTGCTGCGCGTGCTCCGGTCCGGTCTGTCCACGGAAACCCTCACCACGCTGTGGCTCGCGGCCTCGGAACAAGGTAGCGGTGTCCATCTGTTCGGCGGCGACGGTCGCCGGTGGCTGGAGGAGGTCGTCGCGGTGTGCGAGGAACGTCTGCGTGACGTCGCTCCCGCGTACGCCCCGGTCCTGCGCCCCGTCGATGCCGGGGCGACGCCGGAGGTGCTGCGCGAGCTCCGCGCGGCGGCGCAGGACATGGCCGGCCGGGTCGTCGGCCACGGCGGGGAGGCGCTGCCCGGCTCCGCCGTGGCGGCAGCGCTGGAGAGGGTCGTCACGCGGGTGGACCCCGACCTGGGGTTCCGGCTGTTCCTGCGGGCCCTGGCCGCGCTGGCCGTGCCCCTGACCCGCGAGCGGTTCACCGGGTACACGGCCCTGGGCGAACGGTTCCGGTACGGCGACTCCCACTTCTTCCGGATCGAACAGCTGGTCGGCGACGACTGAGACCGCTTCGGCGGAACACGCACGCACAGCAGTGCCCTCCTACCGGCCGGTGGGAGGGCACTGCTACGAGGACGGGAGGAACCACCCGACCGCGAGCCGGCGAGGACTTTCGCGGTGACCTCAGACCAGCACCCCCGCCGACTCCTCCACCTCCAGCAGGGACGCGCTGTGGCGTTCCTCGTCGAATTTGCGGCGGCCGCCGCGCAGGCCGAAGAGGCGTTTGGCGAAGGCGATGTAGAGGACGGCGAGGATGTTCAGGGCGAGGGTGGCGATCTTGAGGTAGCTGACCTTCTCCGTCAGCTCGTAGATCTCCAGCGGGAGGAACGCGGCCGTGGCGACGACCGTGAGGTACTCCGCCCAGCGCTTGGCGCGCCACAGGCCGACCGCCTCCACCAGCTCGATCAGCGCGTAGGCGAGGAGCAGTCCGGCGACGAGGAGCAGCGTGGAGTGCTTGTAGCCGAACGCCTTCTGGATGGAGCCGACCACGGGTGAGTGGTCCAGGTCGTAGTGGAAGTGCCGGAAGACCGGGCGCAGCACGGCCAGGTACTCGTTGAACAGCCGCCGCACCGCGTCCTGGCTGTTGCTGAACTTCCACACGGCCACCGCGACCAGCACTATGAACACCCCGCGCACGGCTCGCTCGACGGCGAGGAACCGCAGGATGAACAGGTCCCGCAGCACCTTGCCCCGCGGCACCAGCGGCGCGTTTCGCGCCGGTCCCGACCCGTGCGGCTCGCCGAGCACGAAGTCCCCGCAGCGCAGGCAGCGCCACGCGTCCCCGAGCCCGGTCTGCGCGTGCAGCCGTACCCGCAGCCGCGGATCGTCGGGCGCGTAGGTCACATGCCCCTTGCGCGCGCAGGTCCGCCGGTCCCAGTCGATCTTCATGTCCCCCGTGCCTCCATGACGGTACAGACGCCACGCACGAGCGTGCCGTTCCGGTGATCCGGAACGGCACGCTAATGGATGTCGGCCGGAAACCGTCAGCCGGCGGTGGTCTGTGCCAGTTCCTTCTCCGTTTCCTTCACCTCTTCGGTCGTCGCGCGGCGCGGCAGCAGGAACGCGACCAGGACCGTGCCGATGCCGAGGATGACCGCGCCGACCAGGCTGGTGTGGGCCACGGCGGAGGAGAAGGAGGAGCCCACGGCGTCGGCCATCTGGCGGGCGCCCGCGGCCAGTTCGGCGGCCTGCTGCTTGAGCGCGGCGGCCTGCTGGGGGCTGCTCGCGTGAGCGGCCCGGGCGGCGGCCTGGTGGGCCTTGTCGGCGATGCCCTGCGCGACGGCGTAGCCGGCACCGACCGAGTCCCTGGCGGTGGCAAGGGCGCTCGGCGGGAGCTTGCTGCCGGCGGTCGCGTCGGTGAGGTGGTTGCCGTACGACGTGGCGAGCAGCGAGCCGAGGATGGCGATGCCGAGGGAGCCGCCGAGTTCCAGCGAGGTGTCGTTGACCGCGCCGCCGACGCCGAGTTCGGACTCGGGGAACGCGCCCATGATCGCGTCGGTGCAGGGCGAGAGGGCGAGGCCGATGGCGAGGCCGAGGATGATCAGCGGGGCCAGGAAGTCGCCGTACGTGGAGCCCGCATCCACCTGGGTGAGCAGTCCCAGCGCCACCGTGCCGAGGACCATGCCCGCGCTGACGGTCCACTTCATGCCGAGGCGCGGGGTGAGCCAGCCGGTGAGGGCCGAGCCGGCGAACACGGCGCCGGCCAGCGGCAGCATCCGTACGCCGGTCTCCAGGGCGTCGTAGCCGAGGACGAACTGGAGGTGCTGGGTGAGAAAGTAGAACGCGCCGAAGACGGCCAGGAAGAACAGGGCGACGGCCAGGTTGGAGCCGGCGAAGCGGCGGTGCGCGAAGCGGCGGACGTCCAGGATCGGGCGCGGGTGGCGCAGCTCCCACAGGACGAAGGCGATCAGGCCGACGCCCGCGATCACGGCGGCGGCGACGGCCTTGCCGCTCCAGCCGAAGTGCGGGCCCTGGATGATCATGTAGACCAGGGAGCCGGTCCAGATCACGGACAGCAGGCCGCCGACGTAGTCGATGCGGTCGTGGTGGCCGGCCTTGGAGGGCGGGACCAGGACGAAGGCGGCGACGAGCGCGACGAGCGCGATCGGCACGTTGATCAGGAAGGTGGAGGACCAGCCGTGGTCGCGCAGCAGCGCGCCGGCGACCACCGGTCCGGCGGCGATGGCGAGGCCCGCCGTCGCCGTCCACAGCACGATCGCCTTGGCCCGCTCGGCCCGCGGGAAGGTCGCCGCGAGCAGCGACAGCGTGGCCGGCATGATCAGCGCCGCGCCGACGCCCATCACCGCGCGCGCCGCGATCACGGTCGCCGCGCTGTCCGCGAGGTAGCCGAAGACCGCGCCGCCGCCGAAGACCAGCAGGCCGAGCACGAGCGCCCCGCGCCGGCTGTACTTGTCGCCGATCGCGCCGAGCAGCAGCATCAGGGCCGCGTAGGGCACGGTGTAGCCGTCGATCACCCACTGGAGGTCGGCGCTGGAGAGGCCGAGGTCCTTCGTCATGTCGGGCGCCGCGACCGTGAGGGCGGTGTTGGCCATCACGATGATCAGCAGGCTCAGGCAGAGCACCAGCAGTGCCCACCAGCGCCGGGCGTACGGGCGCTCCATCTTCTCGACCGGTTCGGTCATGACGAGTCGCATGGCAGGGATTTGCCTTCCTCAGGTTCGCGACGGAAGTTGCACAGCATCGTGCAATTGCACAACAATGTGCAATGTACGCCGCTGCACAGCACTGTGCAAGTCGGGTGAGGAAGGGCAGAATGGCCTCCATGACCACGGGTAACCCCAGCCGCGCCGACGCCAACCGCCGCCGCATCCTCGACGTCGCCCTCGCCGAGCTGCTGCGCGACCCGGACGCCTCGATGGACCAGATCGCGCGCGCCGCCGGAGTCGTACGACGGACCGTGTACGGTCACTTCCCCAGCCGGGAGGCGCTGATCAGCACCCTCACCGACGAGGCGGTGCAGGCGCTCGCGGACGCGGACGCGGCGGTGCGTACGGGGATCACGGACCCGGCGGAGGCCCTCGCCCGCTCGGTGCTCGGGCTCTGGGCGATCGCCGACCGCTACCGGCTGCTGATCGCCCTCGCGCAGCGCACGGTCACCGTGCAGGGCATCCGCGAACGCCTCGCCCCGGTGCGCGCGGCCAAGATCCGGGTGCTCCAACAGGGCCTGGACGAGGGCGTGTTCACCTCCCCGCTGCCCGCGCCCGCGCTCGCCTATGTGCACGAGCAGTCCCTCTTCGCGGTCATGGAGGCGGTCAACGACGGGCTGCTGGCCGCCAAGGAGGCCGGCCGCGCCGCCGCGGTCACCGTGCTGACCTCGGCGGGCGTACCCGCCTCGCTGGCCACCGCCCTGGTGACCAAGGTGAGTTCGGACCTGTAAGACACCGCGCGAACGGCCGGATGCCCGGACCCGGTTCAGGCGGGGCCGGGCATCCGGAGCAGGGGGCCGGGGGCTATGCCTTGGCCAGCCGGTCCTCGCGGGGCTCGGGGGCCCCGGTCACGGTACCCGCCGTCGCGTCCATCACCGTCTCGTCGAACGGCAGGTCTCCCGCGAGCACCCGCGCCACCCGCGCCCGGTCGATCTCCTTGGTCCAGGTGCCCACCAGCACCGTGGCGATCGCGTTGCCCGCGAAGTTCGTCAGCGCCCGCGCCTCGCTCATGAACCGGTCGATGCCGACGATCAGGCCGACGCCGTCCACCAGCGCGGGCTTGTGCGACTGGAGGCCGCCGGCCAGGGTGGCGAGGCCCGCGCCGCTGACGCCGGCCGCGCCCTTCGACGCCAGCAGCAGGAACAGCAGCAGCGGGATCTGCTCGCCGACCGACATCGGCGTGCCCAGCGCGTCCGCGATGTAGAGCGACGCCATGGTCATGTAGATCATCGTGCCGTCGAGGTTGAAGGAGTAGCCGGTCGGCACGGTGATGCCGACGACCGGCTTGCTGACGCCGAGGTGCTCCATCTTCGCGATCAGGCGCGGCAGCGCGGACTCGGAGGAGGAGGTGGACAGGATCAGCAGGAACTCGCGGGCGAGGTAGCGGCACAGGGCGAAGACGTTCACCCCGGCGGCGATCCGCAGCACCGCGCCGAGCACCACGAAGACGAACAGCGCGCAGGTGACGTAGAAGCCGAGCATCAGCACGGCGAGACTCTTCAGCGCGTCCAGCCCGGCCGAGCCGGTGACGGCGGCGATCGCGCCGAACGCGCCGACCGGCGCGGCCCACATGACCATGGACAGGATGCGGAAGACGAGCCGCTGGAGGTGCTCGACGCCGCGCAGCACCGGCTGCCCGGCCGCGCCCATGGCCTGGAGGGCGAACCCGGCGAGCAGCGCGACCAGCAGCGTCTGGAGGACCTGGCCCTCGGTGAAGGCGGACACGAAGGTCTTCGGGATGATCGACAGGACGAAGTCCACGGGCGGCAGCGCGTCACTGCTGACCTGGGCGTGTCCGGTCTGCCTGAGGGCGTGGGTCAGATGGAGCCCGGCGCCGGGGTGCAGCACATTGCCGACGACGAGCCCGATGGCGAGCGCGACCAGCGACATCACGAGGAAGTAGCCGAGGGCGATGCCGCCGACGGCGCCCACCTTGGCCGCCTTGCGCACCGAGCCGATGCCGAGCACGATCGTGCAGAAGATGATCGGCGAGATCATCATCTTGATCAGGTTGACGAATCCGGTGCCCAGCGGCTGGAGCCGGACGGCGGCATCCGGCCACAGGAGTCCGACGGCGATGCCGAGCGCGACGGCCACGATGACGGCGATGTACAGGTAATGGGTCCGGTCCCGCCGGGCTCGGGGTGCGGCGGGTGCCGTCTCGTCAGTGGTGGCGGCCACGACTGCCCTCCTTGACGTCTTCGTCGACGTCGTCGTCGGTGCACGACCGGCGTGCGGCTCACGTCCGGGCGGTGCTGGGGAACGCGGCGACTATCTCGCGTCCTGTGAGGGCGGTCACGCTTGCGTTCATTTAGTTCACGCCAGAACCGGGGGCACACTGACTGGCATGCGCCTTCCGTCCCTGACCCGTCCGCGCAGCCTGGCGGGCCAGCTGTTCGCCATGCAGGCGGTGCTGATAGCGGTGCTCGTGGCCGGATACGCGCTGTTCGCCTACGTCAGCGACCGGCGGCAGGCGCGGGACGCGGCCGCCCGGCAGACCACCGCGGTGGCCCGCTCGGTCGCCGACTCCCCCGCGGTCCGCGACGCGATCCGCTCCCCGGACCCGACCGCGCGCCTGGAGCCGTACGCCCTGGAGGTCACCCGGCACACCAACGTCGACTTCGTCACGATCATGAGCCCGGACGGCATCCGCTGGACCCACCCCGATCCCCGGCAGATCGGCAGACGCTTCCTCGGCACCACCGCCCCCGCCCGCCACGGCCGCACCTTCACCGAGACCTACACCGGCACCCTCGGCCCCTCCGTGCGGGCGGTGACCCCGGTGACGGACGGCGGCCGGATCATCGGCCTGGTCAGCGCCGGCATCACCGTGGACCGGATCAGCGAGCGGCTCCAGGACCAGGTCACGGCGCTGCTCGGGGTGGCCGGCGGGGCGCTGCTGCTGGGCGCGGTGGGCACGTACGTCGTCAACGCCCGGCTGCGCCGGCACACCCACAACATGAACGCCGCCGAGCTGAGCCGGATGCACGACTACCACCAGGCGGCGCTGCACGCGGTCCGCGAGGGCCTGCTGATGCTGGACGGGCAGTACCGGGTGGCGCTGATCAACGACGGCGGCCGGGAACTGCTCGGGATCGGCCCGCGCGACGAGGTGGTGGGCCGGTCGGTGGCCGGACTGGGCCTGCCGGCACCGCTGACGGGCGCGCTGCTCTCCTCGCGGCCCCGCGTGGACGAGGTGCATCCGACCGCCTCCCGCGTCCTGGTGGTCAACACCTCCCCGGTCTCCGGCGGAGAGCGCAGGGGGACCGTCGTCACCCTGCGGGACATCACCGAACTCCAGTCGCTGATGGGCGAGTTGGACACCGAGCGCGGCTTCAGCCAGGCGCTGCGCGCGCAGGCGCACGAGGCGGCGAACCGGCTGCACACCGTGGTCTCGCTGATCGAACTGGGCCGCTCCGAGGAGGCGGTGGAGTTCGCCACGGCCGAACTGGAGCTGGCGCAGGCGCTGACCGACCAGGTGGTGGCGGCGGTGGCCGAACCCGTCCTCGCCGCGCTGCTGCTGGGCAAGACCGCGCAGGCCAACGAGCGGGGCGTGGAGCTGGTGGTGTCGCCGGACAGCCGCCTGGACGACGGGCTGCTGGCCGGCGGTCCGCCCGCGCGGGACCTGGTGACCGTGCTCGGCAACCTGATCGACAACGCGGTGGACGCGGCGCAGGGCAGCACGCCGGCGCGGGTGACCGTGACGGCGTACGCCTCGGCGGCCGCACTGGTGCTGCGCGTCGCGGACACCGGCCCCGGTGTCCACCCCGGCCACGCCGGCCTGCTGTTCCAGCGCGGCTTCACGACCAAGCCGGCCGGGCCCGGCGGACGGGGGCTCGGGCTCGCGCTCGTACGGCAGGCGGTGACCCGGCACGAGGGCACGCTGACGGTCACGGACGCGGCGCCCGGCGGCGGCGCGGTGTTCGAGGTACGGCTGCCACTGCGCCCGGCGCCGGTGCCGGCCGAGGGCGGTGCCGCGTGACGGAGGCCATCAGAGTGCTCGTGGTGGAGGACGACCCGGTCGCCGCCGACGCGCACGAGCTGTACGTGGGCCGGGTACCGGGGTTCGTCCCGGTCGCCAAGGCCCGCACCGGTGCCGAGGCGCGGCGCGTCCTGGACCGCACCGGGGTGGATCTGCTCCTGCTCGATCTGCATCTGCCCGATGTGCACGGGCTCCAGTTCGCCCGCTCGCTGCGCGCCTCGGGCCATCACGCGGATGTGATCGCGGTGACCTCGGCGCGGGATCTGGCGGTGGTGCGCGAGGGGGTCTCGCTGGGGGTGGTGCAGTACGTGCTCAAGCCGTTCACCTTCGCCACGCTGCGCGACCGGCTGGTGCGCTACGCGGAGTTCCGCGCCGCGGCGGGCGAGGCGAGCGGGCAGGACGAGGTGGACCGGGCGCTCGCCGCGCTCCGGGCACCCGCGCCCGCGGCGCTGCCCAAGGGGCTCAGCGGGCCGACGCTCCAGCGGGTGACCGGCGCCCTGCGCGAGGCGCCGGACGGGCTCACCGCGGCCGGCGCCGCCGAGGCCCTGGGCATCTCGCGGATCACCGGGCGCCGCTACCTGGAACACCTGGTGGCCACCGGCCGGGCCGCGCGCAGCCCGCTGTACGGCCAGGTGGGGCGGCCGGAGCTGGTGTACCGCTGGGTGCCGGGGCCGCGGTGAGCCCGGCGTGATCACCGACTCCCTTTCACCGCACGCGGCATTGACCTGAGCGGACCGGCGCTCTTACCTTCACGGACACCACCGAGGCCACCCCCACGTGTGCCCGCAGGAGGTCATGCCGTGCGCCCCACCGCCGCCTACACCGCCCTCCTCACCACCGTCCTCGCCGCCACCGCCCTCACCGCGTGCGGTGCCGGGTCCGGCGAGGGCCCCGACACCCTGAAGGTGTCGTACAAGCAGTCGACCGACAACTCCGTCAAGGTGATGGACACCTACCTCGCCGGGATCAAGAAGCAGTTCGAGCGCGAACACCCCGGAAAGAAGGTCGAGTTCGTGCCGATCAAGGCGCCGGACTCGGAGTACTGCACCAAGCTCCAGCAGATGTACCTGCGGCTGCTGCGTACAGAGGTCTGATGTCCCGCGCCCGCCTCCACGCCGGCCCCCGCCCTCGCCTCCACCCGCGTTCCCGCCCCCGCGTCCGCGCCCGTGCCGCGCGCCGCCTGCTCGCGGACGCCTGTCTGCTGCTGGTGGCCGCGGCGTTCGCGCTGCCGCTGGCGTGGGTGGTGCTGGCCAGCCTGGACCCGGCCGCCGGTCTGCGCGTCCGGGTCCCGCACGCGCTCACCCTCGGCAACTTCCGGGCGGTCCTCACCCCGGACATCGCCTACACCCCGCTGCTCAACAGCCTGATCCTGTGCGGCGGCGGCACCGCGCTCACCGTCGTCTGCGCCGCGCTCGCCGCGTACCCGCTCTCCCGGTTCCGCTCCCGGCTCAACCGGCCGTTCCTTCTGACGATCCGCTTCGCCACCAGCCTGCCCATCACCGCGATCATGGTGCCGGTGTACGCGCTGTTCGTCCGGGTGAACCTGATCGACACCCTCCAGGGCACCATCCTGTTCTTCGCCGCGACCCAACTCCCGTTCGCCATCTGGCTGATGAAGAACTTCATGGACGGCGTGCCGAAGGAGCTGGAGGAGGTGGCCCGGACCGACGGCGCCTCGCCCCTCCAGTCGCTGCCGCGCATCGTGCTGCCGCTGATGGGGCCGGGCCTCGCCGTCGTGACGGTCTTCTCGTTCGTCATGATGTGGGGCAACTTCTTCGTCCCCTTCATGCTCCTGCTCACCCCCGACCAGATGCCGGCCTCGGTCAGCGTCAACGACTTCTTCGGCAACCGCGGCATGGTCGCCTACGGCCAGCTCGCCGCGTTCTCCGTCATCTACTCGACCCCGGTGATCCTGCTCTACGCCCTGGTCTCCCGCCGTCTGGGCAGCGGCTTCGCGCTGGGCGGCGCGGTCAAGGGCTGAGCGGGGTCCGGGGCCCTGTGCGTTCGGACAATCCGTGATCCTGTCGGAACGGACCGTATCCCCCGCGCCCCGCCGGGCCTACCTTGTGCGGGGTGCGCCCACCCTCCTCGCCCCCGCCCCCGTTCGACGCCCTCGCCGCCCGCCGGCTGCGCGGCGCGCTCGGCATGGGTCCCGAGCATGTCGCCCACACCCTGCGCTCCTCGTACGGGCTGCCCTACGTCACCCCCGGTCATGTGCTCGCCTGGGAGCGCGGCGCCGCCGCCCCGGACCACACCGAACTCGCCGCTCTGGCCGGAGCGTTGTGGTGCGACCCCGGCGAACTCCTCGGCCGCCCCGGCACCCTGCGCGAGCACCGCATCGCCCGCGGGGTCGCGCCGCAGGACGTGGCCCGCGCCGTCGGCATGGACCTTCCGGCGTATCTGCGGATGGAGGAGGACGGCACTTGGCGCGGCACCGAGCGCCAACTGGCGGAGCTCGTCCGGGTGCTGCGCCTCCAGCCGCCGGACGTGGTGGCCGTCACGGGTCGTACGGAGCGGCTCGCCGAGCTGCTGCGCGGGGCCGTGACCACCCGCTGGCAGGCCTATGTACGGCAGGTCGGAGAGCTGGTGGCCGTGGAGCGCCCCGTCCTGGAGGAGGCGCTGCGCCGGCTGCACCGGGACTACCAGGGCCGGATGACCGCCACCCTCGGCTGGGGCGGCGGGGGTGCGGCCGGGGCCGCCGGGGAGGAGTTCCTGGAGCGGATCGTGGAGAACTTCTGGGCGGCCGTCCGGCGGGAGCCGTAGAACTCCCGCCTAAGCAGGGTCACCTCCGGGAAACGGGGCGGTCTAGAAGACCGACTCCGCCTCGTCCATCCGGTCCTTCGGGACCGTCTTCAGCTCGGTCACCGCCTCCGCGAGCGGGACCATCCGGATGTCGGTGCCGCGCAGGGCCGTCATCCGGCCGAACTCGCCGCGGTGGGCGGCCTCCACGGCGTGCCAGCCGAAGCGGGTGGCGAGCACGCGGTCGTAGGCGGTGGGCACGCCGCCGCGCTGGACATGGCCGAGGATGACCGGCTTGGCCTCCTTGCCGAGGCGGCGCTCCAGCTCGTAGGCGAGGGCGGTGCCGATGCCCTGGAAGCGCTCGTGGCCGTACTGGTCGATCGCGCCCTTGCCGTAGTCCATGGTGCCCTCGGCGGGGTGCGCGCCCTCGGCGACGCAGATCACGGCGAACTTCTTGCCGCGCGCGAAGCGCTCCTCGACCATCTTGACCAGGTCCGCGGGGTCGAAGGGCCGCTCGGGCAGGCAGATGCCGTGGGCGCCGGCGGCCATGCCGGACTCCAGCGCGATCCAGCCCGCGTGCCGGCCCATGACCTCGACCACCATCACCCGCTGGTGGGACTCGGCGGTGGTCTTGAGGCGGTCCATCGCCTCGGTGGCGACGCCCACCGCGGTGTCGAAGCCGAAGGTGCGGTCCGTCGAGGAGATGTCGTTGTCGATCGTCTTGGGCACGCCGACGACCGGGAGGCCCGCGTCGGAGAGCATCCGGGCGGCCGTCAAGGTGCCCTCGCCGCCGATCGGGATCAGCGCGTCGATGCCGAACTCGCCGACCATGTCGGTGGCCCGCTCGCACGCCTCCCGCAGCCGGTCCCGCTCCAGCCGGGAGGAGCCGAGGATGGTGCCGCCGAGGGCGAGGATGCCGCCGACCGCGTCCAGGTCGAGGGCGCGGTAGTGGCGGTCGAGCAGGCCCCGGTAGCCGTCCTCGAATCCGATGACCTCGTCGTCGTACTGCGTCACCGCGCGGTGCACGACCGAACGGATCACGGCGTTCAGGCCGGGGCAGTCGCCGCCTGCGGTGAGAACTCCGATGCGCATCGTGCTGTGTCTCCTGCTCGCTGTCTCGTCCGTGCGTGAGCCTGCAGCGATTCTTTCACGTCCGCCGGGGAGCCCTGGGATCCTGACGGGCGCCTTATCCCGGCTGAGGGGTACTGTCAAGAGGGTTCCGCTCACCCTGGTGGGCGATTTTTATGCCGACCCTTTTGACGACGATCTTCCGACGGCGAGCGACAGCAGAAACGGAGTGGACACGTGACGCGCAGCGTGTACCTGACCGGCATCGACCGCGGCGACGGCCGCCAGGTCGTGGAGCTGGGGGTCATGGAGCTCCTGACCCGGCAGGTCGACCGGGTGGGCGTCTTCCGCCCGCTCGTGCACGACGGCCCCGACCGGCTGTTCGAGCTGCTGCGGGCGCGCTACCGCCTCTCCCAGGACCCGGCGACCGTGATCGGCATGGACTACCGGGAGGCGTCCGCGATCCAGGCCGAGCGGGGCACCGACGAACTGGTCTCCGCCCTCGTGGACCGCTTCCACCTGCTGGCCCGCGACTACGACGTCGTCCTCGTCCTCGGCACCGACTTCGCCGCCACCCAGCTCCCCGACGAGCTGGCCCTCAACGCCCGGCTGGCCAACGAGTTCGGCGCCTCCGTGCTGCCGGTCGTCGGCGGCCGCGGGCAGCACGCGGATTCGGTGCGCGCGGAGGTCCGCAACGCCTACCGCGCCTACCACGGCCTGGGCTGCGACGTCCTCGCCATGATCGCCAACCGGGTCGCCCGCGAGGACCGCGCCGAGATCGCCGAGCGCCTGGCCTCCCGGCTGCCGGTGCCCTGCTACGTGCTGCCCGACGAGCCCGCCCTGTCCGCGCCGACCATCGCGCAGATCGCCCAGGCCCTGGACGCGCGGGTACTGCTCGGCGACGACTCCGGGCTCGCCCGCGACGCCCTCGGCTTCGTCTTCGGCGGCGCCATGCTGCCGAATCTGCTGACCGCCCTGACGCCGGGCTGCGTGGTGATCACTCCGGGCGACCGCGCGGACCTGGTGGTCGGCGCGCTGGCCGCGCACAGCGCCGGCACCCCGCCGATCGCCGGCATGCTGCTCACCCTGGACGAGGTGCCGAGCCAGGAGATCCTCACGCTGGCCGCCCGGCTCGCACCGGGCACCCCCGTCCTGTCGGTGCGCGGCAACAGCTTCCCCACCGCCGAGCGGCTGTTCTCGCTGGAGGGCCGGATGACGGCGGCCACCCCGCGCAAGGCGGAGACCGCGCTCGGCCTGTTCGAACGCCATGTGGACACCGCCGAGCTGGCGCGCCGCATCTCCGCGCCGAGCGGCGACCGCGTCACCCCGATGATGTTCGAGCACACGCTGCTGGAGCGGGCCCGCGCCGACCGGCGCCGGGTGGTGCTCCCGGAGGGCACCGAGGAGCGGGTGCTGCACGCGGCCGAGGTGCTGCTGCGCCGGGGCGTGTGCGACCTGACCCTGCTCGGGCCCGTCGACCAGATCCGCAAGAAGGCCGCCGACCTGGGCATCGACCTCGGCGGCACCCAGCTGATCGACCCGGCCACCTCCGAACTGCGCGACGGCTTCGCCGAGAAGTACGCGGCCCTGCGCGCCCACAAGGGCGTCACGGTGGAGCTGGCGTACGACGTGGTCACGGACGTGAACTACTTCGGCACCCTGATGGTCGAGGAGGGCCTCGCCGACGGCATGGTCTCCGGCTCGGTGCACTCCACGGCGGCCACCATCCGCCCGGCCTTCGAGATCATCAAGACCCGCCCGGAGGCGGCGATCGTCTCCTCGGTGTTCTTCATGTGCCTGGCCGACAAGGTGCTGGTCTACGGCGACTGCGCGGTCAACCCCGACCCGGACGCCGAGCAGCTCGCGGACATCGCCATCCAGTCGGCCGGTACGGCGGCCCGGTTCGGGGTGGAGCCGCGGATCGCGATGCTGTCGTACTCCACCGGCACCTCCGGCACCGGCGCCGACGTCGACAAGGTGCGCGCCGCCACCGAGCTGGTGCGCGCCCGCCGGCCGGACCTGAAGATCGAGGGGCCGATCCAGTACGACGCCGCCGTGGAGCCCACCGTCGCCGCGACCAAGCTGCCGGGCTCCGAGGTCGCCGGGCAGGCCACCGTGCTGATCTTCCCGGACCTCAACACCGGCAACAACACCTACAAGGCCGTGCAGCGCTCGGCCGGCGCGATCGCCGTCGGCCCGGTCCTGCAGGGGCTGAACAAGCCGGTCAACGACCTGTCCCGCGGCGCCCTGGTGCCGGACATCGTGACCACCGTCGCCATCACCGCCATCCAGGCCCAGACCTCCGCAGACCGAGCAGAAAGCGTGCCCGTACCGTGACCGCGACCCGTGTCCTCGTCCTCAACTCCGGTTCCTCCTCGCTGAAGTACCAGCTGCTCGACATGCGGGACGCGAGCCGGCTCGCCCTCGGTCTGGTGGAGCGGATCGGCGAGCAGACCTCCCGGCTCAAGCACACCTGCGCGAGCAGCGGCGAGACCCGCGAGCAGAACGGCCCGATCGCCGACCACGATGCCGCGCTCAAGGCGGTCGCCGGGGAACTGGCCCGCGACGGCATCGGCCTGGACTCGCCGGACCTGCTGGCGATCGGGCACCGGGTGGTGCACGGCGGGATGTTCTTCACCGAGCCCACCGTCGTGGACGACGAGGTGATCACCGAGATCGAGCGGCTGATCCCGGTCGCCCCGCTGCACAACCCGGCCAACCTCACCGGCATCCGCACCGCCCGCGCGCTGCGCCCCGACCTGCCGCAGGTCGCCGTGTTCGACACCGCCTTCCACACCACGATGCCGGAATCGGCGGCGCGCTACGCCATCGATCCGAAGATCGCCGACCGCTACCGGGTGCGCCGCTACGGCTTCCACGGCACCTCGCACGCTTATGTGTCCCGCGAGACGGCCCGGCTGCTGGGCAAGGACCCGGCCGAGGTCAACGTGATCGTGCTGCACCTGGGCAACGGCGCCTCCGCTTCGGCGGTGGCTCAGGGCCGGTGCGTGGACACCTCCATGGGGCTCACGCCTTTGGAGGGGCTGGTGATGGGTACGCGATCCGGTGATCTGGATCCCGCCGTCATCTTCCATTTGGCGCGGGTTGGCGGAATGTCCATGGACGAGATCGACACTCTTCTCAACAAGAGGAGCGGCCTGTTCGGTCTGTGCGGGGACAACGACATGCGGGAGATCCGCCGCCGGATCGAGGAGGGCGACGAGGAAGCCGCCCTCGCCTTCGACATTTACATTCACCGGCTCAAGAAGTACATCGGCGCCTATTTCGCCGTCCTCGGGAAGGTGGACGCGATCGCGTTCACCGCCGGGGTCGGGGAGAACGCGGCGCCCGTGCGGGAGGCGGCGATCGCGGGCCTGGAGGGGCTGGGCGCGGCGGTCGACCCGGAGCTGAACCTCGTACGGAGCGGCGCGGCGCGGCTGATTTCGCCCGCGTCCGCACGGGTGGCCGTGGCCGTGGTGCCGACGGATGAAGAACTGGAGATCGCGACGCAGACCTACGCACTGGTCGGAAAGAGCAATTGAGAGCAGCTGAGCAGGCCGCCTCTCATTTGTATCTTCCGCCAGACGGAATATTCCGTAGCGAAACAAACCGATAGGATCGCCCCATGCGCCGTTCGAAAATCGTCTGTACTCTCGGCCCCGCGGTCGACTCCCACGAGATGCTCGTCGCCATGATCGAGGCGGGCATGAATGTGGCCCGCTTCAACTTCAGCCACGGCTCCCACGCCGAGCACCAGGCGCGGTACGACCGCGTCCGGGCCGCGGCGAAGGAGACCGGCCGCCCCATCGGTGTCCTCGCCGACCTCCAGGGCCCGAAGATCCGCCTGGAGACCTTCGCCGAGGGCCCGGTCGAGCTGGAGCGCGGCGACGAGTTCGTCATCACCACCGAGGACGTGGCCGGCGACCGGCACATCTGCGGGACGACGTACAAGGGGCTGCCGGGCGATGTCTCGCGCGGCGACCAGGTCCTGATCAACGACGGCAACGTCGAGCTGAAGGTCGTGGACGTGGAGGGCCCGCGGGTCCGGACGATCGTGATCGAGGGCGGCGTCGTCTCCGACCACAAGGGCATCAACCTGCCCGGCGCGGCCGTCAACGTGCCCGCGCTGAGCGAGAAGGACGTCGAGGATCTGCGGTTCGCGCTGCGCATGGGCTGCGACATGGTCGCGCTGTCCTTCGTGCGGGACGCCAAGGACGTCCAGGACGTGCACCGCGTCATGGACGAGGAGGGCCGCCGGGTCCCGGTCATCGCCAAGGTGGAGAAGCCGCAGGCGGTGGAGAACATGCAGGACGTCGTCGCGGCGTTCGACGCGGTGATGGTGGCGCGCGGCGACCTCGCGGTGGAGTACCCGCTCGAGAAGGTCCCGATGGTGCAGAAGCGCCTGATCGAGCTGTGCCGGCGCAACGCCAAGCCGGTGATCGTGGCGACCCAGATGATGGAGTCGATGATCACCAACTCCCGGCCGACCCGCGCCGAGGCCTCCGACGTGGCCAACGCGATCCTGGACGGCGCCGACGCGGTGATGCTGTCCGCCGAGTCCTCGGTGGGCGCCTACCCGGTCGAGACGGTCAAGACGATGTCGAAGATCGTCCAGGCCGCCGAGCAGGAGCTGCTCTCCAAGGGCCTCCAGCCGCTGGTGCCGGGCAAGAAGCCGCGCACGCAGGGCGGTTCGGTGGCCCGCGCGGCCTGCGAGATCGCCGACTTCCTCGGCGGCCGGGGCCTGATCGCGTTCACCCAGTCCGGTGACACCGCGCGCCGCCTGTCGCGCTACCGCGCCGCCCAGCCGATCCTCGCCTTCACCACCGAGGAGTCCACCCGCAACCAGCTCACGCTGAGCTGGGGCGTGGAGCCGTACGTGGTGCCGTTCGTGGACACCACCGACGACATGGTCGAGCAGGTGGACCAGGAGCTGGCCAAGCTGGCCCGGTTCGAGAAGGGCGCCACCGTGGTCATCACCGCCGGCTCGCCCCCCGGCGTCCCCGGCACCACCAACATGATCCGGGTGCACCACCTGGGCACCGACAACTGACGCGGCCCGTACGGGCCTTGAACGGCGCTGAGGGCGCCCCCTGCGAACAGGGGGCGCCCTCAGCGGTGTCGCGGCTCCCGGACGGGTCGGGGGGACCGGTCAGCCGGTCGTGTACACATGCATTCCGGGCACGTGCAGGCTGCCGCCGAACTGGGCGGCCTGGGTCACCTTCACGTTGGTGAAGTAGATCAGCGGCAGGTTCAGCGGGGGCGGGCTGTCGGGGCTGAACGTCATCGGGATCAGACCGAACAGGTTGCCCGAGATCGACTCGGTGTACATCACGGTCTTGCCGTCGCTGATGGTCGACGTCGAACCCTTGGCCGCCTGGACGTGGTACGTCTTGCCGGACAGCGAGTCGTGCACGGTCTGGTGCAGGTCGCCGATGTCCGTGCCGTCGGAGATGACGTACTTCAGCACCTTCTTGGTGGTGCCGCTCGCCGTCCTCACCTCCACGATGCCCTGGTAGTCGGCGCCCTTGAGCAGCAGCGAGCTGGCCTGGAGGTACCAGGGGTCGTCCGCCACCGGCACCGCGTTGTCGACGCCGCCCTCGTCGGTGGTGGCCGCCGGGCAGTCCGTGGCGGAGGGGCTCGGGCTGGTGCTGGCGGAGGGGCTCGGGGACGGGCCCGTGGTGGCCGGGTCCGCCGTGTCCTTGACCGTCTTGCCCGCGCCGTCGACCGCCTTGCCCGCGCCGTCGACCGTCTTGGAGACCGTGCCGGTGGTGTTCTTCACCGTGTCCCCGACCGTCTTGGCGGCCTTGGAGGTCGTGTCCTTGACGGTGTCGGACGCCTTCGTGCCGGACGACGACGCCGTGGAGCCGGACGCGGAGGGCGAGGGGCTCGCCGAGGGCGTGCTGCTCGCGGAGGGCGCGGGAGAGTCGTGCTTGCCGCCGGTGAGGATGTTCCCGATGGTGTCGCCGATGGTGCCGAGCAGCCCGCCGCCGCTGCTCTGGCTCGGGGACGTGCCCGTCGTCGTACCGGAACCGGAGCCTGAACCCGAACCCGAACCCGACCCCGAGCCGGAGCCCGAGCCGGAGGAGCCGGAGGTCCCGGTCGGCTTGGGCGCGGTCTTGCCCGCGGAACCCGAGTCCGAACCCGAACCCGAGTCCGAGCCCGAGTCCGAACCCGTGTCCTTGGACGACGACGGGGAGCCCGGCGTGTCCTCGGACGTGTCCTTGGAGGTGTCCTTGCCCGTGTTTTTCGTCGCGTCGCCGCTCGGCGAGGACGACGGAGACGGCGCGTCGGTGGACTTGTCGGCCGAGGGCGAGGGCGAGGTCGAGGTGTCCTTGCCGTCGCCCAGTGCCTTGACGCAGTCCTTGTACTCCTCCGCCGACATGCTCTTGGCCGCGGGCGAGGTGGCCGGGCCGCCGCCGTTGCCCGCCGCGAGGGCGAGCGTGGAGGTGAAGCCCATGCCCATGAGCACGGCCGTCGGCATCGCCACGGTGGCTATCGCCTTGCCGGCCGGCATGTGGAACCTGGTGAACAGCGGCTTCCTGGGAGCCGCGTGGCGGGGTCCGGTTCTCCCGCGGGACTCGTCCGCATCGCTCCCGCGGCTCACCTCGTCAGCCGGCACTGTGCCTCCCGTTCGCCCCGTTGGCCGGGCTCGTTCCTGACAGGTCGTTCGGCTCGTACGCCCCGCCGGTGCCCTGACCTGGCAGCGGCACGGTTCCGGGTGCGCCGCCCGCGTCCGGGGCGGCCTCACCGGCCTGCGCCTCCGGCCCCGCGGGCTCGCCCGGCGCCCACGCCACGGCCATCGCCCCGCCGATGAGGGAGAACAGGAAGCCGAGGACGAATCCACCGAAGTTGGACACGGGGAGAGACACCAGCGCCAGCAGGATGGCGGCGACTCCCGCGAAGGTCCGCACATGCTTCTGGAACCAGAGGCTGATCCCCAGCACGACGAGCAGCACACCGATGATCAGGGACCCCGCTCCCGCGGTGGTCGCCATCGCCAGCGTCAGGTGTCCCAGCTGGAGATGGGCGTACGGGAAGTACATGATCGGAAAGCCGCCGAGCAAGACGAACAGACCTGCCCAGAACGGCCGCGCGCCCCGCCAGGCGCGGAACTGCTGCCTCCGGATGGTGAACTGGCCGGGGTCGGCGGCAGGGGTCTCGGCGCTCATGGAAAACAGCTCCCTGGTGCGGCATTGCTGTGGTGATGACGTGTGCCGCGCGTGAAGACGCGGCGGATGTGGCGCGGGCGGGGGCGCCGTCGGCTCCCCCGCCCGTCAACGAGTGCCTAGTAGCACTCGTGCGTGCCCGCCTGCACGGACATGTGCAGACCACTGAGCTTGAAGGTGCCGGCCGTGGTCGCCCACGCCGTCTGCTTCACACCCGTCAGCGTGGCCGAGTCGGCCTGCTGCGCGAAGCCGAACGGGTTGGCCTGCTCCTTGCCGCCCTTCATGCCCGGACCCTTGGCGGCGTCCTTGGCCGCAACACCGATGTCGATGTTGTTGAAGGTGGCGTCGGCGTTCAGGTCGTCGACGTCGATGTACAGCTGGTCGGCCTCGACCGGCTTGTCCGCGCCCGCCTTCAGCACGAGGCTGACCGAGCCGAGCACCGGGATGTTCGGCGTGACGACCGACTGGCACATGTTCGTGATCTGGGCCGACTTGAAGGCCGAGACCGCGACCGGGTGGGTCGTCTGGTCACCACTGAGGGTGTAGCCGTTGTCGAGCGCGCCGTACTGCTCGAAGCCCTGGCCGACCAGTTTGTCCGCGGTCACCTTGAAGGACTGACCCGACACGCTGAACGAGGCGGCCAGCGCACCCTGAGCGAGGGCCACGCCTATACACGCCGTGGCGGCGACGCTGGGCACCATGACCACAGCGAACCGCTTCCATCTGGTCCCGCCACGCACCTGGGACTCCATATTTCCTCCTTCTCGGACGTACATCTCCTGGCCCGGACTCGCCCACGTACGGCGGCTCAGCCGGGGCAGGGATGGGAGAAGTGCTACGTCCTCGGGAAGGAGCGCCCGTACTCGCGGGCGCATAGCGCGCCCGAATCACCGGCGATCACCCCCGAGCGACAACCACTGGTCGCGCCTGACACACATCACGCACAACCTTGCTGGACAGGCTTCGCCGGCCGGCGAAGACCCCCCTGCCCGAGAGCCGGCGCCACTGCCGCCGGCTCTGCTCGGTGGGGACCCAGAGTCTCCCTCGCCCCGACCGGGTGCCGGGGTGCGGGAATGGACCGAGCGTCGCCGATCGTGGTGCAAATTGGCCGCCCGCACAAGGGGGTTCGTTACTGGCTAGTAACGGGGGGATAACCGGGACACGACCAGGTGATCCCGGAGCGCGACACTCCGTCGCAACACAGGGCAGAGCAAAGCCGTTGATCTCTGTACGAAACCAGACAGATCAACGGCCTTGATTTACTCGGAGTAACAGCCGCCCCGATTGCCAAGATTTGGCAAAGCGGAGCGGCCTCAACGCCTTGTCGGCGAACCTTTCACCTCGGCATCACAGGCCGTGGTGTTTAGCGACTGGTCAGAAAAGCGCCCGCGCGAGCGCCCTGCGCGCCCCGACCACCCGCGGGTCCTCGGAGCCCACGACCTCGAACAGCTCCAGGAGCCGGCGACGTACCGCGTCCCGCTCGTCACCTGCCGTGCGCTGCACGGTCTCGATCAACCGCCCGAAGGCGTCCTCGACATGACCGCCCACCAGATCCAGGTCCGCGGCGGCGATCTGCGCCTCCGCGTCCTTGGGCTTCTCGGCCGCCTCCCGGCGCACCTTCTGCGGGTCCATGCCCTGCACCCGGCGCAGCAACTCGGCCTGCGCGAGACCGAGTTTGGCCTCCGGGTGGGCCGGGTCGTCGGCCAGCACATTCTGGTAGGCGCGGACCGCGCCGTCCAGATCGCCGGCGTCCAGTGCCGCGGCGGCCGCGTTCAGCAGCGACTCGTACGGGCCCGCCGGGGCCTCGGCGCCCGCGCCGGGCGCAGCGCCCGGCTGCGCGTCCGGGTCGACGGTCAGACCGGTCAGGCCGAACCGCTCCTCGGCGACCTGCACCAACTGGTCGAGGGTGCCGCGGATCTGCGCCTCGGCGGCCGCCCCCTGGAACAGGGGCAGGGCCTGCCCCGCGACGACGGCGAACACCGCCGGGATGCCCTGCACCCCGAACTGCTGCATCAACATCTGGTTGGCGTCGACGTCGATCTTGGCGAGGAGGAAGCGCCCGTTGTACTCGACGGCCAGCCGCTCCAGGACCGGGCTCAGCTGCTTGCAGGGCTGACACCACTCGGCCCAGAAGTCGATGACGACGGGCACCTCGGCGGAGCGCTGGAGCACCTCGCGCTCGAAGCCCGCCTCATCGACGTCGATGACGAGATCGGCCGGGGAGACGGCACCCGTGCCGCCCTGCCGGGCCGCTTCGGCGCGCGCCTGCTCGGCCTTGGCCTTGGCCTCCTGGGCCGCCTTCACCGCGGCGAGGTCGACCACGCCGCTCATGGACATGTTCCGTGGCTGCATGGATCTATCCTCCCCCGATCCCGCGTCTGAAGAAAAAAGCGCCGATGTCCGGCGCCGGGTCCCCACCCGCGCCGTGCCGTACCGCCCGCGTACGTCCGTCGCGAGCTTTCGCTACGACCCGTAGCGTAATGGCAATGAGGGGTCACGCTCCACCATGATCCGGTGATCTGCCTCACGGCGCCACGGAATGGGCCGGTACCGGCCGGTTATGGTCGGGGCATGCAGAGCCGCACCCCCGCCAGCCGCACCGGGCGCCCGCGGAGCGCCGCCGCGGACGCCGCGATCCTGGCCGCGACCCGGGAAGCGCTGGTGGAGCTGGGCTGGTCCAAGCTCACCCTCCAGGACGTGGCGATGCGCGCGGGGGTCGCGAAGACCACCCTCTACCGCCGCTGGGCCGGCAAGAACGAGCTGGTCGTGGACGCGGTCGCGGAACTCTTCGACGAGCTGCGGCTGCCCGACGCGGGCAGTCTGGCCGCCGACATCGAGGGCGTGGTCCTCCAGTTCGCGGCACTCCTGGACCGCCCCGAGTGCCGCAGCGGTCTGATGGCGGTGGTCGCCGAGTCGACCCGCGACGAACCGCTGCGCG
The DNA here is from genome assembly GCF_056435325.1 of Streptomyces sp. NPDC043952. Classification (NCBI taxonomy): domain Bacteria; kingdom Bacillati; phylum Actinomycetota; class Actinomycetes; order Kitasatosporales; family Streptomycetaceae; genus Streptomyces; species Streptomyces sp. NPDC043952. The sequence continues at coordinate 30,318 of NZ_JBWKES010000016.1, forward strand.
AACGCATCCGCGCCTCGGTCGTGGAACGCCAGAAACGGCTGGTCGTCGAGGGCCGCTCGCGCGCCCAGGCCCGCGGCGAACTCCCCCCGGAATCCGACCCGGAGGAAACCGCCCGCACCATCGACCTCACCTTCGACATGGTCGCCGGCGCCGTCGTCCACCGCACCCTGATCAGCGGCAAACCAGCGGACGGCCCGTGGGTACGGAGCTTCATCAGAGCGCTGCTGCTGGGTTTGTCGGCGCCGGCGTGAGGGCGGGGGCCCCGCGGCAGAGTCCGACGGCGCCCGTGTGAACGTGCCGGAGGCCCGGCCGTCCTCAGAAGCCCGCCGGTTCCGTGTACGCGCCCCATTCGTCGCGCAGGGCACCGCAGATCTCGCCGAGGGTCGCCTCCGCGCGGACCGCGGCCAGCATCGGCTCGATCATGTTGGAGCCGTCGCGGGCGGCGGTGAGGAGCGCCGCGAGGGAGGTGCGTACGGCGCCCTCGTCGCGCGCGGCCCTGCGGTCCCCGAGGATCCGCACCTGGGCCCGTTCCACCTCGTGGCCGACGCGCAGGATCTCCAGTTCGCCGGTGACGGAACCGGTGTGCGCGTTGACGCCCACGACCTTCTTCTCCCCCTTCTCCACGGCCTGTTGGTAGCGGAAGGCGGACTCCGCGATCTCACCGGTGAACCAGCCGTCCTCGATCCCGCGCAGGATCCCGGAGGTCATCGGCCCGATGGGGTGCCGCCCGTCCGGATGGGCCGCGAGCCCCCGCTCCCTGATCCGCTCGAAGATCTCCTCCGCGGCCGCCTCGATCCGGTCGGTCAGCTGCTCGACGTACCACGAGCCCCCCAGCGGATCCGCCACCGACGCGACCCCGGTCTCCTCCATCAGCACCTGCTGCGTGCGCAGCGCGATCTCCGCGGCCCGCTCACTGGGCAGCGCCAGCGTCTCGTCCAGGGCGTTGGTGTGCAGCGAGTTGGTCCCGCCGAGCACCGCGGCCAGCGCCTCCACCGCGGTGCGCACCACGTTGTTGTACGGCTGCTGCGCGGTCAGCGAGACCCCGGCGGTCTGCGTGTGGAATCGCAGCCACTGCGCCTTCTCGCTCCGCGCGCCGTACACGTCCCGCAGCCACCGGGCCCAGATGCGCCGCGCGGCACGGAACTTGGCGATCTCCTCGAAGAAATCGACGTGGGCGTCGAAGAAGAACGACAGTTGGGGCGCGAACACGTCGACGTCCAGGCCCCGGCTCAGGCCCAGCTCCACGTACCCGAAGCCGTCCGCGAGCGTGTACGCCAGCTCCTGCGCGGCCGTCGCCCCCGCCTCCCGGATGTGGTACCCGGAGACCGACAGCGGCTTGTAGGCGGGGATGCCGGCCGCGCAGTACTCCATGAGGTCGCCGATCAGACGCAGATGCGGCTCCGGCTGGAACAGCCACTCCTTCTGGGCGATGTACTCCTTGAAGATGTCCGTCTGGAGCGTGCCGTCGAGCACCGAGGGAGCCACGCCCTGCCGCTCCGCGGCGACCAGGTACATGCAGAAGACGGGCACGGCGGGCCCGCTGATCGTCATGGACGTGGTGACCTCGCCGAGCGGGATGTCCTTGAACAGGACCTCCATGTCGGCGGCCGAGTCGATCGCGACCCCGCAGTGCCCGACCTCGCCGAGCGAGCGGGGATCGTCCGAGTCCCGCCCCATCAGCGTGGGCATGTCGAACGCCACGGACAGCCCGCCGCCGCCCGCCGCGAGGATCATCTTGTAGCGCTCGTTGGTCTGCTCGGCGTTGCCGAACCCGGCGAACTGCCGGATCGTCCAGGTGCGCCCGCGGTACCCGGTCGAGTAGAGCCCCCGCGTGAACGGGTACTCCCCCGGCCAGCCGATCCGCTCGAAGCCCTCGTACGTGTCCGTGGGCCGCGGCCCGTACACCGGCTCCACGGGGTCGCCGGAGAGCGTGGTGAAGTCGGCGTCACGCTTGTGCGCGGCGTCGTATCGGGCCTGCCAGCGCCGGCGGCCCTCCTCGATCGCGTGAGCGTCCATACCAGCGAATTTACTTGGACGCCCTAGTAACTGTCGATGGCAAAGCCGCCGTACGGGTGCCGTACGGCGGCTGCGGCCCGAGTTCCGCCGCGGGCCCTACGCCTCGGCGACGGCCGGGGTGCGCCCGGCGATCTTGCCGTCCAGCTCGTGGCTGATCTTCCGCTCCACGAAGAAAGCGGCGGTCGGGATGGTGCCGGCGAGCAGGACCCACAACTGCTTCCCGACCGGCCACTTCGCCTTGGAGCCCAGGTCGAAGGCGAAGACCAGGTAGACGACGTACAGCCAGCCGTGGGCGATGGCGACGACACGGGTCACGTCGGCCGCGCCGCTGATGTCCAGCCCGTACTTCGCGATCATGCTCAGGCACAGCAGCACCAGCAGGACACCCGTGGTGTAGGCCATGACGCGGTAGCGGGTCAGCACGCTTTTCTTCATGGAGTCGAGCGTAACCACCCGTTCCGGGAGATCTTGGCGGGGGTCACCCCTCGTCGAAGTCCAGCGCCGCGATCCGCAGCGGGCGGAACATGGCGAAGATCTCCCGGCACTCCTCCGCGTCGTACACCCCGAGCCCGAAGTCCATGGCCATGAGGTCGCGGGAGGCCGCGTCGACCACCTCGCGGCCCTTGTCGGTGATCACGGCGAGGGTGCCGCGGCCGTCGTTCGGGTTGGGCCGCTTGGCGACGAGGCCGGACTTCACCAGCCGGTCCACCGTGTTCGTCACGGACGTGGGATGCACCATGAGCCGCTCGCCGATCTTGGACATCGGCAGCTCGCCGGCCTTGGAGAAGGTGAGCAGCACCAGCGCCTCGTAGCGGGCGAACGTCAGCCCGTACGGCTTGACCACCGCGTCCACCTCGGCGAGCAGGATCTGCTGGGCCCGCATGATCGAGGTGATCGCGGCCATGGACGGCACGTTTCCCCAGCGCTGCTGCCACAGCTCGTCGGCGCGGGCGATGGGGTCGAACGGGAGGCTGAGAGGCTTCGGCACGTCATCAGACCCTACCGGCCGGTCATATGCCGGTCAGCTCCGTCTCACCTTTCGGCCGCCCGCGTCCAGGGACCGCTTCTTCCCGGCGCCACGCGTGCCCTCCCCTCCTCACCGCCCGGCCCGCCGCAGGCGGTGCCGTACGGCCCGCTGTGCCACCGGCCCCAGCTCCTCTAACGCCGCCACCAGCGCGGCCAGCTGGTCCAGCGCTCCCAGCGCCGCCTCCGCCCCCTCCGCGTCGACCCCCTCGTACAGCTCGATCCCCACGAACGACGCGGCCACCGCCCGCGCGAACCCCGCGGGGTCGACGAACTCGGCGACCGGGGTCCCGGCGAGCAGCCGGGCGAGCACCTGTTCGATCTCGGCGATCCACAGCCGCAGCCCCGCCGCCGTCGCCGGCCCGAGTGCCGCGTGCGTGGGGGCGCCGGCGAGCAGCTGGCCGAGCAGGGCGACATGGCCGCCGTCCCGCTCGTGCTCATGGATCTCCCGCCCGAGGGCGAGCAGTTCGGACAGCGAGGTGACGGCGGCGAGCCGCGTCCGGTAGCGGCCGACCGCCTGCTCCGCGCCGTACCGGCAGGCCGCCGCGAGCAGCTCGTCCACCGTGCCGAAGTGGTAGAAGACCAGCGCCTGGTTGACGCCGGCTGCGGCGGCCACCGTACGGGCGGAGGTCTTGGCGATGCCCTGCTCGGTGAGCGTGCGCAGGGCGCCTTCCAGCAGCTTGGTCTTGGTCTCCCGTGCCTTCGCCGTCTCGGGGCTCACGCGGGCGCCTCCACGCGCTTCTGGAGGGCCCGCAGCAGCCGCGGTGCCCGGATGCGGGTGGCGGGCGCGCGCAGACAGCGGCGGGCGGCCGGGGTGCACGCGAGCGGCGCCTTGAACAGGGCGAGGCAGACCGCGCCGAGCAGCAGCACCGGGCACAGGTAGGCCATGGCGGCGGCGAAGGGCCCGAACAGGCGCAGCAGCCGCTCCATGCGCAGTCCGCCGAGGCACGCGGCGAGCAGCAGGGCGCGTACGGCGATCTCGGCGAGCCAGTTGCCCAGGGCGCGCTCGGGGGTGATGCCGCGTTCCAGCCAGAGCCGGAGCCGGTCGAAGGACCAGGCGGTGGCCCAGTCGAGCAGCGGGCGGACGAGCAGTCGGTCGGCGGCGGCGCCGAGGGCTCCACCGCGGGGGCGGTAGTCGTAGCCGGTGAGGAAGCGCACGCCCTGTGCGTCGGGGACGTAGCGCCAGTAGCCGCTGCCCTCGGCGATCAGGCCGAGGGGGTGGGTGGAGGAGAAGCAGAGGGCGGAGGTGCGGGTGCCGTCGGGGCGTTCCTTCTCGCCGGCCGAGACGCCGGTGCCGGAGAGGGTGAGGAAGGGGGGCAGGCGCGCGGTGAAGCGGAAGGGGCGCGGCTCGCCGGGGGCGCTCGGGAGGTGGTGCAGCTCGGTGACGAGCAGGTACCAGCGCCGGTGCAGGCCGGGGTCCTGGGTGTGCGCCCACAGTCGGTCGAGGTCGGCGCGTATGTGTGTCTCCGTATAGAGACCCATGGTGTTCCCCCACGTCAGGCCGCTGATTGAGCGACCGCTCAAAGGATCTTCGAGGAGAAGGTACTTCCCTTTGAGCGGTCGCTCAAAACCGCGGCCCGCGCGGCGGCGTCCGGCCCGTCCGCCGGGGGCGGTGTCCGGCCCGTCCGCCGGGGGTGGTGGCCGGCTAGTCCGCCAGGGTGGTGGCCGGCTGGTCCGCCAGGTGGCGTTCGACCGTCTCCACCTTGGAGGTGAGGCCGTCGGTGACGCCGGGCCGGATGTCGGCCTTGAGGACGAGGGAGACGCGCGGGGCGCGCCGCTCCACGGCGGCGACGGCGCGCCGGACGACGTCCATGACCTCCTCCCAGCTCTCGCCCTCGATGGAGGTGAACATGGCGTCGGTGCGGTTCGGCAGGCCGGACTCGCGGACCACGCGGACGGCGTCGGCGACGTACTCCCCGACGTCCTCGCCGACCCCGAGGGGCGTCACGGAGAAGGCGACGATCATGCGTTCACGACCCCTTCCTTGCGGGCGCGGGCGGCGATCACGGCGTCCTCGGCCTCGCGGCGCAGCGCGCGCTCGATGATGAAGCCGCCGAAGGGGATGACCGAGTAGGCGATGTAGAGGCCGGCCTTGCCCTTGTTCCACTTGGCGCGGTTCCAGGCGTCCGCCCAGAAGAGGACGTAGAGGATGAACAGCACGCCGTGGATCGGGCCCATCACGGGGGCGACGTTCACGCCGGAGTCGACCGTGTACTTGATGATCGTGCAGGCCGCCAGGACGATCCAGGAGATGCCCTCCGGCACGGAGATCAGGCGCAGGCGGCGGATGGCGGAGGCTGTCTTGAGGTCCACGGGTCACCTTCGGTGGGAGTGTCGCTGAGGGGCGCTGGGGCGCGTCCGCTGTCGTGATCGGCTTTGTGAAGGCACGCACAAGCGTGCCGCCATTGTGGCAAACCGTGCCCCTAGGGGTCCGCTCAGGGTGTGGCTCCACCCGCGGGTGCTGTTCGGTCCACCCGCGGCGGCGCTACGTTCGCAGCGTGGCGATGTTCCGATTGCAAGGCAGCAAGGTGCTCGCCGTCGAGATGACCGGCGACGCCGTGAAGGCGAAGAACGGCTCGATGGTCGCGTACGACGGGCAGATGTCCTTCAAGAAACTCAGTGGGGGCGGGGACGGGCTGCGCGGGATGGTGACCCGCCGGCTCACCGGTGAGCAGATGGCGGTGATGGAGGTGAAGGGGCACGGCACCTGCTGGTTCGCCGACCGGGCGACCGAGATCAACCTGGTGCGGCTGCGGGGCGAGAAGCTGTACGTCGAGTCGGGCAACCTGCTGGTGACCGAGGCGGCGCTGCGTACGGGCACCACGTTCACCGGGCTGCGCGGCGCCTCCCAGGGCAACGGCCTGTTCACCACGACGGTGGAGGGACACGGCCAGGCGGCGATCATGTCCGACGGCCCGGCGGTGGTGCTCCGGGTCAGCCCCCAGTACCCGCTGACCGTCGATCCGGGGGCCTATGTCGCCCATCAGGGCAATGTGCGGCAGTCCTTCCAGTCCGGTGTGACGTTCCGCACCTTTCTCGGGGAGGGCGGCGGCGAGGCCTTCCAGATCCGCTTCGAGGGGGACGGCCTGGTGTACGTGCAGCCGAGCGAGCGGAACACGATCGCGGGGGATCTGTGAGATGACCTTCCGCGAGATCAACTCCAAGATGGTCGAGGCGACGGTGCTCCCCGGCCGGCGGCTGTTCAGCCAGCGCGGGGCGATGCTCGCCTACAAGGGCGAGGTGTCCTTCACGCCCAGCATCCAGGGCGGCCAGGGCGGCGTGATGTCCATGCTGGGGCGCCGGGTGACCGGCGAGGCGACCCCGCTGATGACGGTGGAGGGCAGCGGCACGGTGTTCTTCGGGCACGGCGGCCATCACGTCCACGTCATCCACCTCACCGGCGACACCCTGTACGTGGAGGCCGACCGCCTGCTCGCCTTCGAGGGCACCCTGCGCCAGGGCACCATGTTCATGGGCTCGCAGGGCGGGGTGATGGGCCTGGTGCGCGGCCAGGTCACCGGCCAGGGGCTGTTCACCACCACCCTCCAGGGCCAGGGCGCGGTCGCCGTGATGGCACACGGCGGCGTCTTCGAGCTGCCGATCACCCCCGACCGCCCGGTCCATGTGGACCCGCAGGCGTACGTCGCCCACCACGGCGACGTGCGCAACAGACTCTCCACCGCCCTCGGCTGGCGGGAGATGGTGGGCCGCGGCTCCGGCGAGGCGTTCCAGCTGGAGCTGAGCGGCAGCGGCACGGTGTACGTCCAGGCCTCGGAGGAAAAGCTGTGAGCGCGTACTCGGGCACCTACGGCACCGCCGGTCCCGGCGGCCCGGTGGTGTACGACCCGATGACCCTGCCCGCCGACGACAACGTGAACAGTTACACGTTCTGCGTCGAGCTCAAGGACGGACAGTGGTTCCTCCAGAAGGGGAAGATGATCGCCTACTACGGGGCGATCGAGTTCAATGGCATCGGACACGGCCGGCTCGACCATCTCGTGCGCACCTCGTTCCATTCGCCACTGCACGCGAGCGACTGGGTCGTGGCGCACGGCTCGGGCAAGATGCTCCTCGCCGACCGGGCCTTCGACGTCAACTCGTACGACCTGGACGACGGGAACTTGACCATTCGCGCGGGCAATCTGCTCGCTTTTCAGCCAACTCTCGCGCTCAAACAATCGATCGTGCCGGGTTTTCTGACCCTCATCGGAACCGGACGATTCGTGGCCGCGTCCAACGGACCGGTGGTGTTCATGGAGCCTCCCCTGCGGGTAGATCCTCAGGCGCTCGTCGGCTGGGCCGACTGCCCCTCCCCGTGCCATCACTACGACCATGGGTACCTGACCGGTGTACTGGGCGGACTCCGTGCGATGACCGGCCTGGGCGGGGTTTCCGGCGAGGAGCACCAGTTCGAGTTCGTCGGCGCGGGGACGGTGCTGCTCCAGTCGTCGGAGGCACTGATGGCCGAGGTCGACACGGGGGTCGTCCCGTCCGATCCGGGGACGCCCGGCGACGGCGCACCGGGGCGGGCCGGACACGGTCCGCAACCACCCGGTGCACCGCGCCTTCCCGGACAGCTGGGAGACCTCCAGCGTCGCTTCGGGCTGTGAGCGGTAGTCTGCGGAGTGTGACGTCGAACGCGTGCGCACAGTCACACCACCCGAAGTAGTTCGTCATTCAACTTCTTAGGTAGACTTCATTCATGGAGACCGAGACGGCCACGCGCTGGCTGACCGATGCGGAGCAGTGCGCTTGGCGCACCCACCTGGAGGTCAACAGGCTGTTGACGTACCAGCTGGAGAAGGATCTTCAGCCGTTCGGCCTGACGATGAACGATTACGAGATCCTCGTGAACCTGTCCGAGTCGGAGGACGTACGGATGCGGATGAGCGACCTCGCCTCCGCGACGCTCCAGTCCAAGAGCCGGCTCTCGCACCAGATCACCCGGATGGAGAACGCGGACCTCGTGCGCCGCGAGAACTGCGAATCGGATCGCCGGGGGCTGTACGCGGTGCTCACGGAGCACGGCATGGAGACGATGAAGAAGGTGGCGCCGCACCATGTGTCCTCGGTACGGCGGCACTTCATCGACCTGCTCTCGCCGGAGGCCCTGGTGGAACTGGACAAGGCCCTGAAGCCGATCGCGGAACACCTGCGGGGACAGCGGGGACGGCCCTAGACAGGCGCCGGTTCCCCGCGCACCTTGGGGGCGCGGGGAACCACGCGGTCAGCCGCGACGCGACCGCGCGAGGCCACCGGCCCCTGCCGCGACGGCGGACGCCGCAGCCGTGCCGCCGGCCACCAGGAAGCAGACGGCCAGCGGCATCCGGCCGATCAGCAGCCCTGTCGCCAGCGCTCCGGCCGAACTTCCCGCGTTCACCCCCATGTTGACCCACGCCCCGGCCTGGGTCCGGGACTCGGCGGTCACCGACTCGTCGGCCGCGAGGTACGCCGTCGTCAGGGTCGGTGCGATGAGGGCCCCGGCGAGGGCCAGCGCGGCGGTGAGCACCCACAGGCCGGGGGCCAGACCGGCCACCGCGACGATCAGGCCCAGCCCCGCCGAGAAGCGGAGCAGCCGCGTGCGGGCCGGTATCAGCCACCGTACCGCCCCGTTCGCGAGGCCCCCCAGCACGCTGCCCGCCGACATCGCGCCCAGCACCCACGGCACGAGACCGGTGTCGTACGCGTGCGCGGAGGCGTACGCCATGGTCAGCAGGTCCACCCCGCTGAGGGTCAGCCCGGCGCCGAGGGTGACGACGACGGGGGCGAGCAGACCGGGGGCGCCCCGGAGCCGGGCGGGACGGGCGGCGGGCCGGGGGTCCGGCAGCACCGGGGACATGACGAAGAACCCGGTGCCGCCCACGATCAGCGCCGCGCTGAGCAGGAGACCGGCGGCCGGCGGGGCGAACCCGGTCAGGGCGCCGACCAGGACGGGCCCGGAGACGTAGAGCAGTTCCTCGGCGACGCCGTCGAGGCTGTAGGCGCGCTGCAACAGGAGCCGGTCGGGCGCGAGTTCGGCCCACAGCGAGCGCATCGTCGGCCCGAGCGGCGGCGTACACGCGCCGGCGAGCGCCGCGACCGTCGCGAGCAGGGCCACCGGCGCACCGGGACGCCAGGTCAGGGCGGCGAGCAGGGCCAGCAGGGCGCCGTACACGAGCGCCATGGGGGCGAGGGCCCGGCGGGGGCCGTGCCGGTCGATCAGGGCGCCGCGTACCGGCATCAGGAAGACCGACGCGGCACCGAACAGGGACATCAGCGTCCCGGAGACGGCGTAGGAGCCGGTGGCGCGGGTGACGGACAGCATCACCGCGAGGGAGACGGTGCCGTAGGAGAGGCGGGCGGTCAGGGCGGCCGTGAAGGCGCGGCGGGCGCCCGGCAGGCGCAGCACGGCGGCGTACGAAGGCCGCGCGGGAGCATGCGTGGACATGCGGAAGTTCCTCTGGTGGAGGCGGAAAAGGGCACGCGAAGGCACGCGGCGCCGGAATCGTCACGGCGTCGCGCGCGGGGCGTGCTCTATGCCAGCAGCAGGAACATGAAACCCAACTTAGCCGCCCGATACGGCCGTTGACCAGCCCCGGCCCCCCGGACCCGGCTTCGGCACCAACTCCGGCCTACGGAACTCGGCTTCGTCACCGGCTCCGGCCGGTACCCAGCCCCGGCCCCGAGTCCAGTACCAGCCCCGACACCATCGCTGGCACCGGCACCCGCACCCGCGCCGGTCCCGTCTCGTCCCGTGGGCTCAGCCCTGCGTGATCCCCGCCACCAGTTCGTCCGCCGCCCGGTACGGGTCGAGTTCGCCCGCGACGATCCGCTCCGCGAGGGCGCCCAGGCGCCGGTCGCCGTGCAGGTCCCCGATGCGCTCGCGCAGCGCCGTGACCGCGATGGACTCCACCTCGCGGGCCGCGCGGGCGCGCCGGCGTTCGGTGAGCACCCCGTGCTCCTCCATCCAGGCGCGGTGCTTCTCCAGCGCCTCGACCACCTCGTCCACGCCCTCGGCGCGGGAGGCGACCGTCTTCACGATGGGCGGCCGCCAGTCGCCGGGTTTGCGGGCCTCGCCGAGGCCCAGCATGTGGTTCAGCTCGCGGGCGGTGGCGTCGGCGCCGTCCCGGTCCGCCTTGTTGACGACGTAGACGTCGCCGATCTCCAGGATGCCCGCCTTGGCGGCCTGGATGCCGTCGCCCATGCCCGGCGCCAGCAGCACCACGCTGGTGTCCGCCTGGGCGGCGATCTCCACCTCGGACTGGCCCACGCCCACCGTCTCGACCAGGACCACGTCGCAGCCGGCCGCGTCCAGGACGCGGATCGCCTGCGGGGCGGACCAGGCGAGGCCGCCGAGGTGGCCGCGGGTGGCCATGGAGCGGATGTAGACGCCGGGGTCGGAGGCGTGCTCCGACATGCGCACGCGATCGCCCAGCAGGGCGCCGCCGGAGAAGGGCGAGGACGGGTCGACGGCCAGCACGCCGACCCGCCTGCCCTGCTTGCGGTAGGCCGCGACGAGCGCGGAGGTGGAGGTCGACTTGCCGACGCCCGGCGAGCCGGTCAGGCCCACCACATAGGCGTTGCCGGTCAGCGGGGCCAGCGCCGCCATGACCTCCCTGAGCTGCGGGGACGCCCCCTCCACCAGGGAGATCAGCCGGGCCACGGCCCGCGGCCTGCCGTCCCTGGCCTGGGCCACCAGAGAGGAGACGTCCTGCATCGCACAGCTCCGTTCACTTCACCGACCGACGGAAGGGCTCAGGCCTTCGGTACCCGCACGATCAGCGCGTCACCCTGGCCGCCGCCACCGCACAGCGCGGCCGCGCCGAGGCCGCCGCCCCGGCGCTTGAGCTCCAGCGCCAAGTGGAGCACGAGGCGGGCGCCGGACATGCCGATCGGGTGGCCGAGCGCGATCGCGCCGCCGTTGACGTTCACCTTTTCCGTGGACACACCGAGGTCCTTCATTGACTGCACGGCGACGGCGGCGAAGGCCTCGTTGATCTCGATCAGGTCGAGGTCGGCGACCTCCTTGCCCTCCTTGCCGAGGGCGTGGCGGATGGCGTTGGACGGCTGGGAGTGCAGCGAGTTGTCCGGGCCCGCCACATTGCCGTGCGCGCCGATCTCGGCGAGCCACTGAAGGCCCAGCTCCTCCGCCTTGGCCTTGCTCATCACGACCACGGCGGCGGCGCCGTCGGAGATCTGCGAGGAGGTGCCGGCGGTGATGGTGCCGTCCTTGGTGAAGGACGGGCGCAGCTTGCCCAGGCTCTCCACGGTGGTGTCGGCGCGGATGCCCTCGTCCTTGCTGAACAGGATCGGGTCGCCCTTGCGCTGCGGGATCTCCACGGGGGTGATCTCCGCCTCGAACACGCCGTTCTTCTGCGCGGCGGCGGCCCGCTGGTGGGACAGGGCGCCGATCTCGTCCTGCTCGGCGCGGCCGATGCCGAGCCGGCCGTTGTGGTGCTCGGTGGACTCGCCCATGGCGATGTTCTCGAAGGAGTCGGTCAGGCCGTCGTACGCCATCGAGTCGAGCATCTCGATGGCGCCGTACTTGTAGCCCTCGCGGGACTTGGGCAGCAGGTGCGGGGCGTTGGTCATGGACTCCATGCCGCCCGCCACGACGATGTCGAACTCGCCGGCGCGGATCAGCTGGTCGGCCAGGGCGATCGCGTCGAGCCCGGACAGGCACACCTTGTTGACGGTGAGGGCCGGGACGCTCATCGGGATGCCGCCCTTGACGGCGGCCTGGCGGGCCGGGATCTGGCCGGCGCCGGCCTGGAGCACCTGGCCCATGATCACGTACTGCACCTGGTCGCCGCCGATGCCCGCGCGGTCCAGGGCGGCCTTGATCGCGAAGCCGCCCAGGTCGGCCGCGGAGAAGGACTTCAGGGAGCCCAGCAGCCGCCCCATGGGCGTACGGGCGCCCGCGACGATCACCGAGCTGTTCGTTCCAGAAGACATGAGGTGCGATCCCCTTCCAGCTCCGCAGAGCCGAGGAGTGAACGAGGGTTTACTCGAATGTACTGAGCGTCACTCAGTGCCGTCATCGTCCTGTCGGTGTGATCGCGCGCACGTTGCGTAACCACCGCCGTGGCGCTGCACTGAATCCATGCTGACGCGAATCGACCACATCGGGATCGCCTGCCACGACCTCGACGCCACCGTCGAGTTCTACCGTGCCACCTACGGCTTCGAGGTGTTCCACACCGAGGTCAACGAGGAACAGGGCGTGCGCGAGGCCATGCTCAAGATCAACGAGACCTCGGACGGCGGCGCCTCCTACCTCCAGCTCCTGGAGCCGACCCGCGAGGACTCCGCGGTCGGCAAGTGGCTGGCAAAGAACGGCGAGGGCGTGCATCACATCGCCTTCGGCACGGCGGACGTCGACGCCGACTCCGCGGACATCCGCGGCAAGGGCGTACGGGTGCTCTACGACGAGCCGCGACGCGGTTCCATGGGGTCCCGGATCACCTTCCTGCACCCCAAGGACTGCCATGGCGTCCTCACAGAACTGGTGACTTCGGCGCCTGTTGAGTCTCCCGAGCACTGACCGCCGTACATAAGGGCCGGTAGGGTTGGGGGCGGTCGTCCCGTTGAACCGGGGCGGCCGCATGCCGGGGTCCGGGTTTCGGGGGACGTGCGTCGGGGCAGCAGGCCGTGCTCCGCCGTTGATCTGACACCATTTCCCCGGGGGCCCCGTTCGGCGGTTGGACGTGGCTCGTTGGAGAAGCTGACCAGGGGACGGATGGGACCGCGCAGTGCGGGGCTACGAGAGCCAGGAGCGAGAGCCGGCGGCTGACGTCGACCACCTCTCTCGGTTCGAGGCCGATATGAAGCGGCTGAGGACCGAGCGGGAGAAGGCGATCCAGCACGCCGAGGACCTCGGCTACCAGGTCGAGGTGCTGCGCGCCAAGCTGCACGAGGCGCGCCGCACCCTGATGACCCGTCCCGCCTTCGACGGCGGCGACATCGGCTACCAGGCCGAACAGTTGCTCCGCAATGCCCAGATGCAGGCGGAGCAGCTGCGGCAGGACGCCGAGCGCGAGCTGAGCCAGGTGCGCGCGCAGACCCAGCGGATCCTCCAGGAGCACGCCGAGCAGGCCGCGCGGCTCCAGGCCGAGCTGCACCAGGAGGCGGTGACCCGGCGCCAGCAGCTCGACCAGGAGCTGGCCGAGCGCAGGGCGACCGTCGAGTCGCACGTCAACGAGAACGTGGCGTGGGCGGAGCAGCTGCGCGCCCGCACCGAGCAGCAGGCCCGCCGGCTGCTCGACGAGTCCCGCGCGGAGGCCGAGCAGGCGATGGCCGCGGCCCGTGCGGAGGCCGAACGGCTGACCCGCGAGGCCCGCGAGCGGCTGCGCGGCGAGGCCGAGGAGGCCCGCGCGGAGGCCGAGCAGATCCTGCGCCGGGCCCGCACCGACGCCGAGCGGCTGCTGAACGCGGCGTCCACGCAGGCGCAGGAGGCCACCGAGCACGCCGAGCGGCTGCGCACCACCACGGCCACCGAGTCGGACGCCGCCCGCCGGCAGGCGACCGAGCTGAGCCGGGCCGCCGAGAAGCAGATGGCCGAGGCGGAGGAGGCGCTGCGCAAGGCGCAGTCCGAGGCCGAGAAGCTGGTCGCCGCGGCCGAGGAGGCCGCCGCCAAGAAGCTGGCGAGCGCCGAGGCCGCCAACGAGACGCGCACTCGCACCGCCAAGGAGCAGGTCGCGCGGTTGGTCGAGGAGGCCACCAAGGAGGCCGAGGCCACCCGCTCGGAGGCCGAGCAGCTGGTGGCGGACGCCCGTGCCGAGGCGGAGAAGATCGTCGCCGAGGCCGCGGAGAAGGCCCGCGCGGTCACCGCGGAGGAGACCGCGACCCAGCTGTCCAAGGCGGCCAGGACCGCCGAGGAGGTCCTCAACAAGGCGTCGGAGGACGCCCAGAAGACCACGAAGGCCGCCGCCGAGAAGGCCGAGCGGATCCGCAAGGAGGCCGAGGCCGAGGCGGACCGGCTGCGCGCCGAGGCGCACGACATCGCCGAGCAGCTCAAGGGCGCGGCGAAGGACGACACCGAGGAGTACCGCGCCAAGACGGTCGAGCTCCAGGAGGAGGCCCGCCGGCTGCGCGGCGAGGCCGAGCAGCTGCGCGCCGACGCGGTGGCCGAGGGCGAGTCGATCCGCGCGGAGGCCCGCCGGGAGTCGGTCACCAAGATCGAGGAGGCGGCCAAGTCCGCCGAGGAACTGCTGGCCAAGGCCAAGGCGGACGCCGACGAGCTGCGGCAGAAGGCGACCGCCGACAGCGAGAAGGTCCGCACCGAGGCCATCGAGCGGGCCACGGCGCTGCGCCGGCAGGCCGAGGAGACCCTGGAGCGCGCCCGCGAGGAGGCCGAGCGGCTGCGCACCGAAGCCGCCGAGCGGGCCGAGTCGGTCGAGGCGGAGGCCGAGCGGGCAGCCCGCGAGCTGCGCGAGGAGACCGACAAGGCGGTCGAGGCGCGGCGCGCGGAGGTCGCCGAGGAGCTGACCCGGCTCGGGACCGAGGCGCAGGAGCGGCTCACCGCGGCCGAGCAGGCGCTCACGGACGCCCGCGAGGAGGCCGGGCGGATCCGCAAGGAGGCCGCCGAGGAGACCGAGCGGCTGCGCACCGAGGCCGCCGAGCGGATCCGGACGCTCCAGGAGCAGGCCGAGACCGAGGCGGACCGGCTGCGCACCGAGGCGGCGGCCGACGCGTCCGCCTCCCGCGCCGAGGGCGAGGCCGTCGCCATACGGCTGCGCAGCGAGGCCGCGACCGAGGCGGAGCGGCTGAAGACGGAGGCGCAGGAGAGCGCCGACCGGGTGCGCGCGGAGGCGCAGTCGGCCGCCGAGCGGCTGGCGGCCGAGGCGTCCGAGACGCTGGCCGCCGCGCAGGAGGAGGCCGCCCGGCGCCGCCGCGAGGCCGAGGAACTGCTCGGCGCGGCCCGCGAGGAGGCCGACGAGGAGCGCCGGCGGGCCCGCGAGCAGAGCGAGGAGCTGCTGGCCTCGGCGCGCAAGCGGGTCGAGGACGCGCAGGCCGAGGCGGTCCGGCTGGTCGAGGAGGCCGAGCGGCGGGCCGGCGAGATGGTGTCCGCCGCCGAGCAGCACGCGCAGCAGGTGCGGGACTCCGTGGCCGGGCTGCACGAGCAGGCGCAGGAGGAGATCGCCGGGCTGCGCTCGGCCGCCGAGCACGCGGCGGAGCGTACGCGGGCGGAGGCCGAGGAGGAGGCCGCGCGGCTGCGGGCCGACGCGCACGCCGAGCGGGAGCGGGCGGGCGAGGACGCCGGGCGGCTGCGGCAGGAGGCGCGCGAGGAGTCCGAGGCGGCCAGGGAGCTGGCCGAGCGCACCCTCGCGGAGGCGACGGCGGAGGCCGAGCGGCTGCGGGCGGACGCGGGCGAGTACGCGCAGCGGGTGCGGACCGAGGCGTCCGACGCGCTGGCGGAGGCGGACCAGGCGGCGGCGAGGACGCGTGCGGACGCCCGCGAGGACGCCAACCGCATCCGTTCGGACGCGGCGGCGCAGGCCGACCGGCTCATCACGGAGGCCCGCAAGGAGGCCGAGCTCCTCCAGACCGAGACGGTCGCGGAGGCGGAGCGGCTCCAGGCGGAGACCGCCGCCGAGGCCGAGCGGGTGCGCACGGAGTCGGAGGCTCAGGCCGAACGACTGCGCACGGAATCCCTGGCTCAGGCCGAGCGTGTGCGTTCGGAGTCCGTGGCCGAGGCCGAGCGGGTGCGGGCCGAGGCGCGGGCCGCCGCGGACCAGCTGGTCGGCGAGGCCACCACGGAGGCGGAGCGGCTGCGGGCCGAGGCCGCCGAGACGGTGGGTTCCGCGCAGGCGCACGCCGAGCAGACGCGGGCGGAGGCCGAGCGGGTCAAGGCGGACGCGGCGGCGGAGGCCGAACGGCTCCTCGGTTCGGCGCGCGAGGAGGCCGAGCGGACGCTGGACGAGGCCCGCAAGGAGGCCAACAAGCGGCGTTCGGAGGCGGCCGAGCAGGTCGACAAGCTCATCGGGGAGACCACGGCCGAGGCCGACAAGCTGCTCACCGAGGCGCAGCAGCAGGCGCTGAAGACCACGGCGGACGCCGAGGCGCAGGCCGACACCATGGTGGGCGCGGCCCGCAGCGAGGCCGAGCGGATCGTCGCCGAGTCGACCATCGAGGGCAACTCCCTGGTGGAGAAGGCCCGTACGGACGCGGACGAGCTGCTGGTGGGCGCGCGCCGGGACGCGACCGCGATCCGGGAGCGGGCGGAGGAGCTGCGCGAGCGGGTCACCGCCGAGATCGAGGAGCTGCACACGCGGGCCCGCCGGGAGGCCGCCGAGACGATGAAGTCCGCCGGCGACCGCTGCGACGCGCTCATCAAGGCAGCCGAGGAGCAGCTGGAGAAGGCCCGGACGAAGGCGAAGGAGATCCTCTCGGACGCCGACTCCGAGGCGGGCAAGGTGCGCATCGCGGCCGTCAAGAAGGCGGAGGGCCTGCTGAAGGAGGCCGAGCAGAAGAAGGCGCGGCTGGTCAAGGAGGCCGAGGAGCTGAAGGCGGAGGCCATCCAGGAGGCGCGGCGCTCGGTCGAGGAGGGCAAGCGCGAGCTGGAGGTCCTGGTGCGCAGGCGCAAGGACATCAACGCCGAGATCTCCCGCGTCCAGGATGTGCTGGACGCGCTGGAGTCCTTCGAGGCGCCGGGTGCGGGCAAGGACGGTTCGGTCAAGGCCGGTGCGACGGTCGGCGCCCCCCGTTCGGGTGGCAAGTCGTCAGACGGCTAGCATCCAAGGGGTGTTTCGGTGTCGACTGAGGGCTTTGCCCTGCTCGTTGGCAAGCCCTCTGGCGGTCAGCCACTCAAAAGAGGTGTCATTCTCCAGATCAAACACGTATCCGCTCGATGACACACCGCTTCGGCGCCTAGGATTCCCCCTATCACCTCACCGGTCTCATTTGACAGGAACCCCATGAGCGACACTTCCCCCTACGGCTTCGAGCTTGTGCGGCGTGGGTACGACCGCGCTCAGGTGGACGAACGTATCTCCAACCTCGTCTCCCAACGTGACCAGGCCAACGCCCGTATCACCGCCCTGGAGAAGCGGATCGAGGAGCTGCACCTCGAGACGCAGAACGCCCAGACCCAGGTGAGCGACGCCGAGCCGTCGTACGCCGGTCTCGGCGCGCGGGTCGAGAAGATCCTGCGCCTGGCCGAGGAAGAGGCAAAGGAGCTGCGTGAGGAGGCCCGCCGCGCGGCCGAACAGCACCGCGAGCTGGCCGAGTCGGCCGCCCAGCAGGTGCGCAACGACGCCGAGTCCTACGCCACCGAGCGCAAGGCGAAGGCGGAGGACGAGGGCGCGCGGATCGTCGAGAAGGCCAAGGGCGAGGCCTCTCAGCTGCGGGCCGACGCGCAGAAGGACGCGCAGTCCAAGCGCGAGGAGGCGGACGCCCTCTTCGAGGAGACCCGCGCCAAGGCCGCGCAGGCCGCCGCCGACTTCGAGACGAACCTGGCCAAGCGCCGCGAGCAGTCCGAGCGCGACCTGGCCTCGCGTCAGCAGAAGGCGGAGAAGCGGCTGGCGGAGATCGAGCACCGCGCCGAGCAGCTGCGCCTGGAGGCGGAGAAGCTGCGCACCGACGCCGAGCGCCGCGCCCGCCAGACGGTGGAGACCGCGCAGCGCCAGGCCGAGGACATCGTGGCCGACGCCAACGCCAAGGCGGACCGCATCCGTTCGGAATCCGAGCGGGAGCTGGCGGCCCTCACCAACCGCCGCGACAGCATCAACGCCCAGCTGACGAACGTCCGCGAGATGCTGGCGACGCTGACCGGCGCGGCGGTGGCCGCCGCCGGCACGACCGGTGAGGACGAGCCTGTTTCCCGTGGAGTTCCGGCGCAGCAGACGCGGTAGTCGCCGGTCGCGGGGTGGCCGCGGGCCCGTTGTGGCCGGCCGCGCCCACGCGGCGGAGCCCATACCGGCGATGCCCCGCGCCCCTTACGGGGCACGCGTGTGAGCCCCCTGCCTCAAGTGGCAGGGGGCTTTGTCCCGTTCTAGCGTGGCTCCATGATCGAGCTGGACGGGCTGACCAAGCGGTACGGCGAGAAGGTGGCCGTCGACGGTCTGACCTGTGCGGTGCGGCCCGGCGTCGTCACCGGGTTCCTCGGGCCCAATGGCGCCGGGAAGTCCACGACCATGCGGATGATCCTGGGGCTCGACCATCCGACCGCCGGTGCTGTGCGGATCGACGGCAGGCGGTACGACCAGCTGACGGACCCGCTGACGTACATCGGCGCGCTGCTGGACGCCAAGGCGGTGCACGGCGGGCGCAGCGCCTACCACCATCTGCTGTGCCTCGCGCAGAGCAACGGCATCCCGCGCGCACGGGTGGGCGAGGTGCTGGAGACGGTGGGCCTGATGGCCGTCGCCCGGCAGAAGGCCAAGGGGTTCTCGTACGGCATGTCGCAGCGGCTGGGGATCGCCGCCGCGCTGCTCGGGGACCCGCGGATCCTGATGTTCGACGAGCCGGTGAACGGGCTCGACCCCGAGGGCATCCACTGGATCCGCAATCTGATGACATCGCTGGCCGCGCAGGGCCGGACGGTCTTCGTCTCCTCCCATCTGATGAGCGAGATGGCGCAGACCGCCGACCACCTCATCGTGATCGGGCAGGGCCGGCTGCTCGCGGACACCTCCATGGCGGAGTTCATCCGGCGGCACGCGCGCAGCTATGTGCGCATCCGCTCGCCCCAGCGCGAACGGCTCCTGGACGCGCTGCACGAGGCCGGGATCACCGTGGCCGGGGCGGCGGACGGGGCGCTGGAGGCGGAGGGCGACCAGGCCGAGCGGATCGGGGAGCTGGCCGCGGGCCACGGGATCGTGCTGCACGAGCTGAGCCCCCGGCAGGCGTCCCTGGAGGAGGCGTTCATGCGGCTGACGGCCGGGTCGGTGGAGTACCACGCGCAGTCGGATACCGCCCCGCGGGGCTGGGGCGCCGGCCGGCAGGGGGGTACGGCATGACGAGCGCCGGCCCGGCGGGCGCCCGTGCCGCGCGGATCCTGCGGTCCGAGTGGACGAAGATCCGGTCGGTGTCGTCCACGGGCTGGACCCTCTCGGTCGCCGTCGTGGTCACCATCGGCATCGGCATGCTCATCTCCGCGCTGACCCGCAACGAGTACGACTCGATGCCGGTCCGGGAGCGGCTGGCCTTCGACGCGACCTTCACCAGCTTCGCCGGCATGACCCTCGGCCAGCTCGCCATGATCGTGTTCGGCGTGCTGGTGGTCACCAGCGAGTACAGCACCGGCATGATCCGGGTCTCGCTGGCCGCCGTACCGCGCCGCGGCGCCTTCCTGTCCGGCAAGATCGCGGTGGCGGGCGCGCTCGCCCTGCTCGTCGGGATGGTCACCAGCTTCGCCGCGTTCTTCCTCGGGCAGGCCATGCTCGGCCCCTACCGGGCGGGGCTCGGCGACCCCGGAGTGCTGCGCGCGGTGGTGGGCGGCGGGCTGTACCTCACCCTGATCGCGGTGTTCTCCATGGGCGTGGCCACCATGCTGCGCTCGCCGCTGCTGTCGCTCGGCATCCTGATGCCGTTCTTCTTCCTGATCTCCAACATCCTGGCCGCCGTCGACACCACCAAGAAGGTCGCCCGGTACCTGCCCGACCAGGCCGGCAGCCGGATCATGCAGGCGGTGCCGGGCGCCGACGGCACCCCCTACGGGCCCTGGGGCGGGCTCGGGATCATGGCGCTGTGGGTGATCGCCGCCCTCGCGGGCGGGTACGCGCTGCTCAGGCGCCGGGACGCGCAGTAGAGGCCCCGTTCACGCAGCGTATTACTTCAGCTTTACTTTTCTTTGGGCGGAACCGTCAGCGCCCCGTTATCCTCCTAACCCTTACGGGGGCGGTTCCCGGCTGTCCTGAACCTTCCGATGGGTGCGGAGCATGATCGAGGCTGTAGGCCTGACGAAGCGGTACGGCGACAAGACCGCCGTGTACAACCTTTCCTTCCAGGTGCGACCGGGAGCCGTGACCGGCTTCCTCGGGCCCAACGGCTCGGGCAAGTCCACCACGATGCGGATGATCCTCGGCCTGGACAACCCCACGTCCGGCCAGGTGACCATCGGCGGTCACCCGTACCGCAGGCTGCCCAACGCGCCCCGCCAGGTCGGCGCGCTGCTCGACGCCAAGGCCGTGCACGGCGGCCGCTCCGCCCGCAACCATCTGCTGAGCCTCGCCCAGCTGTCGGGCATCCCGGCCCGCCGCGTGGACGAGGTGCTCGGCGTGGTCGGCCTCCAGGACGTCGCCAAGAAGCGCTCCAAGGGCTTCTCCCTCGGCATGGGCCAGCGCCTCGGCATCGCCGCCGCGCTGCTCGGCGACCCTCAGGTGCTGCTTTTCGACGAGCCGGTCAACGGCCTCGACCCCGAGGGCATCCTCTGGGTGCGCAACCTGATGAAGGCGCTGGCCGCGGAGGGCCGGACGGTCTTCGTCTCCTCCCATCTGATGAGCGAGATGGCGCTGACCGCCGACCACCTCATCGTGATCGGGCGCGGCCAGCTCCTCGCCGACATGAGCGTCAAGGACTTCATCTCCGCCAACTCCGCCGACTTCGCGCGGGTGCGCACCCCCGACACCGAGCCGCAGCTGCGCGAGAAGCTCGGCGCCGCGCTCACCGGCGCGGGCGGCCAGGTGCTGCCGGAGCAGGACGGCGCGCTGCGCGTGATGGGGCTGCCGCTGCCCCGCATCAGCGACCTCGCGCACGAGGCGGGCGTACGGCTGTGGGAGCTGTCCCCGCACCAGGCCTCGCTGGAGGAGGCGTACATGCGGATGACCCAGGGCGCGGTGGACTACCGCTCCACCACCGACCAGAAGGCGGGGCTCCAGCAGCCGCTGCCGCCCGGCGCCGAGCCGCCCATGCCGGTGCCCGGCCAGGGCCAGCCCGGCTGGTACGCCCCGCCGCCGCCCCAGCAGGGCGGGCAGCCCTTCGGGATGCCGGCGGGCGGCCCCGGCGCGCCCGCGGGCCCGTACGGCGGCGCCCCGGCGGGCGCGTACGGCGCTCCCGCGGCCCCCGCGGGCCCGGCGCCCGCCGCCGCCAACCCGTACGCCCAGCCGGCCCCGCAGGCCCCGGCCGCGCAGCTGCAGGCCCCCGCCGCGCCCCCGGCCGCCCCCGCCGCCACTCCTGACGCCTCCTCCCCCGCCGCCGACCCGAACCAGCCCGAGGACGCCCGATGAGCACCCACCAGCCCCCGATGCCGCAGGCCCCCGCCGCGCCCGACCGGCAGGCGGCGCCCGGCGGGCCGTACCCCGGCTACACCTCGCCGATCCCCGTCGTGCCCACCCATCTCGGGCACGCGGTGGCCTCGGAGTGGACGAAGATCAAGTCGGTCCGCTCCACGATCTGGACGCTCAGCGTCTTCGTGTTCCTCGTGGTGGGCATCGGCCTGCTCGTCGGAGCGCTGGTGTCGGCCCACGCGAGCGAGTCCTCGCTGAGCGGCACCAACCCGCTCTCCTTCGGCTTCTTCGGGCTGCTCGTCGGCAACATGTGCCTCATCACGCTCGGCGTGCTGACCACGGCCTCGGAGTACGGCACCGGCATGATCCGTACGACGATGACGGCGTGCCCGAGCCGCGGCCGGGTGCTGGCCGCCAAGGCGATCGTGTTCTTCGCGGTGGCCTTCGTGGTGTCCCTGGTGTCGGTCACCTTCGTGGCGATGGTGCAGTCGTCCATGCTGACCGGCTCCGGCGCGAAGTCGCCCTCCGGCGCGGACTGGTTCAAGGCCACCGTCGGCGTGAGCCTGTACATCGCGCTGCTCGGCCTGCTCGCGCTGCTCGTCGGCTCGATGATCCGGCACTCGGCGGGCGGCATCACCATCATGATCGGCCTGGTGCTCGCCCCGCTGGTGCTGGCGCTGTTCATGGCGACCGAGTCGCTGCACTCGGTGCGCGACTTCCTGTTCGAGTACAGCTTCCCGAGCCAGCTCAGCGTCTTCTACGACAACACGCTCAGCGGCTCCGGCCCCCGCGGCTGGGACCCGCTGTGGATCATGATGGGGCTGACCGCGGCGGCCGGCGCGGGCGCGTACGCGCTGCTGCGCAACCGGGACGTGTGAGCGCGGGCCCTCAGAACTTCGGCGCGTTACGAGACCGCCGCACCCGGCTGGTGCGGCGGTCTCGCGCGTTCCAGCAGGCCTTGTGCCAGTGGCGGCGGTCGTCCACGCCCGCGTACTCCGGCCAGGCCACCACATGCGGCACCGCGGAGGGGATCATCTGGTCGCAGCCGGGGCAGCGGTACGTCTTGCCCTCGGCGCTCGCGCCCGCGACATGGCGCACGCTCCACTCCTCGCCCTGCCAGTCCTCGGTGGACTGGAAGCCGCCGTACCGCCGGCTGGGGTCGTCCTCGGCGCTGCGGCCGGACGAGCCGGCGGCCTTCGGTCGGTTGCGGCGCGGGGACACGGGACACCTCTCGGGGCTCGGCGGCAAGAAAGGGCTGCGCCCAGCGTACGCGCCGCCGGGCGGGGTACGCGAAGGCCGCCAAGCGGCGCAAGTCCCCCTCCACGACAGCCGATTCTGAAGACAATCCGTCAATTACCTCGCCAGGCCGTGTCCTTGGCACGTGTCAGACGGTTATGCCGGTGGGGGAGCTCGGGTCGGAGCCGAGAAGGCGGGAAATGCGATGTACGTAGGAAGCTTTGTGCTGGGCGCCCAGTTCCCGGGCCAGGGCCAGGGGGAGGCCCTGTACCGGGCGGTCCGCTCGGCGGAGGTCGCCGAGGAGGCCGGGCTGGACTCGGTGTGGCTGGCGGAACACCACTTCGTGCCGTACGGCACCTGTCCGTCTGCCGTCACCCTGGCCGCGCTGCTGCTCGGCCGCACCCGCCGGATCCGGGTGGGCACCGCGGTCAGCGTACTGCCCACGGTCCACCCGGTCGCCCTCGGCGAGCAGGCCGCGCTGCTGCACCTGACGAGCGGCGGACGGTTCACCCTCGGGGTGGGCCGCGGCGGCCCCTGGGTTGACCTGGAGGTGTTCGGCAGCGGCCTGGACGCGTACGAAAACGGGTTCCCCGAGTCACTCGATCTGCTGCTGCGCTGGCTGCGCGAGCCCGCGGTGGGCGCCTCCGGGGAGCGGTTCGCGTTCCGCGAGGTGCCCGTCGTACCCCGCCCCTCGGAGGCCCTGACGGACACTCCGGGCCCGGAGGTCGTCGTCGCCTGCACCTCGCCCACGAGCGTACGGCTGGCCGCGGAGCGCGGGCTGCCGATGCTGCTCGGGATGCACGCGGGCGACGAGGAGAAGGCCGAGATGGTCGCCCTGTGGCGGCGCACCGCCCGTGCGGCGGGCCGGGATCCCGAGGAGATCGCGGCGGCGGCGCATGTGGCGGCCGGGGTCTGCCAGCTCGCCGACCGCCGTCAGGACGCGGCGGAGACCCTGCTGAAGGCGATGCCGGGTTGGCTGAAACAGGGGCTCGACGCGCATGTGACGGTCGACGGGCGCAAGCGCGCGATGCGCGACCCGGTCGCCTACACCGAGCTGCTCTGCGGGCTGCACCCGGTGGGCACCCCCCGGCTCGCCGGCGACCGGCTCGCGGCCACCGCCGAGCGCACGGGCATCTCCCGCTTCGCCCTGCTGGTCGAGGGCTCGGGCGATCTGGCGGCGACGGAGGACACCCTGCGGCGCCTGGGCGCCGAGGTGCTGCCGCAGCTGCGCTGACACAAGCCGGCGGATGCGCTGACACAGGTCGGCCAAGGCTGACGAAACGGTACGACTGGCAAGCCACCTGGGGGGCTTGCCGCCCCAGCACCGAGTGCACCTCCCACGGGCGGAGCGGCAAGCAGGCGACGCACCGCCCCGGACGCACCGGGGCAGCGGGTCAGCAGTCCCGAAGCTCCGGCGACTGGTTCAGCAGCTGGGCCCGCACCGAGGTGAAGCGGGTCAGCGTCTCGTCCACCGAGGCGTCCAGCGGGAACACCGCGACCCGGTGGCAGTTCTGGAAGGCCAGCCGCACGCCGAAGTGCCGTTGCAGCGCGCCGCGGATGGCGTCACTCGCGAGGGCGCGCAGCAGCTGGCCACGCGCCTGCTCGTTGGGCGGGGGCGTCTGGTTGTCGGCGAAGGGTCCGCCGTCCACCTTCAGCTGGGCCACCAGGGAGCTGATCATCTCCCATGCGTAGGGCAGGGAGGTCCGGACGCAGTCGACGAAGTCTGCTTCGTCGACCTCGCCTCGCTCGGCCGCGTCGAGTAGGGCCGGTGAGACGTCGAGCGACATGGGTTCTCCTCTCGCACCCCCGACGAGCAGGGGTTGCCGGACGGATAAAGGGAGTTCGGCGCCGGAAAACACGCTGAGTACATGGATCGCGACCTCCCGTCCCTACGGTAGGCAACGGTCGGTGACCACACCACCAGAATGCGTATATGGAACGGTCGGGTTGCACCCACAATCGGCCATGGATGAACAAGAGTTTCCAGGGACAAAGCAGTGACAAGTGGGACGATCCACAGGGAGCGGCTCGGGCGAATCGCGTGCGGCGGCGGGTGTCGAGTAGCGTTGCCGACCATGCGTCTCGTCATTGCCCGGTGCTCGGTCGACTACGCCGGCCGGCTCACCGCCCACCTGCCCTCGGCGCCCCGCCTGATCCTGGTCAAGGCGGACGGCAGCGTCTCCATCCACGCCGATGACCGGGCCTACAAGCCCCTCAACTGGATGTCGCCGCCCTGCACGCTGAAGGAGGGCACGGGCGAGGACGAGGGCGTGTGGACCGTCGTCAACAAGGCGGGCGAGAAACTGATCATCACGATGGAGGAGATCCTCCACGACTCCTCGCACGAGCTGGGTGTGGATCCGGGCCTCATCAAGGACGGCGTGGAAGCGCACCTCCAGGAGCTGCTCGCCGACCGCATCGAGACGCTCGGCGAGGGGTACACGCTCATCCGCCGCGAGTACATGACGGCGATCGGCCCGGTGGACATCCTGTGCCGGGACGGCGAGGGCCGGACGGTCGCGATCGAGATCAAGCGCCGCGGTGAGATCGACGGCGTGGAGCAGCTGACCCGCTACCTCGAACTCCTCAACCGCGACCCCCACCTCGCGCCGGTCCGCGGCATCTTCGCCGCCCAGGAGATCAAGCCCCAGGCCCGCGTCCTCGCCACCGACCGGGGCATCGACTGCCACATCATGGACTACGACGCCCTGCGCGGCATCGAGGACGACAAGCTGCGGCTGTTCTGAGGGACCGGGAGCCTTCCAGGGGGGGCGCTGGTCCCGAGGGCGGCGACTCTCTCCCGCGGCGACGGCTCTCGTACGGCGTTGAACGGCGGTGAACGGCGGTGCCGGGTCGGCACCGCCGTTTGTCACTGCTGGGACGGTGCCGCCGGGTCCGAGTCCGTCGGTGCGGCCGGCTCGGACGCCGACCTGGTGAACGGCGCCAGGTCGCTCGCGGAGCCCGAGGGCGGGCCCGTCGGGGTCGGCGGGGTGGTCGAGCCGGACGGGGAGGTCGAGGGCGCGCTCGGCGTCGGCTTGGTCGGGGTCGGGGACGGCGACTTGGTCCCGGTCCTGGTCGGCGCCGGGGACGTGCCCCCGCTGCCTCCGCTGCTCCCGGTGCCGCCGCCACCGGTGGCCGTGCCCGCGCCCGTCGGGCCCGTCGGGTCCGCCGTGGGGCTCGTCGACGGCCGCACGGGGGCGTTCGTCCCGGCGTACGTGCCCGCCGGCACCGGGGTCGAACGCTGCCCCGTGGCCGGGCCCGAGTCCGTGCCCGTAGCCCCCGCCGGGGCCGGTCCGGTGGCCGGGCCGCCCGCGTCCTGGCTGGTGGAGGGGTTGTCGTCGGCCCGTCCCGCGGGGTTCTTGTCGTCGCCGTCGTGAGAGGTCATCCCGAGCGTCACCACCGTGCCCAGGACCGCCGCGAGCAGCGCGCCGGAACCGGCCGCCACCAGGTTGCGGCGCGCCAGCCGCCGGATGCCGATCCCCTTCGCCGGGGGCGCGGCGACGACCTGCGGCGTGACCAGGGTGTCCGGCACAGCCGACACCGACAGCACGGACGGCAGCGCCGGCAGCGGCTCCGTCGCCGGCTCCCCCACGACGCCCGGTACCGGCACCGGCGCCTGTACCGGCACTCCGGGCAGCTCCCCCGCCCGGTCCGCGACCAGCGCCAGCGCCCGGCGCCCCGCGACCGCGCCCCGCTTGTCGGCGAGCGCGCCGCGCAGCCCGATCGACGCCTCCAGCTCCGCGCGGGCCCGGTCCAGTCGTCCCCCGCACAGCGCGAGGACTCCCAACTCGTGGTGGAAATAGGCTTGTTCGGGCACCTCGCCGGAGTGCAGCGCGGCCTGCGCCCCGAGCCGCAGGGCCCGTTCCCAGGCGCTCCACCGCAGCGCGGCGGCGAACGCGGGCGCGGCGGTGCGCGCGAGCCGTACCGCCCGCCCTTCGTCGTCCTCGGCCGGTGGCACCACGGCCGCCAGCGCCGCGAGCACCGCGTCGGCCTCCGCGCCGACCCGCTCGGGGGTGACGGAGGGGTGCCCGGCCCACCAGGCGTAGTGCTCGGCGGCGGTGCGCGCCCGCTCCGGCGCGTCGTCGCCGTACCCCGCGGCCTCCAGCTGGGCGCGCACGCCCGCCGCGAGCCGGTAGCGCGAGCCCGCCGGGGAGACCAGCCCGCAGCTCGCCAACTCGCCGAGCGCCGCGTCGGCATGGGTGTCGCCGACCAGCGCGGGCAGGTGCGCCTGGTGCGGGACCTCGCCCCCGAGGGCGACCGCGAAGCGCAGCGTGGCGCGGGCGGAGGCGCTGAGCCGGGAGGCGAGCAGCGGCGCGGGGGCGGCCGCCTCGCCGAGCGAGGGCAGCGGTCCGCCGTCCTCGCCGGAGAACTCCCGCACCGTGTGCACCACGGGCCGTACGTCCTCGAAGACGCCGTACTCGTCCACCGCCCCGGTCTCGGCCCGCAGTTGGTCCCGCTGCCGCAGCAACGCGCCCGCCTGGACGAAGCGCAGCGGCAGCCCCTCGGACTCGAACCACAGGTCGCCCGCCCAGTTGGCCTCCTCCTCGGTGAGCACCCGCCCGACCGTGCGCTCCAGGATGTCCACCCCGCCGGCCCGGTCGAGCCCGCCGAGGAAGACCTCCTCGACATCGGCATCGGCGGACGGCGCGGGCACCTCCGGGGTGGCGGAGACCAGGAAGGCGCACTCGGGCGTCGCGTCCAGCAGCTCGTCCAGCTCGGCGCCGCCGAACCCGATGTCGTCCACCACCACGACCGCCCCGATCTCCGCGAGCGGCGCCCGCAGTTCGCGGCGCTCGGGGCGGTGTCCGGGGGCGTCGTAGACGGTGTGGAAGAGGTCGTACAGCAGGTCCTCGGCGGTGCGGTGGACGCCGCACAGGCGCACCACGCCGTCGGGCGCGAGGTCGGCGCAGTCGTCGGCGACCAGGTCGAGCAGGGCGGTACGGCCGGACCCGCCGGGGCCCGTGAGCCGTACGGTACGGCCGCGCGCGAGCAGCCGTACCAGCCGCTCCCGCACCTCCTGACGCTCCAGCAGGGGCAGCGGGTGCGGGGCGGCTCCCGGCGGCACCGGGGGCCGGGCCGCGCGCTCGGCACCGGCCCGCTCGGCGGCGCTTCGCTTGCGGGGGCTGCCCGGCCGGTCGGCCGGCGGGCAGGGCTCGATCTCGCTGCCGTCCACGGGGTTGACGGTCAGCAGCAGATCGCCGGAGACGAGGTGCGCGGTGCGGGCGGGCGCGGGTGTGCTCGGGCCGAAGTCGGCGGTGAGGGGGTCCCGGTGCGGGCGCCGGGCGCCCGTGTGTCCGTACTCCTCAGGCCCAGGGCTGATCGGGTCCATGGGTTCAAGCCCCCCATAAGCGTCGTGTGCTCGTGTTACGGCCCTCCCGGCCTGCCGCACGCCGCTCACTCGCTCCGGTCCGGGCCCGCTCGGTCGAGGGATGCGAGTCAGGCGGGCGACCGAACACTAAACCTTTGCCCAGTATCCACGACAGGGCGGGGTGCCCGGCGGTCCGGGACGTCACGGTCCGACGCGGATTGCCCGCCGGCCTGTGCCCGCGCCCGCGCCCTCCGGGGACTCAGACCCGCGCGAAGACTCAGACCCGCGGCAGCGAGTCCACCCCGATGCCGCCCTCGATCGCGAGGATGCGGTGCAGCCGGGTGGCCACCAACAGGCGCTGCATCTGCGGCGGTACGGCGCGCAGCACCAGGCGGCGGCCGCAGCGGCCGGCCCGCCGGTGGGCACCCATGATCACGCCGAGTCCGGTGGCGTCCCAGGAGTCCAGTTCGGACAGGTCGAGCACCAGATCGCCGGCGCCGTCGTCGACGGCCGAGTGCAGGGCCGTACGGGCGTCCGCCGCGCTGCGGACGTCGAGGCGCCCCCCGACGACCAGCTCGGCGTGGTCGCCCCTGATGTACATATACGCTCCCCGTTGAGTGCGGTTGAGGCCAACTCCGTATCGATGGTGTGCACCGTCTGACTCGATGGTGTGCACCGTCTGACTGAATGCGTGGCGGTGCGGTTGCTGCTTGTAAGCGAACCGATACCGAATTCACCCCTGAGAGTGATGCTCCGGGGGTGAATTCGGTGCCGGGACGCGTCCGGGCGCCGCTCAGTACGTGTAGAAGCCCTGCCCGCTCTTGCGGCCGATGTCACCGGCGTCCACCATCCGGCGCATCAGCTCCGGCGGGGCGAACTTCTCGTCCTGGGACTCGGTGTAGATGTTCCCGGTGGCGTGCAGCAGGATGTCCACGCCGGTCAGGTCGGTGGTGGCGAGCGGGCCCATGGCGTGCCCGAAGCCCAGCTTGCAGGCGAGGTCGATGTCCTCGGCGGTCGCCACGCCCGACTCGTAGAGCTTGACGGCCTCCACGACGAGCGCGGAGATCAGGCGGGTGGTGACGAACCCGGCGACGTCGCGGTTGACCACGATGCAGGTCTTGCCGACGGACTCGGCGAACTCCCGCGCGGTGGCGAGGGCTTCGTCGCTCGTCTTGTAGCCGCGCACCAGCTCGACCAGCTTCATCATCGGCACCGGCGAGAAGAAGTGGACGCCGACGACCCGCTCGGGACGCTCGGTGGCCGCCGCGATCTTGGTGATCGGGATGGCGGAGGTGTTGGAGGCGAGCACGGTCTGCGGGCGCACGATCTTGTCGAGCGCGCGGAAGATCTCGTGCTTGACCTCCAGCTTCTCGAACACGGCCTCCACGACGATGTCCGCGTCCGCGGCGGCGTCCAGGTCGGTGGTGGGGGCGATGCGGCCCAGCGCGGCCTCGGCGTCCGCCGCGTCCAGCTTGCCCTTGCTCACGAACTTGTCGTACGACGCCTTGATGCCGTCGGTGCCGCGCGCCAGCGCCTCGTCGGTGACATCGCGCAGGACGACCTCCCAGCCCGCCTGCGCGGCGACCTGAGCGATACCGGACCCCATGAGACCGGCCCCGATGACGGCGAGCTTCCCTGCCACGTCCGACTCCCTCTTCCCGCTGTTACCCGCTATGGACATGTGCGTCTTCGGCGGACGATAGCGCTCCGAAGCGGCCGTGTGACCAGTAAGTAACGCGCGTCACGTCTCATTTGACGGACGTCACATCGGGACACGTTTCCGTTCGAATCCGGCGGCGCCCCGGCCCCGTTCACCCCTTCGGGGACGGCCCTTCGCCCTGCCCGCGCACCGCGTAGGCGAGCACCCGCTCGCTCAGCAGGGCCTCGACGTCGTCCAGCAGCGCGAGGACCTCCCGTGAGACCTCCGCCGGCGCGCGGCGCTTGAGCATCTCGCGGCCGATGACCCTGACGACCGTGCCGTATATCCAGCTGATCTGACCGGCCATCAGCCGCGGGAGTTCGTCGTCCCCGGCCGCCCCGGTCTCCTCGCGCAGCGCCTGCTCCAGGTTGGCCTCCACCTCCTGGGCGAGCGCCCAGAGCCGGGAGCGCAGGGCCGGCGCCTCCTCGATCACGCGCATGAAGTCGGCGTAGCCCGCGAGCAGTCCGACGCGCGGGGACACCGCCTCGATCTCCTCGCGCAGTTCGCGCAGCACCGCCTCCGCGGCCGACTCCCCCTCCCGGCGGCCGCGGACCCAGCGTGCGAGGCGGTCGACCATGCCCGCGGAACGGTCGAAGAAGAGGTCCTCCTTGGCCGGGAAGTAGTTGTAGACGGTGTTGACGGAGACGTTCGCCGCGTCGGCGATCTCCGCGACCGTCACCGCGTCGAAGCCGCGCTCGACGAACAGGCCCGTGGCGACATCGGAGATGTACTGCCGGGTCTGCCGCTTCTTCCGCTCCCTGAGTCCCTCAGCCATGCCCGCATCCTAACTTCGCTGGCCTTCCTGAAATTTTGGAGTCATTGCAAACTTTCAGAGACTCTGTTTTTCTAGGGGTATGACAGCAGTCATCAGCGCGGTGGATCTCGCCCGCACCTTCCAGACCAAAGCCGGCCCCGTCGAGGCCGTACGCGGCGTCGATCTCACCGTCCACGAGGGCGAGATCCTCGGCTTCCTCGGCCCCAACGGCGCCGGCAAGACGACCACCCTGCGCATGCTCACCACGCTCCTGAAGCCGACCGGCGGCACGGCCACCGTCGCCGGGCACGACCTGGCCACCGACCCGGCGGGAGTGCGCCGGGCCTCCGGATACGTGGCCCAGTCCGGCGGCGTCGACCCGCAGATCACGGTGCGGGAGGAACTGGTCACCCAGGGGCGGTTCTACCGGCTGTCCAGGTCCGACGCCGTCGCCCGCGCCCGGGAACTCGCCCGCGAACTCGACCTCACCGACCTCCTCGATCGCAAAACGTCCGCCCTCTCCGGCGGTCAGCGGCGCCGCCTCGACATCGCGATGGCACTGACCCACCGCCCCAGGGTGCTGTTCCTGGACGAGCCCACCACCGGCCTCGACCCCGGCAGCCGCGCCGACCTGTGGGACCTGGTCCGCCGGCTGCGCGACGAGCACGGCACGACCGTCTTCCTCACCACCCACTACCTGGACGAGGCCGACGCCCTCGCCGACCGCCTGGTGATCGTGGACGGCGGCACCGTCGCCGCCGAGGGCACGCCGAACGCGCTCAAGCTGCGGTACGGCGGCTCCCTGGACGCCACGCTCCAGGACACCTTCCTGGCCGTCACCGGCCGCGCCCCCGCCCCCGCCGACGACACCCCCGTCGCCGTCTAGCTTCCGTCCAGTCCCCAGAAAGCCACCGGCATGCTGCTGCACGACACGGCCCTCGTCTACGGCCGCTACCTCCGCCAGTCCCTGCGCTCCCGCTTCGCCCTCCTCTTCGGCGTCCTCACCCCGCTGCTCTACCTGCTGTTCTTCGGCCCCCTGCTCACCAAGCTCCCGCTCGGCCAGGCGGGCAGCTCCTGGCAGGTCCTGGTGCCGGGGCTGCTGCTCCAACTCGGCCTGTTCGGTGCCCTGTTCTCGGGATTCACGATCATCATGGAGAGCGCGCAGGGGGTGGTGGACCGGATGCGGGTCACCCCCGTCAGCCGGCTCGCCCTGCTGCTCGGCCGGGTGCTGCGCGACGCCACGGTGTTCGTGTTCCAGGCGGTCCTGCTGGTGCTTGCCGCCGTGGCGATGGGCCTGCGCGCACCCGTGGCGGGGATCCTCATCGGCTTCGGGTTCGTCGCCCTGCTCACCCTCTCCCTGGCCTCGCTGTCATACGCCATGGGCATGAAGGTCCGCACCCCGCAGGAGTTCGGCCCGCTGATCAACGCGGTGTCGATGCCCTCGATGCTGCTGTCCGGCCTGATGCTCCCGATGACCCTGGCACCGGGCTGGCTGGACGTGCTGTCCCACTTCGTGCCGTTCCGCTACCTGGTGGACGCGGTGCGCGACGCCTACGTCGGCCACTACGCCAGCCCACACATGCTCTACGGCGTCCTCGTGGCCGTCGGCTTCGCCGCGCTGGCCGTGACGGCGGGCACACGGGTGTTCCGGACGGCCGGGGCGTAATTACGCTGGGCCCATGGTCAATCTGACGCGTATCTACACCCGCACCGGGGACAAGGGCACCACGCACCTCGGTGACATGAGCCGGGTGCCCAAGACGGACCTCCGGATCTCCGCGTACGCGGACTCCAACGAGGCCAACGCGGTCATCGGCACCGCGATCGCCCTGGGCGGCCTGGACGAGGAGGTCGTGCAGGTCCTCACCCGCGTGCAGAACGACCTGTTCGACGTGGGCGCGGACCTGTCCACCCCAATGGCGGACAACCCGCAGTACCCCCCGCTGCGGGTCGAGCAGTTCTACATCGACCGCCTGGAGGCGGACTGCGACCGCTTCAACGAGCAGCTGGAGAAGCTGCGCTCCTTCATCCTCCCCGGCGGCACTCCGGGCGCGGCCCTGCTCCACCAGGCCTGCACGGTCGTCCGCCGCGCCGAACGCTCCACCTGGGCGGCCCTGGAGGTGCACGGCGACCTCATGAACCCCCTCACCGCCACCTACCTCAACCGCCTCTCCGACCTCCTCTTCATCCTGGCCCGCATCGCCAACAAGGCCACGGGCGACGTGCTGTGGGTACCGGGCGGCGAACGCTAGCGCGTCCGCTGGCCCGCCGACCTCACCGTCAAGTCGCCGTTCGTCGTCGACAGATCCAGGACGTAGCGGCCCGACGGGTCGTCCTGGAAGGCCAGGTTCCGGTCGCCGTTGGTGTTGTGTGCCGATATCCGGTAGCCGGCGGGCGGTGCCGTGACCGTGAGGTCGCCGCTGGAGGTGTGGGCCTTGATGTTCTGGGGGGTGGCGGTCTGGATCGTCACTCCGCCGTTCGAGGTCTGCGCGTCGATGCCGCCCTTGGCGTTCTTCACCCTGACCTCGCCGTTCGAGGTGCGCAGCTTCACCGGGCCCGCTGTGTCGCGCACCGTGATCCCGCCGTTGCTGGTGTGCACGTCGACGGCGCCGACGCCGTCCAGCGCGAGGCCGCCGTTGGAGGTGCTGCCCGTGACCGGGAGGGCGGCGGGGACCTTGACGTCGTAGTCGACGCCGCAGTGGTGGCCGCAGCCGGCGAGGGTGAGGACGCCGTCCGTCACGCGGAAGGACACACCGGTCGGCTTGTCGCCGCTGTAGGTGACCTTGCGGTGCACGGAGATCCCGGAGGTGTCCCGCGACGCCTCCACCTTCACCCCGCCGTCGCCGCTGTCGATCCGGATCGACGTGACCTTCTGGGACACCCTGGCGTCGTCCTGGAAGGTCTTCTGGTCGAGGACCGAGCACGCGGACAGCCCGCCGACGGACAGTGCGGCCAGGGCCACGGCAGCAAGGAAACGCGCGCGACGCATGAAGGGTCCCCCGTATACAGAGCATCGGATCGCTGATCGGTCACTGCGATCGTACGCACCCCACCGCCTGCGCTTCGCTGGGGAAAACCCCCCAATCCACCGGGGGCACACCCCAGTTGGATTGGTCCAGACCTATTGACCCGTGGTCCAGACCTTCCTACCCTCGGGGCACCGTGGACATGAAGGCTCAGTCATGTCCGCCCTCTGTCACCCCACTACCGAGGGAGGCGCTCGATGCGCTTCAGAGACAAGGTCGCGGCAGGGCTCGCGACCCTGGCACTCCCCCTGGCCGGACTGGTCGGACTCGCGAGCCCGGCGCCGGCCGCGGACGGCGCCCAGGCGGCCGGCGTCACCGCGAGCTTCACCAAGTCCAGCGACTGGGGCACCGGCTTCGGCGGCCAGTGGACCATCAAGAACTCCGGCTCCGCGAGCATCAGTTCCTGGACCGTCGAATGGGACTTCCCCTCCGGCACGTCCGTCAGCTCCGCCTGGGACGCCGACGTCACCAACTCCGGCAACCACTGGACGGCGAAGAACAAGTCCTACAACGGCACCCTCGCCCCCGGCGCCTCCGTCAGCTTCGGCTTCAACGGCGCCGGCTCCGGCAATCCGAGCAACTGCACGCTGAACGGCGGCAGTTGCGACGGCATGACGGCCCCCGGCGACGCCGCCCCGAGCGCCCCCGGCACCCCGACCGCCTCCGCCGTCACCGACACCTCGGTGAAGCTCACCTGGAGCGCGGCCACCGACGACAAGGGCATCAAGAACTACGACGTGCTGCGCGACGGCAAGGTCGTCGCCACCGTGACCACCACCTCGTACACCGACACCGGGCTCACCGCCGGCAGCGACTACTCCTACTCCGTGCAGGCCCGCGACACCGCCGGCCAGACCGGCCCGGCCAGCGCCGCGGTAGCCGTACACACCACCGGCGGCGGCTCCACCACTCCCCCGCCCGCCGGCGGCAAGGTCAAGCTCGGCTACTTCACCGACTGGGGCATCTACGCCCGCAACTACAACGTGAAGAACCTGGTGACCTCCGGCTCCGCCGCCAAGATCACCCACATCAACTACGCCTTCGGCAACATCACCGGCGGCAAGTGCGCCATCGGCGACTCCTACGCCGACTACGACAAGGCGTTCACCGCCGACCAGTCCGTCAACGGCACGGCCGACACCTGGGACCAGCCGCTGCGCGGCAACTTCAACCAGCTGCGCGAGCTGAAGGCCAAGTACCCCAACCTCAAGATCATCTGGTCCTTCGGCGGCTGGACCTGGTCCGGCGGATTCGCCGACGCGGCCAAGGACCCGGCGGGCTTCGCCCAGTCCTGCTACGACCTCGTCAACGACCCGCGCTGGGCCGATGTGTTCGACGGTATCGACATCGACTGGGAGTACCCCAACAACTGCGGTCTGACCTGTGACACCAGCGGGCCGGAGGCGTTCAAGAACGTGCTGGCCGCGCTGCGCGCCAAGTTCGGCTCCAGCAAGCTGGTCACCGCCGCGGTCACCGCCGACGGCTCGGACGGCGGCAAGATCGACTCCGCCGACTACTCCGGCGCCGCCCAGTACGTCGACTGGTACAACGTGATGACGTACGACTTCTTCGGCGCCTGGGACGCGCAGGGCCCCACCGCCCCGCACTCCCCGCTCACCTCGTACAGCGGCATCCCGAAGGCCGGCTTCACCACCGCCGACGCGATCGCCAAGTACAAGGCGGCCGGCGTCCCCGCGTCCAAGCTGCTCATCGGCATCGGCTTCTACGGCCGTGGCTGGACCGGCGTCACCCAGGACGCGCCCGGCGGCACCGCCACGGGTCCGGCGGCCGGCACCTATGAGCAGGGCATCGAGGACTACAAGGTCCTCAAGTCGTCCTGCCCGGTCACCGGCACCATAGCGGGCACCGCGTATGCCCACTGCGGCAGCAACTGGTGGTCGTACGACACCCCGTCGACCATCGCCGGGAAGATGAGCTGGGCCAAGTCCCAGGGCCTGGGCGGCGCGTTCTTCTGGGAGTTCAGCGGCGACACCAGCGACGGCGAGCTGGTGAACGCGATCAGCAGCAACCTGTGAGAACCGTCGACTGAGAAACCCTCTAAGCGACGTTGACCCTCCCCCAGACTCCGTCCGGGGGGACCCCCGGACAGCGGGTGAACGCGGCTACGCCACGTTCACCCGCTGTCCGGGCGGGGCTGCCTCAAGCCACGCCAGAAAGCCGGTCAGCGCGTCTTCGCTCATCGCGAGTTCGAGGCGCGTGCCCCGGTGGATGCAGGCGAGGATCACCGCGTCGGACAGCAGCGCCAGTTCCTCCTCGCCCTCGGGCAGCCGGCGGCCGGCCACCTCGATCTGGGCGCGTTCCAGGACGCGGCGGGGGCGGACGGCGTAGGAGAAGACCCGGTACCACTCGATGCGGTCGCCGTTGTAGCGGGCGACGCCGTAGCTCCAGCCCTTGCCGCCGGTGTCCGGTTTCTCGGCCACGTCCCAGCGCAGGGAGCAGTCGAAGGTCCCGCCCGAGCGCTGGATCAGCCGGCGGCGCAGCCCGAACAGAAACAGTCCCACCACCACGAGCGCGACCACGATCCCGCACACAGTCAGAGCGAGGACCATCGGCACCGACCTCCTCGTCTCCTAGGTAGGGGAACTGCTTCTACTACTGAGTAATGAAACGGAAAAAACACCTACATCTGCCTCAGCCGCGACCGGCACCGGATTGCTCCGGGCCGGCCGCGGCTGAGTGATGTCAACGTACCGCGCGGCTGGTTCAGCGCGCGGTCGCCGCACGAAGTCGGACGTCCGCGCGGCGCTCGGCGGCGGCGTCGCCCTCCGCCTTCGCCCGCTCGAGTTCCCGCTCCGTGCGCTGGACATCGATCTCGTCCGACAGCTCGGCGATCTCGGCCAGCAGGGACAGCTTGTTGTCCGCGAACGAGACGAAACCGCCGTGCACCGCGGCGACGACGGTTCCGCCATCACTCGTACGGATGGTCACCGGGCCCGACTCCAGCACACCGAGCAGCGGCTGGTGACCGGGCATGACGCCGATGTCGCCGGAGGTGGTGCGCGCGACGACCAGGGTGGCCTCGCCGGACCAGACCTGGCGGTCCGCGGCGACCAGCTCGACGTGCAGCTCAGCAGCCAAGAGTGGCTCCTCGGGTCACCACCCGGCAGGGGCGCCGGGTGTTGGGGTCA
Source organism: Streptomyces sp. NPDC043952 (assembly GCF_056435325.1). Lineage (NCBI taxonomy): Bacteria > Bacillati > Actinomycetota > Actinomycetes > Kitasatosporales > Streptomycetaceae > Streptomyces > Streptomyces sp. NPDC043952. Next base: position 66,675 of record NZ_JBWKES010000016.1, read on the forward strand.
ATTCTAGTGGGCGTTGCCGAGGGGGCGGGACGCGCCCGCCCCCTCGTACGAGCGCGAGGCTCAGGAGACGCCCAGCTCCTTGGCGTTGGCCTTGAGGTCGTCGAGGCCACCGCACATGAAGAACGCCTGCTCCGGGAAGTGGTCGTACTCGCCGTCACAGATCGCGTTGAACGCGGCGATCGACTCGTCCAGCGGCACGTCCGAACCGTCCACGCCGGTGAACTGCTTGGCGACGTGGGTGTTCTGGGACAGGAAGCGCTCCACGCGACGGGCACGGTGGACGACGAGCTTGTCCTCCTCGCCGAGCTCGTCGATACCGAGGATCGCGATGATGTCCTGCAGGTCCTTGTACTTCTGCAGGATGTTCTTCACGCGCATGGCCGCGTTGTAGTGGTCCGCGGCGATGTACCGCGGGTCCAGGATCCGGGACGTCGAGTCCAGCGGGTCCACGGCCGGGTAGATGCCCTTCTCCGAGATCGGACGGGAGAGAACCGTCGTCGCGTCGAGGTGGGCGAAGGTGGTGGCCGGGGCCGGGTCGGTCAGGTCGTCCGCGGGGACGTAGATCGCCTGCATCGAGGTGATCGAGTGACCGCGGGTCGACGTGATGCGCTCCTGGAGGAGACCCATCTCGTCGGCCAGGTTCGGCTGGTAACCCACCGCGGACGGCATACGGCCGAGCAGCGTGGAGACCTCGGAACCGGCCTGCGTGAAGCGGAAGATGTTGTCGATGAAGAACAGCACGTCCTGCTTCTGGACGTCACGGAAGTACTCGGCCATGGTGAGGCCGGCCAGCGCGACGCGCAGACGGGTGCCCGGCGGCTCGTCCATCTGACCGAAGACCAGGGCGGTCTTGTCGATGACGCCCGAGTCGGTCATCTCCTCGATGAGGTCGTTGCCCTCACGGGTGCGCTCGCCGACACCGGCGAACACGGAGACACCGTCGTGGTTGTTGGCGACACGGTAGATCATCTCCTGGATGAGCACCGTCTTGCCGACGCCGGCGCCGCCGAACAGACCGATCTTGCCGCCCTTGACGTACGGGGTCAGCAGGTCGATGACCTTGACGCCGGTCTCGAACATCTCGGTCTTCGACTCGAGCTCGTCGAAGTTGGGCGCCTTGCGGTGGATCGGCCAGCGCTCGCCCTCGTACTGCTCGTCGACGTTCAGCACCTCGCCAAGGGTGTTGAACACCTTGCCCTTGGTGAAGTCGCCGACGGGCACCGAGATCGGGGCACCGGTGTCGGTGACCGGGGCCTGGCGGACCAGGCCGTCGGTCGGCTGCATGGAGATGGTGCGGACCAGACCGTCACCCAGGTGCTGGGCGACCTCCAGGGTCAGCGTCTTCTTCTCGCCGGCGTTGGCCGGGTCGGCCACCTCGACGTGCAGCGCCTGGTAGATGTCCGGCATCGCGTCGACGGGGAACTCCACGTCGACGACCGGGCCGATGACCCGGGCGACGCGGCCCGTAGCCGTCGCGGTCTCAACAGTGGTGGTCATTTATCGGTCACTCCCCGCGGTCGCGTCGGCCAGGGCGCTCGCGCCACCGACGATCTCGCTGATTTCCTGGGTGATTTCGGCCTGGCGGGCCGCGTTGGCAAGGCGGGAGAGCGTGTTGATCAGCTCGCCCGCGTTGTCGGTGGCCGACTTCATCGCGCGCCGCGTGGCGGCGTGCTTGGAAGCGGCCGACTGAAGCAGCGCGTTGTAGATACGGCTCTCCACGTAGCGCGGCAGCAGGGCGTCGAGGACGTCCTCCGCCGAGGGCTCGAAGTCGTAGAGCGGAAGGATCTCGCCCTCGGTCCTCGTCTCCTCGGCGACCTCTTCGAGGCGCAGCGGAAGCAGCCGTGCGTCGAGCGCGGTCTGCGTCATCATCGAGACGAACTCGGTGTAGACGATGTGGAGTTCATCCACGCCGCCCTCGGCCGTGTCCTTCTCGATGGCCTCGATCAGGGGTGCCGCGACCTTCTTGGCGTCCGCGTACGTCGGCTCGTCGGTGAAGCCCGTCCACGACTCCACGACCTTGCGCTCGCGGAAGTTGTAGTGGGCGACACCGCGCCGGCCGACGATGTACGTGTCGACCTGCTTGCCCTCGCGCTCCAGGCGCTCGGTCAGCTGCTCCGCCGCCTTGATGGCGTTGGAGTTGAAGGCGCCGGCCAGACCGCGGTCGCTCGTGAGGAGCAGGACCGCGGCACGGGTCGGGTTCTCCGCCTCCGTGGTGAGCGGGTGCTTGGTGTTCGACCCCGTACCGACCGCCGTGACCGCGCGCGTCAGCTCGGTCGCGTACGGCGCGGAGGCCGCCACCTTGCGCTGCGCCTTGACGACGCGCGAGGCGGCGATCATCTCCATCGCCTTGGTGATCTTCTTGGTCGCGCTGACGGATCGGATGCGACGCTTGTAGACCCGGAGCTGGGCTCCCATGAGTCAGGTCCCTTCCTTACGTCACTTGGCGGCAGCGGCAGGAGTGTCCTCGCCGAGCAGCTTGCCGTCCGAGGTCTCGAACTGCTTCTTGAACTCGGCAACGGCGTCGTCGATCGCCTGGATGGTGTCGTTCGACATCTTGGCGCCCTCCTTGATGGAGGTCATCAGGCCCTGGTGCTTGCGGTGCAGGAAGTCCAGCAGCTCCCGCTCGAAGCGGCGGACGTCCGCGACCGGGACGTCGTCCATACGGCCGTTGGTGCCGGCCCACACGGAGACGACCTGGTCCTCGGTGGCCATCGGCTGGTACTGGTCCTGCTTCAGCAGCTCGACCATGCGCTGACCGCGCTCCAGCTGGGCCTTGGAGGCCGCGTCCAGGTCGGAACCGAAGGCGGCGAACGCCTCCAGCTCGCGGAACTGGGCGAGGTCCACACGCAGGCGGCCGGAGACCTGGCGCATCGCCTTGTGCTGGGCGGAGCCACCGACTCGGGAGACCGAGATACCGACGTTCAGCGCGGGACGCTGACCGGCGTTGAACAGGTCCGACTCCAGGAAGCACTGGCCGTCGGTGATGGAGATGACGTTGGTCGGGATGAACGCCGAGACGTCGTTGGCCTTGGTCTCGACGATCGGCAGACCGGTCATCGAACCGGCACCCATCTCGTCGGAGAGCTTGGCGCAGCGCTCCAGCAGACGCGAGTGCAGGTAGAAGACGTCACCCGGGTAGGCCTCACGGCCCGGCGGGCGGCGCAGCAGCAGGGACACGGCGCGGTAGGCGTCGGCCTGCTTCGAGAGGTCGTCGAAGATGATGAGGACGTGCTTGCCCTCGTACATCCACTGCTGACCGATGGCCGAACCGGTGTACGGCGCAAGGTACTTGAAGCCGGCCGGGTCGGACGCCGGGGCGGCGACGATGGTCGTGTACTCCAGGGCGCCGTTCTCCTCCAGCGAGCGGCGCACGCCCGCGATGGTGGAGCCCTTCTGGCCGATGGCGACGTAGATGCAGCGGACCTGCTTCTTCGGGTCGCCGGTGCGCCAGTTGTCGCGCTGGTTGATGATGGTGTCGACGGCCAGGGCGGTCTTGCCGGTCTGGCGGTCACCGATGATCAGCTGACGCTGACCACGGCCGATCGGGGTCATCGCGTCGACGGCCTTGTAGCCGGTCTCCATCGGCTCGTGCACCGACTTGCGCTGCATGACCGTGGGGGCCTGCAGCTCAAGCGCGCGGCGGCCGGACGTCTCGATCTCGCCGAGGCCGTCGATCGGGTTGCCGAGCGGGTCGACAACACGGCCGAGGTAGCCCTCGCCGACCGCGACGGAGAGCACCTCGCCGGTACGCGTGACCGGCTGGCCCTCCTCGACGCCGCTGAACTCGCCGAGGACGATGGCACCGATCTCGCGCTCCTCAAGGTTGAGGGCGAGGCCGAGGGTGCCGTCCTCGAACTTCAGCAGTTCGTTGGCCATGGCCGAGGGAAGACCCTCGATCTTCGCGATGCCGTCGCCGGCAAGGGTGACCGTACCGACCTCCTCGCGCGAGGCCGCGTCCGGCTTGTACGACTGGACGAAGTTCTCCAGCGCGTCCCGGATCTCCTCCGGCCGGATCGTGAGCTCCGCCATCTGGGTTCCCTGCTCTCCTTGTTGGGCCCGAAGTTTCACTTTGGGGGGATGGGGACTCCCCCCAACAGGAGGTGAATCCTCTGCACGGCCCAACCAGGGCCGTATGTACGTACTGCTATATCGGTATGTCGAGGTGCCGCGTCGCTGACGCGTCGCCGTCAGCCCGCCATGCGGCGGGCGGCCTCGTCCAGCCGGTCCGCGAGCGAACCGTTGATGACCTCGTCGCCGACCTGGACCCGCATTCCGCCTACGACGTCGGGGTCCACGTCCAGGTTGAGGTGGATCCGGCGGCCGTAGAGCTTGCCGAGGGCGGCGCCGAGGCGCTGCTTCTGGGTGTCGCTCAGCGGTACCGCCGAGGTGACGACGGCGACCAGCCGGTCCCGGCGCTCCGCGGCCAGCTTGGACAGGGACTCCAGTCCCGCTTCCAGGCTACGACCACGCGGCGCGGCCACGAGGCGCACGACCAGGCGCTCGGTGGCGGGCTTGGCCCGTCCGCCCAGCAGCCGGTTCAGCAGCTCGGTCTTGGCCCCGGCGGCCGCGGCGCGGTCGGTCAGGGCGGCACGCAGCTCGGTGCTGGAGGAGACGATCCGGCCGAACCGGAACAGCTCGTCCTCGACCTCGTCGAGGTTGCCACGCTTCTCCGCGGCGGTGAGGTCGGCGATGTCCGCCAGCTGCTCCAGTGCGTCCACCAGGTCGCGGGGCTGCGACCAGCGGGCGCGGGCCATCCCGGCCACCAGGTCGGCGGTCACGCCGCTGACCTGGGTGCCGAGCAGGCGCTGGACCAGCTCGGCCTTGGCCTCCGAGGACTGCGCCGGGTCGGTGAGAACCCGGCGCAGGCCGACCTCGCGGTCGAGCAGCGCGGTGACGGCCGCCAGCTCGTCGGCGAGCGTGGTCGCGTCCACGGACGTGGAGTCCGTCAGCGCGTCGAGACGCTCCCGTGCGGCTGCCAGGGCCTCGCGGCTCGCTCCGTTCATCGCGCGGCCTCGGCCTTCTCCTCGAGCTCGTCGAGGAAGCGGTCGATCACGCGGCTCTGCCGGGCGTGGTCCTCAAGGGACTCGCCGACGAGCTTGCCGGCCAGGTCGGTGGCGAGCTTGCCGACGTCCTGGCGCAGCGCGGACGCGGCGGCCTTGCGGTCCGCCTCGATCTGGGCGTGACCGGCGGCGACGATCTCCTCGCGCTGCCGCTGGCCCTCGGCCCGCATCTCGGCGATGAGGGCGGCACCCTGCTCCTGCGCCTCCTGGCGCAGCCGCGCGGCCTCGTGCCGGGCCTCGGCGAGCTGGGCCTTGTACTGCTCAAGGACGCTCTGGGCCTCGGTCTGCGCGGCCTCGGCCTTTTCGATACCGCCCTCGATGGCCTCGCGGCGCTCCTCCAGAACCTTGTTGATGTTCGGGAGAAGCTTCTTGGCGAGGAAGCCGAAGACGATGACGAAGGCGATCAGGCCGATGACGAGCTCTGGGATCGGCGGGATGAGGGGGTTCTCGGCCTCCTCAGCCGCGAGCTGAACCAGGGGGCTCATATCAGTGCCTTTCGTCTAGTCGGCTGGTCGTGGATCGTCAGATCACTTGCCGTAGACGAACGGCATGACCAGGCCGATCAGGGCGAGCGCCTCACAGAAGGCGAAGCCCAGGATCTGGTTGGCGCGGATCAGGCCGGCCGCCTCGGGCTGACGGGCGAGGGCCTGCGTACCGTTACCGAAGATGATGCCGACGCCGACGCCGGGGCCGATGGCAGCGAGGCCGTAACCGATGGAGCCGAGCGAGCCGGAAACAGCGGCAAGGGTCTGGGACATGCCAGTTCTTCCTTTTCTTTACGGACCGGTGGGGGTTGGCCACCGGACGACTTGGGGTGAGGAGGAGGAAAGCTCAGTGGTGCTCGGCGAGCGCGCCCTGGATGTAGGAGCACGTCAGCAGAACGAAGACGTACGCCTGCAGGGCCTGGATGAACAGCTCGAAGGCGGTCATCACGATGGTCATGATGAAGCTGACGCCCGCGTAGGCGATGCCGATGCCGTTGAGCATGTACCAGCTGGCGATCGTGAACAGCAGCAGCAGGGTGTGGCCCGCGAACATGTTCGCGAACAGTCGCACCGCGTGGGTGAACGGCCGCACCAGCAGGTTCGAGAAGAACTCGATGACCATGGCCAGCGGGAGGACCGGGCCGAGCGACTTGTCGTAGCCCGTGAAGTTCTTGAAGGCACCGACGAAGCCGTGGCGCTTGAACGTCAGGCCGACCCAGAGGACGTAGACGATGGCGGCCAGGACGGCGGGGTACGAGATGATCGCCGTCACCGGGAACTGGGCGACCGGAATGATCGACCAGAGGTTCATCATCCAGACGAAGAAAAACAGCGAGACGACCAGCGGTACGTACTTCTCGCCCTCCTTCTTGCCGATCGTCTCGTAGACGACACCGCGGCGGATGAAGTCGTAGCCCGCCTCGGCGGCCATCTGCAGCTTGCCCGGAACGACCTTCGGCTTCCGGAACGCGGCCCAGAAGAAGCCGATGATGATGATGGAACCGAGGAGCGCCAGCAGCATCGTCTTGTTGAAGTACAAGTTGCTGTCCGCGTCGCCCCAGAGCGGCTTGAACAGGAACGAGTGCAGGCCCGGAGCCGGGAAGCCGCACCCGTCGAACAGGTGGCAGCTCGTGTCGAAAGCGAGCGTCTGCGTCGGATCAGCACTCACCGCGGGCTCCTTCATCGTGGCGCATAGGTACGGCAACCTCGTTGTGTCGGCGCGGCGTGCGGCCGCGGGTCGGCACGGGACTGGTGTGACGGATGTGGGGGCGGCTGGGGGGCATCTCGCCTCGCGATCGAACAGGCGTCAGCTCGGATGCCCGCGCCCGCGATGCCGCAGTTGGCACCGGACGATAGCAGCAAGCGTGCTGCGCCTTTATCCCGGCCCTACCTCTCACGACGTACGCCCTGTCTTTTCGGGCTTGTCACCCGAGGACGAGGCGTCCGGTTCGACGTAGAGGGTCTTGGCCTTCATGTGCGCACGTGTCTGCGCGCCGATCCACGCGAGGGTGGCGACCACGAGCGTGATGGCGAAGGCACGCGGGTTGAAAAGCGTGGTGTTCTTGAACAGGGCGACGAAGATGACCAGCAGCAGCAGCTGGGCCGCGTAGAGCATCAGGCCCATCATCTGGAACAGCTGCGGGAAAGACTTGGCGGTGCGCTGGAGCACGTACAGACCGAGCCCCATGAACAGGATGACGACCACCGTCGCGACGACGGCCCCGATCGCTCCCTTGCCGCCCGCGACCACACCGCTGACGACGGCGGCGAGCGCGCCGACGGCAGCCGTGGGCACGGCGGCCTGGGCAAGGATCCGGGCGTCAGAAGACGGCATGGCGGCAACTCCGCTTTCACAGGGGGCAGGTGTCGTCATGGACGAGCGTAGTCCCGGACTGAGCGATCGAGATCTCACACCAATGGACCGTCGCACTACGGTCCTTCGGCTCTATCCGGGGTTCTCGTGAACAGTATCACAAACTATTTGATGAGGTCTTTACCTGGTCGGTGTGCTTGCTGTCACACATGAGAGTGACTCTGCACGTCTGATCAGAAACCCCGCCGCTTTGTCTGGTATTGGGGATCTTTGCTCCCCCACGAGTTGGCAATGCTCTAGTCAGATTCTTACCTTGACCGTCTCAGGAACGGTCAGGAAATCGCCCACGAGTGCCGATTGCGGTCGCCCCGTTGACGCCGGACACACCGGCCGGGACGGGGGCGGGCTCTTCGCCCCCCGGAACCTCCGAAGTGCCTTGTCCGGCAGCCTCGCTGGCGAGTTCCGCTTCCGCCGCCGCGGCCGCGCGCCGGCGCCGGTAGCGGGGCGGCACGAAGCGCTGGGCCCACACGGGCACCCGCGGCGTGAAGCGCGGCAGGAGCAGCAGGACGAGGCCGACGGCGCTCAGGAAGACGACGCCGAGCACGATCCACATGGAGGCCGAGTTGACCGAGTAGGCGAGCGCGCCGAAGGCGATCAGCGCGGACCAGAAGTACATGATCAGCACCGCGCGGCTGTGCGAGTGGCCGATCTCCAGCAGCCGGTGGTGCAGATGCCCGCGGTCCGCGGCGAACGGCGACTGGCCGCGCCAGGTGCGGCGCACGATCGCCAGCACCAGGTCGGCCGCGGGGATCGCGATGATCGTCAGCGGCATCAGCAGCGGGATGTAGACCGGCACCATCTGGTGGACGGTGGCGCGCTCCGAACCGGAGAACAGGTTCATCACGTCCGGGTCCACCTGACCCGTGATCGAGATGGCGCCCGCGGCCAGCACCAGGCCGATCAGCATGGAGCCGGAGTCGCCCATGAAGATCCGCGCCGGGTGCATGTTGTGCGGCAGGAAGCCCAGGCACATGCCCATGAGGATCGACGCGAACAGGGTGGCGGGGGCGGCGGCCTCGATGCCGTACGACACCCACACGCGGTACGCGTACAGGAAGAACGCCACCGTCGCGATGCACACCATGCCGGCCGCGAGACCGTCCAGGCCGTCCACGAAGTTGACCGCGTTGATGGTGATGACCACGAGCGCCACGGTCAGCAGCGTGCCCTGCCACTGGGTGAGCGCCACATTGCCGACGCCGGGGATAGGCAGCCACAGGATCGTCAGGCCCTGCATCACCATGACGCCGGCGGCGATCATCTGGCCGCCGAGCTTGATCAGGGCATCGATCTCGAACTTGTCGTCCAGGACGCCGATCAGCCAGATCAGGGCGGCGCCGGAGAGCAGGGCCCGCGGCTCGTTGGACTTCTCGAACACCCAGTTGAGGCTGGACAGATGGTCGGCGACCAGCAGACCGGCGCACAGCCCGAAGAACATCGCGATCCCGCCGAGGCGCGGAGTGGGCTCCCGGTGCACGTCACGGGCCCGGATCTCCGGCATCGCCCCCGCCACGATCGCGAACTTCCGCACCGGCCCCGTCAGCAGGTACGTCACCGCGGCCGTGATGCAGAGCGTCAGCAGGTATTCACGCACGGGCTTCCCCACAGGTCTCGCTGGCCATCACAGCCTCACAGCCTAGCGGCGGGCGTATACGGATGAGGACTTACGGGTAGCCAGGATGGTTGCAGACCTTGCTGTGACCGTCGCTGTGCCGGTGCTGTGCCCTTTGACGCGGCTGCCCCCGTTCACCCCGGATACGGCGGGAACGCCGCGGTCAGCTCGCGCACCTCCGCCCGCGCCCCGGCCGGTTCCGGGTGCCCGCGCACCACCGCGGCGAGCAGCTTCGCGATCCGCTCCATCTCCGGCTCGCCCATGCCCTGGGTGGTCACCGCGGCCGTCCCCAGGCGCAGGCCCCGGCCGTCGCCGCCGGGCAGCGCGCAGCAGTCCAGGACGATCCCGGCGGCGGCGAGCCGGCCGCGGGCGGTGCGGCCGTCCACGCCGAACGGCGCCACGTCGGCGGTGATCAGGTGGGTGTCCGTACCGCCGGTGGTGACGGCGAGCCCCTCCTCGGCGAGGTGGCCGGCCAGGGTGCGGGCGTTGGCGACCACCTGGTGCGCGTACGTGGCGAACGCCGCCGTCGCGGCCTCGCCGAACGCGACGGCCTTCGCGGCGATGGTGTGCATCTGCGCCCCGCCCTGGGTGAACGGGAACACCGCCCGGTCCACCCGCTCGGCCAGCTCCTCGCCGCACAGCACCATGCCGCCGCGGGGGCCGCGCAGCACCTTGTGCGTGGTCGCGCACACGATGTCGGCGTACGGCACCGGGGTCGGGGCGGCGCCGCCCGCGACGAGGCCGATGGGGTGGGCGGCGTCCGCGATCAGATAGGCGCCGACCTCGTCGGCGACCTCGCGGAAGAAGGCGTAGTCGATGTGCCGGGGGTAGGAGATCGAGCCGCACACGATCGCCTTGGGGCGGTGGTTGCGGGCCAGGTGGCGCACCTGGTCGTGGTCGATCAGCCCGGTCTCCGCATCGACGCCGTAGCCGACGAAGTCGAACCAGCGGCCGGAGAAGTTGGCCGGGGAGCCATGGGTGAGGTGACCGCCGTAGGGCAGCCCCAGGGCGAGGACGGTGTCGCCGGGGCGCAGCAGGGCGGCGTACGCCGCGAGGACGGCGGAGGAGCCGGAGTGGGCCTGCACGTTCGCGTGCCGGGCCCCGAACAGCGCGCACGCCCGCTTTACGGCCAGCCGCTCGGCCATGTCCACCAGCTCGCAGCCGCCGTGGTGGCGGGCGCCGGGGTAGCCCTCGGCGTACTTGTTCGCCAGCGGCGACCCGAGGGCGGCGAGCACGGCGCGGGAGGTGAAGTTCTCCGCCGCGATCAGCTGGAGCGACGTCGACTGCCGCCGCAGCTCCCCCAGCAGGATCTCGGCCACCTCGGAGTCCTGCTCCCGCAGGACATCGGCCTCGTGCAGGGTGATGACCGACATGACGGACTCCGGGCGGTCGACGGTGACGTATCCCCAATGTAGGCCGGGGTCGGTCCGGGGGCGCGGTGTCGGCGAACTCGCATGGTCCGCTACATCCGTGCCGGGACTCCGGTGAGCGCCGTGACGACCGGGTCCAGCGCGTCCCGTATCTCGTCGCCGATGGAGCGGAAGAAGGGCAGGGGGGCGCCGTAGGGGTCGTAGACCTCGTCGGCCTCGGCCGTGGGGGCCAGGAGCCAGCCGCGCAGGGCGGCGGCGGCGCGGACCAGGGCGCGGGCGCGCATGACGAGGCCGTCCTCCAGGGGCGGCAGCGTCGCCGGGTCGATCGCGCGGACCAGGCGCGTGAACTCCTTCAGGGTGAAGGTGCGCAGGCCCGCCGAATGGCCCATGGAGATGACCTGGGCGCGGTGGTCGCGGGTCGCGGTCAGGACCAGGTCGGCCCGGATCACGTGCTCGTCCAGCAGCTCCCGGCCCATGAAGCCGGAGGCGTCCGCGCCGAAGTCGGCCAGCACGGTCTCCGCGTTGGCCTCCATCGGCGCGCCCTCGTGGCCCCAGGTGCCCGCGCTCTCCACGATCAGCCCGCCGCCGAGCACACCGAGGCGCTCGGCGACGAAATGCCGGGTCAGCCGCTCGGTGATCGGCGAGCGGCACACGTTGCCGGTGCTGACGTGGAGGATGCGGAAGGTGTCGCGCGGAAACCCGAAGGTCGTCGTCTCCTCCGCGAGGCGCTCCCCGATGCCTATGCCACGCCCCGCTTCAGGGGCCGTCAATTCGCCACCTCAAGGTCGGGTACGACCTTGCGCAGCTCGTCCGGCGAGATGGCGCCCTCGCGCAGCAGCACCGGCACGTCGCGGGAGACGTCCACGATGGACGAGGGCACGTTGCCCGGCGTCGGGCCGCCGTCGAGGTAGACGGAGACGGAGTCGCCGAGCATGTCCTGCGCGGCGTCGCAGGTCTCCGGCGACGGGTGCCCGGTGAGGTTGGCGGAGGAGACCGCCATCGGACCGACCTCGGTGAGCAGCTCGATGGCGACCGGGTGCAGCGGCATGCGCACGGCGACCGTGCCCCGCGTGTCGCCGAGGTCCCACTGGAGCGACGGCTGATGCTTGGCGACCAGCGTCAGGGCACCCGGCCAGAACGCGTCGACCAGGTCCCAGGCCAGCTCGGAGAAGTTCGTGACCAGGCCGTGCAGGGTGTTCGGGGAGCCGATGAGCACGGGGGTGGGCATGTTGCGGCCCCGGCCCTTGGCGGCGAGCAGATCGGCGACGGCCTCGGCGGAGAACGCGTCGGCACCGATGCCGTAGACCGTGTCGGTCGGCAGCACCACCAGCTCGCCCCGGCGGACGGCGGACGCGGCTTCGCGCAGACCCGTCGCGCGGTCGGTCGCGTCGTTGGTGTCGTATCGCCGTGCCATTTAACGGGCCTCCTCGTACACAAACTGCGGGGTTGACGTCTCGCTGCTCACGGCAGCGCCTTGCGGGCGGTGGCGAACCGCGGCCGGTTGTTGAGGTCGGGGTGATCGGCCGCGTCGGCCCAGCCCCGCTCCTCGGTGAAGATCCACGGCACCTGTCCGCCCTGGGTGTCGGCGTGTTCGATGACGACGACCCCGCCGGGCCGCAGCAGCCGGTGCGCGGTGCGCTCGATGCCGCGGATCAGGTCGAGCCCGTCCTCCCCCGAGAACAACGCCAGCTCGGGGTCGTAGTCGCGGGCCTCGGGGGCGACGTACTCCCATTCGGTGAGCGGGATGTACGGCGGGTTGGAGATGACCAGGTCGACCTGGCCGTCCAGGTCCGGGAACGCGGCCAGGGCGTCACCCTGGCGCAGGTCGACCCTGGACCCCTCCACGTTCTTGCGGGTCCAGCGCAGCGCGTCCTCCGACAGCTCCACGGCGTGCACCCGCGAGCGCGGCACCTCCTGGGCGAGGGCCAGCGCGATGGCACCGGAGCCGGTGCACAGGTCGACGATGCAGGGCTCGACCACGTCCATGGCGCGCACCGCGTCTATGGCCCAGCCGACCACCGACTCGGTCTCCGGCCGGGGCACGAACACGCCGGGCCCGACCTGGAGTTCCAGGTAGCGGAAGTAGGCCCGCCCGGTGATGTGCTGGAGCGGCTCGCGCTGCTCGCGCCGGGCGATGACCTCCCAGTACCGGGCGTCGAAGTCCGCGTCCTTCACGGAGTGCAGTTCGCCGCGCTTGACGCCGTGCACGAACGCGGCGAGCTCCTCCGCGTCGGTGCGCGGCGAGGGCACGCCGGCGTCGGCCAGCCGCTGGGTGGCCTGGGCCACCTCCGATAGCAGCAGGTTCACGCAAGTCCTCCGGAAGTCAGCAAGTCCTCGTGGTTCCTTACGCGGCCGCGAGCTTCGCCGCCGAGTCGGCGTCGACGCAGGCCTGGATGACCGCGTCGAGTTCGCCGTCCAGGACCTGGTCCAGGTTGTACGCCTTGAAGCCGACGCGGTGGTCGGAGATGCGGTTCTCCGGGAAGTTGTACGTACGGATCTTCTCGGAGCGGTCGACGGTGCGGACCTGGCTGCGGCGGGCGTCCGCGGCCTCCCGCTCGGCCTCCTCCTGGGCCGCGGCGAGCAGCCGGGAGCGCAGGATGCGCAGGGCCTGCTCCTTGTTCTGGAGCTGGCTCTTCTCGTTCTGGCAGGAGGCGACCACACCGGTGGGCAGGTGGGTGATGCGCACCGCGGAGTCCGTGGTGTTGACGGACTGGCCGCCGGGGCCCGAGGACCGGTAGACGTCGATCCGCAGGTCGTTCGGGTTGATCTCCACGTCCACCTCCTCGGCCTCGGGGGTGACGAGGACACCGGCGGCGGAGGTGTGGATACGGCCCTGGGACTCGGTGGCCGGCACGCGCTGCACGCGGTGCACACCGCCCTCGTACTTCAGCCGCGCCCACACGCCCTGGCCGGGCTCGGCCTGGCCGCGGGTCTTCACCGCGACCTGGACGTCCTTGTAGCCGCCCAGCTCGGACTCGGTGGCGTCGATGATCTCGGTCTTCCAGCCGACGCGCTCCGCGTAGCGCAGGTACATGCGCAGCAAGTCGCCGGCGAACAGCGCCGACTCGTCGCCGCCCGCGCCCGCCTTGATCTCCAGGATGACGTCCTTGTCGTCGCTGGGGTCGCGCGGGACCAGCAGGAGGCGCAGCTTCTCGGTCAGCTCCTCGCGCTGCTGCTCCAGCTCCTTGACCTCGGCGGCGAAGTCGGGGTCGTCGGCGGCCAGCTCGCGCGCGGTCTCGATGTCGTCGCCGGCCTGCTTCCAGGAGCGGTACGTGCCGACGATCGGGGTCAGCTCGGCATAGCGCTTGTTCAGCTTGCGCGCGTTCGCCTGGTCGGCGTGGACCGACGGGTCGGCGAGCTTCTTCTCGAGGTCGGCGTGCTCGGCGACGAGCTCCTCGACTGCCTCGAACATCTTTCGGCTCCTGTACTGCGGTGAAGGGAAGGGGCGGGCGACCAAAAACGCCGGTCCCGGACGCACGCCCTCGCGGACGTACGGCCGTGGACCGGCGAATGGGGGCTCGCTACTTCTTGGAGCCGGCGGCAGCCTTGCCGAAGCGGGCCTCGAAGCGGGCCACACGGCCACCGGTGTCGAGGATCTTCTGCTTGCCCGTGTAGAACGGGTGGCACTCGGAGCAGACCTCGGCACGGATGGTGCCGGACTCGATGGTGCTCCGGGTGGTGAACGACGCGCCACAGGTGCAGCTGACCTGCGTCTCGACGTACTCGGGGTGGATGTCGCGCTTCAAGGTTTCTCCTAGGTTCCGGGAGGGCTCCGGGTCGCCGCCGCGGGCTGCGGGGACGTGAACCGGGGCCGACGTACCAGTCTGCCAGGACTGGGGCCATCCCCCAAAACCGGGGGTGCGGTTGTTCTATTCCGGGGGCGGGACGGGGCGCGGCTCCGGGACTCCGCGGGCGGGACCGGGGGGCGGTTCCGGGGCTCCGCGAGCGGGACCGGGGGGCGGTTCCGGGACTCCGCGAGCGGGACCGGGGGCGATCGCGGGGGCTCCGCGGGACGGTCCCGGAAGAGGGCTGCGGGGACTCCGCAGCGGTTCTGGGAAGCCCCGCAGGCAGTCTGGAAGACGGCTGCCGGGGCTCCTGGGAGGCGGTTGCGGGGGCTCCGCGGGGCGCGGTCCCGGAAGACGGCTGCGGGGACTCCTGGGAGGCGGTTGCGAGGGTTCCGCAGGGCGGTCCCGGAAGACGGCTGCGGGGGCTGCGCAGGCGGTTCCGGGAGACCCCGCGAGCAGTCCGGGAGACCCCGCGGGCGGTTCCGGGAGGTCCTGCCGGAACCGCCCCCGCGGCCGGCCGTCAGCCGCTGACCACGCCGCCGGCCTCGCCCGTGGCCGTGCCCTGCGTGGCCGACTTCGGGATCGGGCGGTCGTTCTTCAGCGCGTCCCACACCAGCTGGGCCTTGGACTTGACCAGCAGCACCCGGTTGGGGTTCGCCGGGTCGTACTCGACGGGCATGGTGACCATCGTCATGTGCCGGGAGTCGATGCCCTTGAGACCGTCGGCGAACTCGATGAGGGAGTTGACCGAGCCGAGGTCGGAGTCGGTGGTGACGGCCTTGGTGGCGGTGTCGGCGAGGTCGTACAGCTTCTTCGGGTCGCTGAACACGCCGACGCTCTTGACCTGGCCGAGCAGCGCCTTGACGAAGGCCTGCTGGAGCTGGATGCGGCCGAGGTCGGAGCCGTCGCCGACGCCGTGCCGGGTGCGGACCAGGCCGAGGGCCTGCTGTCCGTCGAGGGTGTGCGTGCCGGCCTTCAGGTCGAGGTGGCTCTGCGGGTCGGCGATGGCCTTGGTGGTGGTGACCGGAACGCCGCCGAGGTCGTCGATGAGCTTCTGGAAGCCCGCGAAGTCGACCTCCAGGTAGTGGTCCATGCGGATGCCGGTGAGGGATTCCACGGTCTTCACGGCGCAGGCGGCACCGCCGGTGGAGTACGCCTCGTTGAACATCACGGCGCTCGCCGCCGGGTGCGTGGCGCCCTTGGTGTCGGTGCACGCGGGGCGGTCCACCAGGGTGTCGCGGGGGATGGAGACCACGCCGGCCTTCTTGTGGCCCTCGTAGACGTGCACGATCATCGCGGTGTCGGAGCGGGCGCTGCCGTCGTCCGTGCCGCCGCCGAGCTTCTTGTTGGAGCCGGAGCGGGTGTCCGAGCCGAGGACCAGGATGTTCTCGGAGCCGTTGTCGATCTTCGTGGGCCGGTCCTTGCCGAGGACCTGGTTGATGTCGACGCTGTGCAGGTTGCCGTTGAGCTTGAAGTACAGGTAACCGGCCCCGGCGCCGCCGAGCACCAGCACGCCCGCGGCCGTCCAGGCCGTCGCGAGCAGGGCCTTGCGGCCGGTGCTGCGGGGCTTGCGGCGCCGTCCCCGGCCCCTTCGGCCGGGCTCCTGGGCGCCGGGCTGGGGTATCGGTTCCGGCATGCTCTCGGCGGACACGGCACTCCTAGGTCTCGTCGATCGGTTACCCCCTGCGGTCAGGGTCAGGCGCGGTCATCACCGCTCCATCGTCCCTCCGTACGGGAGGACGGAGAAACTCGGGACAGCGTTGCACAACGCAGAGTGCCCACCGCGTGCGGCGATGGGCACTGTGTGTAGTCGCGGGGGTCCGGGGTGCGGCGCTCACCTGGGGTTTTGGCACCGGTTGTCGTATGTTTCCGGCCGGGTACGGAACGTAACCCTTGTGGCAAAGGTCTCGCGCCGACGCCTTCCGGCATCCGTACGGCGAAGAGGCCGCCCCCTGGAAGGGGACGGCCTCTTGTTCGGCGCCGGGGACGTCAGTCGCCGTTGCCGGGGGTCGGCGTCGTCTTCTGGATCTGCATCAGGAACTCGACGTTCGACTTGGTCTGCTTCATCTTGTCCAGCAGCAGCTCGATCGCCTGCTGCTGGTCCAGGGCGTGCAGCACCCGGCGCAGCTTCCAGACGATGCCCAGCTCCTCGGCGCCCAGCAGGATCTCCTCCTTGCGGGTGCCGGACGCGTCCACGTCCACCGCCGGGAAGATGCGCTTGTCGGCGAGCTTCCGGTCGAGCTTGAGCTCCATGTTGCCGGTGCCCTTGAACTCCTCGAAGATCACCTCGTCCATGCGGGAGCCGGTGTCCACGAGGGCCGTCGCCAGGATGGTCAGCGAGCCGCCGTCCTCGATGTTGCGCGCGGCACCGAAGAAGCGCTTCGGCGGGTACAGCGCGGTCGAGTCGACACCACCGGACAGGATGCGGCCGGAGGCCGGCGCCGCCAGGTTGTAGGCGCGGCCCAGACGCGTGATGGAGTCCAGCAGCACGACCACGTCGTGGCCCAGCTCCACGAGGCGCTTGGCGCGCTCGATGGCCAGCTCCGCGACCGTGGTGTGGTCCTCGGCCGGGCGGTCGAAGGTCGAGGAGATGACCTCGCCCTTGACCGACCGCTGCATGTCGGTGACCTCTTCCGGACGCTCGTCGACCAGGACGACCATCAGGTGGCACTCGGGGTTGTTGTGCGTGATCGCGTTGGCGATCGCCTGCATGATCATGGTCTTGCCGGTCTTCGGCGGGGCCACGATCAGACCGCGCTGGCCCTTGCCGATCGGCGACACGAGGTCGATGATCCGGGTCGTCAGCACACCGGGGTCCGTCTCCAGGCGGAGGCGGTCCTGCGGGTACAGCGGCGTCAGCTTGTTGAACTCCGGGCGGCCGCGGCCGTGTTCGGGCGCCATGCCGTTGACGGAGTCGAGGCGGACCAGCGCGTTGAACTTCTCGCGGCGCTCGCCCTCCTTCGGCTGGCGGACCGCACCGGTGAGGTGGTCGCCCTTGCGCAGGCCGTTCTTGCGGACCTGGGCGAGGGAGACGTACACGTCGTTCGGGCCCGGCAGGTAGCCGGAGGTCCGGATGAAGGCGTAGTTGTCGAGGATGTCCAGGATGCCCGCGACGGGGATCAGGACGTCGTCCTCGGCGACCTGCGGCTCGGCGATCTCGTCGCGGCCACGACGGCCCCGGCGGTCACGGTAACGGCCGCGCCGGCCGCGCCGGCCGCCGTCGAAGTCGTCGTCGTCCTGCTGCTGCCGGTCCTGGCGGCCGCCCTGCTGGCCCTGCTGCTGACGCTGGCCGCCCTGCTGGTCGTCGCCCTTGTTCCTGCGGTCACCACGGTCCCCGCGGTCACCACGCTCGCCGCGGTCGCGGTCGCGGCCGCGCTCACGGCGGTCGCGGCGGCCACGGCCCTCGCCGTCACCGGCGTCGTTCTTCGCGGACTCGCCCTGCTGCTGCGGCTGCTGGCCGTCGGCCCTGGCCTCGCCCTTCGCCTCGGCGCGGGCCTCGGTCTTCGTCTCGGCGGCGGCCGTCTCGGCGCCCGCGGCGGGGCTGCCGGCCTCGGCGGTGGCGCGACGGCGACGGCGCTCGGCCGGCGCCTCGTCCGCCCGCTCGCCCTCGCTGGCGCGGGCGGTGCCCCCGGCGACGGGCTGCCCCGGAATCTCGATCTGCTGCTGAGCCTTCTCGGCGGGCGCCTCGGACTTGGCGGCCTTCTGCGCGCCGTCCGCGCTCTCGCCGGTGCGGGCCTTGGAGGTGGCCCGGCGCTTCGGCTTGGTCTCGGCGGCGGCCTCGGCCTTGGGGGCGCCGCCCTGGGCCTGCGCCTCCTTGATGACCTCGATCAGCTGGCTCTTGCGCATCCGCGCGGTGCCCCTGATCCCGAGGCCCGAGGCGACCTGCTGCAACTCGGCCAGCACCATGCCCTCAAGGCCGGTACCCCGGCGCCGCCGGGAGCCGGCACCGGTGGCAGGCGCGGAGGCGTCCGTGGCGGGCGCGGCAGCGGTCTCCTCGACACGTGCGCCCATCAGATCGGTGGTGTCGCTCACGAAGGGTCCTTCCCTGGAGCGGACGTCGGCCTTCTGGCTCGGCGACCGGTTGTGCTGTCCGGCTACGGTCCTGTCTTCGGTGAACCGTGCCGGGGCGGTGGTCCGCCAACGAACGCGGCGGAAGAGAAATGTGCGGTGATGGCGCTTCCGCGAGCCGTGGCACCCGGTGTCACGTGGCGTGGTAGCACCTGTTCCGGAGCATGCCCTGCGACCGGCTCAGTGCTCGCATCCGTCGTACTGCCCAGGTACGGCGCACGGAACACGGAGTGGCGTGGGGGGCTCCCGGAAGAATGTCTGTCCCGGACGGGGACACGTGGCACCTCGCCATGGTGGGGTCGGGTGCAGACTTGAGATTAACACTACCGGATCCAACAAACATTCCCCCTCTCCAAATCCGGCAACCGTGTGTCAGGACGCAAGCGGCAGCACGCTCGCTCCCCGCGTGTCGAGGTCCAGCCGGTTGGCGGCCCAGCCCTCACCCGCGAGGTGGGAGACCTTGTCGGCGGTGCCGGCGTCGGTCAGGGCCATGACGGTGGGTCCGGCGCCGGAGATGACCGCCGGGATGCCGTCCGCCCGCAGCCGCTCCACCAGCGCGGCGCTCTCCGGCATGGCCGGGGTGCGGTACTCCTGGTGGAGGCGGTCCTCGGTGGCGGGCAGCAGCAGTTCGGGGCGCCGGGTCAGGGCCTCGACCAGCAGGGCGGCACGGCCCGCGTTGGCGGCGGCGTCGACATGCGGCACGGTGCGCGGCAGCAGTCCGCGGGCGGTCTCGGTCAGGACCGGCTTTCCGGGCACGAAAACCACCGGAACGATGGAATCGTCGGGGTCCATCCTGATCGCGCGGGCCACGCCGGTCTCCATCCAGGACAGGGTGAATCCGCCGAGCAGACAGGCGGCCACATTGTCGGGATGGCCCTCGATCTCGGTGGCCAGCGCCAGCAGGGCCGCGTCGTCCAGCCGGGCCTCGCCGCCTATGGTCACGGCGCGGGCGGCCACGATGCCGGCGCAGATGGCGGCGGAGGAGGAGCCGAGCCCCCGGCCGTGCGGGATGCGGTTGGCGCAGACGATCTCCAGGCCGCGGGGCTGGCCGCCCAGCAGGTCGAAGGCGGTGCGCAGGGAGCGGACGAGGAGGTGGCGCTCGTCGCGCGGCAGGGTCTCGCTGCCCTCGCCCGCGATGTCGATGTGCAGCCCGGAGTCGGCCACCCGGACGACGACGTCGTCGTAGAGCCCCAGCGCGAGGCCCAGGGCGTCGAAGCCCGGACCGAGATTGGCGCTGGTGGCGGGGGTGCGCACCCGGACGGCGGCGGCACGGAAGGCTGGACCGGCCATCGCTCGAAGACTCTCCTTGAGCTGCGTGACTGTCTGAGACATTCGATACGTACGTGGAGACCCTCGCGCAGACGGCGCGGCGTTGCCCCTATGCGCAGTGCATATGCAACGAGCGGGTTCGGTACAGCCTATCGAAGGAAGGTTCAGTAGCGACATAGGGCGCACAGGAGGCGCACGATGCGTGTCGTAGGCCCCCTGTGCCCCCTGTCAGGGAAGACTCAGGCGAGGCCGAGGCGCTCGGCCGCGGTGGCGGCGTCGACCGGGACGGTGACCGGCTGCGGCGCGCCGGCGACGGCCCAGTCGGGGTCCTTGAGGCCGTTGCCGGTGACGGTGCAGACGATGCGCTGGCCCGGATCGACCTTGCCCTGCTCGGCGGCCTTCAGCAGACCGGCGACCGAGGCGGCGGAGGCGGGCTCCACGAAGACGCCCTCCTGCGCGGCCAACAGCCGGTAGGCGCGCAGGATTTCACGGTCCGTCACCTCGTCGATGGCACCGCCGGACTCGTCCCGTGCCGCGAGCGCGTACTGCCAGGAGGCCGGGTTGCCGATCCGGATGGCGGTGGCGATGGTCGACGGGTCCTTGACCACCTCGCCGCGCACGATGGGCGCGCTGCCGGCGGCCTGGAACCCCCACATGCGGGGCGTACGGGTGGCGGCGTTGTCGGCGGCGTACTCGCGGTAGCCCTTCCAGTACGCGGTGATGTTGCCCGCGTTGCCGACCGGCAGGACGTGGATGTCGGGCGCGTCGCCGAGCATGTCCACGATCTCGAAGGCGGCCGTCTTCTGGCCCTCGATCCGCACCGGGTTGACCGAATTGACCAGCGCCACCGGGTAGTTCTCGCTCAGCGCGCGGGCGAGGGTGAGGCAGTCGTCGAAGTTGCCGTCGACCTGGAGGATCTTCGCGCCGTGCACCAGGGCCTGGCCCATCTTGCCGAGCGCGATCTTGCCCTGCGGCACCAGCACGGCCGAGACCATGCCGGCGCGTACGGCGTACGCCGCGGCGGAGGCGGAGGTGTTGCCGGTGGACGCGCAGATGACGGCCTTGGCCCCCTCCTCCTTCGCCCTGGAGATGGCCATCGTCATGCCGCGGTCCTTGAAGGACCCGGTCGGGTTCGCGCCCTCCACCTTGAGGTGGACCTCGCAGCCGGTGCGCTCGGAGAGCACCTGCGCGGGCACGAGGGGCGTGCCGCCCTCACGGAGCGTCACGACCGGCGTGCTGTCGGAAACCGGCAGCCGGTCCCGGTACTCCTCGATGATTCCGCGCCACTGGTGGGTCATTGCTGGTTACTCTCCTTCAACCCGCATGATGCTGGCGACACCCCGCACGGTGTCGAGCTTGCGCAGCGCCTCGACGGTACCGGTGAGGGCGGCGTCGAGGGCCCGGTGGGTGACGACGACGAGGGACGCCTCGCCGTCCTTGCCCGATTGCCGAACGGTGTCGATGGACACCCCGTGCTCGGCGAAGACCGTGGCGACCTGGGCGAGGACGCCCGGTTTGTCGGCCACGTCCAGGCTGATGTGGTACCGCGTGACGACATCGCCCATCGGGGAGACGGGCAGCGCGGCGTACGCCGACTCGCCGGGCCCCGTGGTGCCGTTGAGCTTGTTGCGGCAGACGGCGACGAGGTCGCCGAGCACGGCGGAGGCGGTCGGGGACCCGCCGGCGCCGGGGCCGTAGAACATCAGCTGGCCGGCCGCCTCGCTCTCCACGAAGACGGCGTTGTACGCGCCGCGCACGGAGGCGAGGGGGTGGCTCAGCGGGATCATCGCGGGGTGCACGCGCGCCGTGACGGACGCCCCGTCCGCCGCCCGCTCGCAGATGGCGAGCAGCTTGATGGTGCAGCCCATCTCCTTGGCCGAGCGGAAGTCGGCGGCGGTGACCTCGGTCATCCCCTCGCGGTGGACGTCGTCCAGGCGCACCCGCGTGTGGAAGGCGATGCCGGCGAGGATGGCGGCCTTGGCGGCGGCGTCGAAGCCCTCGACGTCGGCGGTCGGGTCGGCCTCGGCGTACCCGAGCGCGGTTGCCTCGTCCAGGGCCTCCTGGTAGCCGGCGCCGGTGGAGTCCATCTTGTCGAGGATGAAGTTGGTGGTGCCGTTGACGATGCCGAGCACCCGGTTGACCTTGTCGCCGGCCAGGGACTCGCGCAGCGGGCGGATCAGCGGGATGGCGCCGGCGACGGCGGCCTCGTAGTAGAGGTCCCGGCCGTGCTCCCCGGCGGCGGCGTGCAGGGCGGCGCCGTCCTGGGCGAGCAGCGCCTTGTTCGCGGAGACGACGGACGCGCCGTGCTCGAAGGCGGTGGTGATGAGCGACCGGGCGGGCTCGATCCCGCCGATCACCTCGACCACGACGTCGATGTCGCCGCGTTTGACGAGCGCGGTGGCGTCCGTGGTGACCAGGGCCGGGTCGATGCCCTCGCGCACCTTGGCCGGACGGCGTACGGCGACCCCGGCGAGCTCCACCGGGGCGCCGATCCTCTGGGCGAGGTCGTCGGCGTGCGTCGTCATGATGCGCGCCACCTCTGAGCCGACAACCCCACAGCCCAGCAGCGCCACCTTCAGCGGACGCGTACGCATCATCCGACCTCGTTTCCTCTTACCGTCTACGGTTGGACCAGTCTCACTCACCGGACGGGAGTTTCTACCCTTCGTCCGGATCCTGAGACGTTTATTTCATTTTCGCGGGGTCGGCAGACCGCAGATCTTCCACCCCGCGCGCAGGGGATTCACCCGACACCGATGGGATTCACCCGACGTCGAGCCGCAGGAGATCCTCCTCCGTCTCCCGCCGGACGATCAGCCGGGCCTCGCCGTCCTGCACCGCGACGACGGGCGGCCTCGGCACATGGTTGTAGTTGCTGGCCATCGACCGGCAGTACGCCCCCGTGGCCGGTACGGCGATGAGGTCGCCCGGCGCCAGATCGGCGGGCAGGAACGCGTCCTTGACCACGATGTCCCCGCTCTCGCAGTGCTTGCCGACGACCCGGACGAGCATCGGTTCGGCATCGCTGGCCCGCGAGACGAGGGCGACGCTGTACGCGGCGTCGTACAGCGCGGTCCGGATGTTGTCGGACATGCCGCCGTCGACGGAGACGTAGGTGCGCAGCGCCTCCAGCGGCTTCACGGTGCCGACCTCGTAGAGCGTGAACGCGGTCGGGCCGACGATGGCGCGCCCCGGCTCGACCGAGATGCGTGGGGTGCGCAGCCGCGCGGCCTCGCACTCGCGGCTGACGATCTCGCCGAGCGCCTTGGCGATCTCGTGCGGCTCGCGCGGGTCGTCGTCGCTGGTGTAGGCGATGCCGAGGCCGCCGCCGAGGTCGATCTCGGGCAGTTCGACGCCGTGCTCGTCGCGGATGTCCTTGAGCAGTCCGACGACGCGGTGGGCGGCGACCTCGAACCCGGACATGTCGAAGATCTGCGAGCCGATGTGGGAGTGGATGCCGATCAGTTCGAGCCCGTCCAGGTGCAGCGCCCGCCGTACCGCCTCGGCGGCCTGCCCGCCGGCGAGCGGGATGCCGAACTTCTGGTCCTCGTGGGCGGTGGCGATGAACTCGTGGGTGTGGGCCTCGACGCCGACGGTGATCCGGATCTGCGCCTTCTGCCGCTTGCCCAGGGACTGGGCGATGTGGGCGACGCGCACGATCTCCTGGAAGGAGTCGAGCACGATCCGCCCGACACCGGCCTCCACGGCGCGGGTGATCTCCCCGACGGACTTGTTGTTCCCGTGGAAGGCGATGCGCGCGGGATCCATCCCCGCGGACAACGCCGTCGCGAGCTCACCGCCGGAGCAGACGTCGAGATTCAGCCCTTCTTCATCCAGCCACCGCACGACGGCGCGCGAGAGGAACGCCTTCCCGGCGTAGAACACATCGGCGTCGGCCCCGAAGGCGGTGCGCCAGGCGCGCGCCCGTGCCCGGAAGTCGGCCTCGTCCATGATGTAGGCGGGCGTGCCGAACTCCTCGGCGAGCCGGGTCACGGGGACCCCGCCGACGGTGACGACCCCGTCCTCACCGCGGCCGACGGTCTGCGCCCAGACCTTGTGGTCGAGCAGGTTGAGGTCGGTGGGCGGCGCGGAGTAATGCCCCTCGGGCAGGACATCGGCGTGACGGGGCCCGGCGGGATGGGCGGAACGGCTCATGACGGTGGCTCTCAGACTCTCTGTCTCTCTCCGGGGGACATCTGTTCCTCGGTCCCCTCAGAGATGTTCGGGTGCGTCGATGCCGAGCAGGGACAGGCCGCCGGCCAGCACCGTCCCGGCCGCTTCGGCAAGCGCGAGCCGGGCCCGGTGGGCGGCCGAGGGTTTCTCCTCGCCGACCGGCAGCACACAGCTCAGAAAGGGCAGCACGGCATCCGCGACGGTGACGAGATGCCGGGCCAGCCGGTCCGGGGCGCGATGGGTGGCGGCCGCGGTGAGGATGCGGGGGTAGTCGGACAGGGGGGTGTGGAGGGGGGCGGCGAGGGCGGGGGCGCCGGCGTGGACATCCGCACCGGGGGTGGCGGGGGCGGGGGGGCCGACGTGGACATCCGCACCGGGGGCGGCGGGAGCGGGGGGGTGGCCGGTGCCGGCGCGGGGGGAGGCGGGGGCCGGGGGGTGGTGGGTGCCGGCGTTGATATCGGGGAGGGGGGTGGTGAGGGCGTGGTGGGGTGTCGGGGGGGTCGGGGGGGTCGGCTCGGATAGGGGGCGCGGCTTGGCCAGGGGGCCTGAGTTGGCAGCCAGGGGGCGCGGCTTGGTTGGCGAGCCCTGTTCGGTCAGTGAGCCCTGCTCGGTCTGCGGAGCCGGCTCGGTCAGGGGGTGCAGCTCGGCCGGGGAGCCCTGCTCGGTCTGCGGAGCCGGCTCGTTCAGTGAGCCCCGCTCGATCTGCGGAGCCGACCCGGTCAGGGGGCCGGGCTCGGCGGTGAAGCCCAGGTGGGCGGCGTTCCGGCCGAGGGCCCGGATGCGGGCGTGGGCGTACCGCACCCGGAACAGCGGATTGACCTCGCGCTGGACGAGATGGTCGGCGGTGATGCGGGGCCGGTCGTGCGGCGCGGGGTGGAGCAGCGCCCAGCGGGCGGCGTCGGGCCCGAGCGGCGCGGGGTCCTCGGGCGCGGGCACGGGCCGCAGATTGACGGGCTCACCATGCGCCACGGTGGCCCGCCCGCCCTGCGTGGCGACGATCCGTACGACGGCGTCGGCGACGACCTCGGCCCGCACCTCGTACGGCACCCGCAACGCGAGGACCTGCCCGGCGAGGGCGTCCCCATGCCCGTACCGTTCCCCCTGCGCGCGGATCTCGCGTACCAGCGCCTGGAGCGGATCGACCCGCCGGTCGAGCCGGAAGTTGAGGAAACCGGGCCCGGTGACGACGACGTCCTCGATGCCCTCCGCCGCGATGAGCCGGGGCCGCAGGATCTCGGCGACCTTGAGCGGCGGCTTCCCGGCCGCGCGGGCGAGCTGGAGCGCGACGTTGGTCGCGTACTGGCCGCATCCGCCGGCCCCCGGCTCGGTCACGACCACCCGCTCGGGAACGGTGCCGCTCAGCTCCCCCTCGTCCACGGCACGACGCACCGCGTGCAGGACGGTGCGGGAGAGCTCGACGGGGGTCACGGGACAAGGGTAGGGGAGGAGGGGGGTGGGAGGGCGAGCCGGTTTCCCTGGTGAGACGGGGAGGGGTCGTAGGCAGGCGATGGTGACGAGGGCTTGGCAGCGGCGGGCGCGTCTGTCGTGGCATGGCCGGGGCCTTGTTGTGCTTGAGCCGGTTGAAGCAGCGCTCGATCACGTTGCGGCGTCGGCAAGCCACCCGGTCCGGCAGGCAGCGGCCCTCACCCCGCCGGATCCGCCCGCATCACCCGATGGAAACCCCGCCGGCCACCCCATCCGCGAGCCCGTCATCGTCATCGTCCTCATCCCCGTCTCCACCACCGCCCCCTCCCCCACGCCCGGCGCGGCCCTGGATCAGCTGCTTGACGAGGCGCACGAGTTCGGCGGGTTCGAAGGGCTTGGAGAGGAAGGCGTCGACCCCGACGTCGAGGCCGGTCTCGACCTCGTACTGGGTGCAGGCGCTGATGATGGCGAGGGGCAGATGATTCGTACGGGGATCGGCACGGAGCCGGGCGGCAGTGCGCAGCCCGTCCAGCCGCGGCATGACGACGTCGAGCGTCACGAGATCGGGCCGCACGTGGTGCACCACGTCCAGACACTCGGCACCATCGGCCGCGGTCACGACCTCAAGCCCTTCCAGCTCGAGATTGACCCTGATCAGCTGCCGGATGACCTTGTTGTCGTCGACAACAAGCACCCGGCCCGACGCGCCCGGCACAACTCGAGAGTAGGACCGCCCGGGCCACCGCGTCCGGGTTTTCCCCACTTCCACCCCCTACAGGGGACCCCTCCCCGCAAACGGGTTCCTGATCACCCCACCGGACCTGCTAATGTTCTACCCGTCGCAGCGAGCACAACGCTCCGCAACCGACACGCCCCCGTAGCTCAGGGGATAGAGCAACGGCCTCCGGAGCCGTGTGCGCAGGTTCGAATCCTGCCGGGGGCACCTTAGAGAAGGTGCCGAAAGACCCCACCCCCAGTCGAGAACGCTGGGGTGGGGTCTTTGCGTGTGTGCAGCCGGATTTCGGCCTGAGCGGCCGCGGTTCGGGGCTCGTTGTCCGACGCCGTCGATCGATCGAGTGGGCTCCTGTGAAGGGGAGGACACTACGCGCCGGGGCCGGGGGTGAAGTCGTCGGATGTGGCGGCGGGGCGGCCGAAGGTCCGGATGCGGTCGAATTCGGCCTGGGGATGCTGGTACCACTGGCCGTCACGGTTCGGAGTCAGCGTGAAGACGGCGTCTCCGGTGGCGGAGCTGTGCGAGTAGATGTCGACATGGATATGGCCTGACGGCCGCTGCGGGTCCACCGGCGCAAGGCCGAATGCGGGGACGAAGGGGATGAATCTCACCTCCACCCTGCCTTCCGCGCCCGGAGTCTCCATCACCTCTCGCAACAGGTCGATGGACGGCCGCAGTCTGTTCTCGGGCGGAGGTGGTCGGATCGATCAGCGCCACCTTGACCGTCGCTCCGGCTGTGACCCGGCGTTGCAGTTCGTCGACCAGGTCTCGCAGCGTGCGCGACAGGGTCACTCCGATGATTCTGATGTCCCACGCGCCGCATATCTGCTCGATCAGCTCGGGTTTGCCGTGGGACAGGAAGTCCTCCGCGGACACCTCGCCTTCGAGGCGGGAGCGCACGTGCGCGGCCAGGTCGGAGATCTGCCTGCGGCTGCCGAGCAGCCCTCCGGCAAGCAGGGCCAGGGTGGCGAGGGTGGCGGCGACCAGGGTCTTCCCGCCGGCTATGTCGAGAACTCCCAGACCGCCAGGGTCAAGGACAGCAGGGCGGTCGTAGAGATCTCCAGATGCTCGCCATGGGACAGGTCTTGGCGTACTCGTCGCAGGACGTTCATGGCGGTCATCGTGTGCAGTTGGCCGGGGGTCGGCAACGCGGGTGTGAGGCAGCAAGGCCGAGCAGGGATTCGCGGTGCAACGGCGCCAGGGCCTGCTGGCCCGTGTCGGAGCCGGAGGTCTGCAAGCTCGGGGCGGGCACGAGCAACCTGATGGCCCGGGGTCCGGGGTTGACGGTCGCGGTCTCGCGCCTTTGGCCGCGCACTCGGTGATGCGGGGCCGCAACGGCGCGTTCGGTCGGCCGAAGAGGTGTGAGCACCCCCGCGAAGCCGGCGCGGGGAGCCCTACCGGGCGGGAGCGGCGTCTGCCGTCATGACGGCAGCTTCCTTCGCCCCGGGTCCGCGAAGGGGACGGACGGCCCTGGGGAAGGGGCTGTTGAATCGGTCACGGCAGCACCCTCGGCGGACGGCGCAACAGTGGACTTCCGCCCGCCCGCACACCGGCACCGGGGCGCTGGGCCAAGCCGGGAAAGTCGAGGTGCCGATGCGTGCCCCAGCATGATGCGCATTTTGCCAGCGGCTTTGTGCCGGCCTCGAAGATCATGGCGCCGACGTCTGCTTTACCGGGCAGGCCCGCAGCTCCGGACGGAAGTCGCCGCGGTGATCCGGGTACGCCTCCTCGGCCTGCCGGGGCAGCAGCACAACGTAGACTCGCTGATCGTAAAGGTCTGTCGCCAGCCGGCACTGGCGTGTCCTGCCTGTCCGACGGTGGCTGCGGACGGATGAGGGGACGGCGCTCGCTGCGATGTCAGAGGCTCCCGCCACAATGGCTGTGCTCATGGGAAGCCCATCGAGCCTTGACGAGTCGCTAGGATCCGCAGCGCGACCGCTGCAGTCGCCGAGAAAGGGGCAGCTGGATGCAACGATGGACGTTCGCCGACCTCTTCAGCGGCGCCGGTGGAATGAGCTATGGGTTTCATGCACATGGCGCCTTCCAGCTGGTCGGGGCCGTTGACGCTCAGCTGGGCAAGCCCAGCAGCGGCAGGGGAACGCTGGAATGCAATGACACCTATGCAGCCAACATGCATCTCCAGCCATTCGAAAAAGACATCGCTGCACTTTCCGGCTCAGATCTTCGCTCACTGCTGGAACCGCGGCTTCAAGGCCGGGAACTCGACGTGCTCAGCGCTTGCCCGCCTTGCACGGGTTTGTCCCGAGCCAATCCGAAGAACCACATCGAAGATGACGTGCGAAACTCGCTGATCGGAAAGACAGCAGAGTTCGTCGCAGAACTGATGCCCTCCGTCCTGGTGATGGAGAACGCGCGGGAGATGCTTCAGGGAAACTTCCGCCATCATTTCGAACAGCTCCGCGCAGACCTGAAGGACATGCGCTATCGCGTCTACGCCAGCACCCACATGCTGACGCGATTCGGGCTGCCGCAACAGCGCGAACGTGCCTTGGTCATCGCCGTCCGCGAGGACAAGCAGCTCCACACCCTCGAAGAGCTGTGGGGCGACGCGACAGTGCAGCCGGAAGCCATCTCGGTGCGGCGGGCGATCAGCCATCTACCGCAGGTGGCAGCAGGCGTGCGTCACCCCGCCGATCCGATGCACGTCTCGCCCTCCATCGGTACGGACGTCACGCTCAGGCGACTTCAGGCCACCCCTCGCAATGGTGGCTCGTGGATCGATATGCGGGAACACCCTGACGCTGACATCGTATTGACGCCGGCCATGAAACGGACGATCGCCGCCGGCAAGTTCGGTTCCTATCCCGACATCTACGGGCGTTTGTGGTGGGACAGGCCCTCGCCCACCATCAAGCGAGAGTGCTCACACTTCGGCAACGGGAGATACTCGCATCCCGAACAGGACCGGCTTTGCACCGTGCGTGAACTTGGTCTCCTCTCAGGTTTTCCGGAAAGCTTTGTCTTCAAGGCCCGTGCGGTCTCCAACATGTACCGCCATATCGGCGATGCGGTACCGCCGTTGATTTCTTACCAGTTGGCGCATGTCGCCGAGTGGGTGCTGACAGGAAAGCGGCCCGAGCTCGAGAGCGTCGTCCTTCCCGGAACCAGCCTGCGGCCGGAAGACATCGTGCTCTCCGACCAGCCGACGCAGCTGGATCTCGCCGCGGTTTGATGTCAGTGCGGCGGAGCGCTATTGATCGAGGTCGCACTCCGCCTTTTCATTCGCGCCCGCTATTCGGCAATCTCGGGAATAGTCGGCACCGTCCAACTCGCGTGGATCCGACAACGTTTGACCGGAATTCGAGTCAGGGTGACCTTCTCGACACTGCCGTCGAGAACCAACTTGAACGCAATGCCGTTCCCGTCCTTCACGAGCGCAGAGCTTCCTCCGTTTTTCGTCCGCAACGTGAAGTCATCTTCCGTGAGGTCGGCCACGCCCATCAAGAGGATTTTCGGTATCTCCACGAGGTCATAACGCACAAATTCATGCCCCACCGAAAAGGCGCGGAGTGTGGCGATTCTGTCATACTCGCCCAAGTGTGCAAGAAATCTCGGCAGGCATTCGCGCGCAAAGTCTCCGGGCGTCTTGCAATCCCGAATCCAGCGGGCCTCGGAGAACTTCGAGACCACGATACTGGATTTACCTATCCCTGCCGATGCCTCGGTCTTCAGTGACCAGCGCACCCCGTCAACTATGACATCAGCACCCTGGAAGGTTTGCGACAGCGTTTTACTCGCCGAGGCTCCCGCATACTTGGCCGCGGCAATGAAGGCATATTCGAACGAAGTTTTCTTGAACTTCTCTTCGGATGTCGCATGGTGAACCTTCAGGCGATTCAAGAAGTAGTCGCTGAATTCACTGCTCACCAGGTCAGAGCCAGGATCGAGTTGAACCTCGCATGGCTGCCGCA
The DNA here is from genome assembly GCF_056435325.1 of Streptomyces sp. NPDC043952. Taxonomy (NCBI): domain Bacteria; kingdom Bacillati; phylum Actinomycetota; class Actinomycetes; order Kitasatosporales; family Streptomycetaceae; genus Streptomyces; species Streptomyces sp. NPDC043952. The sequence goes on from NZ_JBWKES010000016.1 coordinate 96,460, forward strand.
AAGCCTCGGCCATCTCCCCGAGCATGTCCAGTTGCGCACTGTCCAAAAGTTGCGCCCGCGAGACCAAACGCTCCAGCGTCACTTCCGCCCCTCACGTAACACCAGTGGGGGAGCCATGTGATCACCCGGCCTTGAACGCTGTCAACCAGTTAACGCCGCAGGGCCGGGACCAGGCCGAAGGAACTCTCCATCGGCCTGCGCGAGGCCCGGAGCAGAATGCGCGTAAAAGCCAGGCCTGCTTTGTGCGAGCCGCCGGGGCCTATAGCCGGCCGGCTGTTGTGTTCGTCTGAGGAGCAGGTCGGCCGGCTCGGGGCGGAGGTGTTCGAGGGTGCCGCGGGGGCCGCCGGTCCCGCCTTCGACGAGAGTTTCGATGTGGAGGTCGGCCGGTGCCTCGGCCAGGCGCCGGATGAGCCGCTTGGCCCAGGCCAGCGGGTAGCCCTGCTCGGGTGCGGGGATCTCGATGGAGGTGCGGAGCTTGCCGGTGCGCAGGTCCGCGCCGATCGCCAGGACGCCGGGCGTTCCCTCGATGCGCAGCTCCGCCTGGAGCCTGCCGTCGAGACAGAGCTGGTCGCCGGGACCGTCTCGCCGACCAGCTCTCCACCACCTCCAGTGCGCGCGGGTCTCCCTGGCAGAGGGTCTCGTCGTCGATGCCGTCGCGTACCGGCACCCACGCCGGGCCCATGTTCTGGAAGCCGTGGCAGCCGGAGTTCTCGTGCCGCAGGTAGTGCAGCAGTTCCTGGAGGAGCCAGGCGTGCGCGGCGTTGCCGACACCCTCGTGCCGGATCAGCACCTGGGCCTGGTGGGCGACTTCCGCCCAGGACAGGTGCCAGAGGGCCACGTTGTGCTTGCGCCGTCCGTCGGTCTTCACCGCGACCAGGGGGCTGCCCTCCAGGGCGACATCGTTGGACAGCGTGATCACGGCCTCGTAGCCGCGGCGCGCGGCGATGTCCATGGAGGCCTGTACCTGTTCGGCCCTGAGCGCGTTGCCGTTGGTCTTCGCCTCGACCAGCGCCGTCCACAGCTTGCCGGCCCGCTCGACGCGGATCACCCCGTCGGGGCGGCGCGGGCTGTCACCATGCGGGAGGGTGACCTCGGCGAAGGTCTCCATGCGGCCGGCCGGCGCTCCGAACGCGGCGGTGAGTCTCCTGCCGAACTCCGGTACCTGTGCCATCACCGACAGCAGCACCGAGGTGGCACGCGTCTCACGGTCCCGGTCGCTCTTGAGCGCCGATACCGGGAAGAGTCTGGCCTCGTTCCACGACTCGTTCTCCGCCAGCGTCTTCCTGGGGGCCTTGGGCAGGGTGACCCTCTTCTTGGCGGTACGAGGCCGCCTGGCCGGCTTCTTGGGGCCGGTCTCCTCGTCGGGCCGGCGGGGAGCGGGGACGGCTCCCAGCGTCCCCCGGCGTATCGGGGCGTCGGCCGGCGCCGGCGGTGGCGTGTCCGGACGGTCGTCGGCACCGGCGGTCGTCCCCCGCACTTCCCGTGCCTCCTGCACTTCCCGCGCGTCCTGTGCCTCCCGTGCGTCCTCGGCCGTCGCGTCGTCGTCTATGTCCCCGACGGTGAAGCGGAGGAGTTCCTCGCCGCTCCCGTCCGCCAACGACCGTCGTACGTCCTCCAGTTCACCGAAGCGGGCGCCCTCGTAGCGGCTGGCGGCCACGACGATGCGGGCGATCTCGTGCGGGACCGCGGTCAGGTCGGAGCTGATCCGGTCCTCGTTTCCGTCCGCCGCAGGTGCCTTGCCGAGGAGTTGCACGCTCCCGTCGGGGGCGACCGGGTTGTTGTAGAAGTAGAAGTCCGCGTCGCTGCGGACCTTGCCCTTCGCGTTCAGCAACAGGACCGACACATCGGCGTCGCCTTCGCCGGTCGGGCTCGCCCAGCCCAGACTGACGATCACCGAGCTGGCGTTCTCGCTCAGGGCCGGCAGCGACACGTTCGAGCCCGCGACCATGTCGCGCACAAAGCCCCCCAAACGATGCGGACCGGGCACGGGAAAGCGCCCGCCCCGGCCGCCTGATGCGCTGCGTGGCGCTCTGTGACCTACCGCGCGCGACTGACTGTAGTACCCACAGAGTGCGAGCACGGGAGACGTGCGGAAATTGTGTTGTATCTGTGGGGGTGGTCGCGTTCCCGGCTCGCTCTCGGGCCCTTCTCGCCCCAGGCGGTACGGCCCCGCCCCGCCGGCCGTTCACCTGCTCCGCGAACTACGACCGCACCACGGGAACGTACGCGAAGCGGGTGCGGTCCAAGTCCGGCATCGGCGACAAGGCGGAACTCACCCGCGTCGCGCTCGGTCTTCAGCCCCAGTGAGCGGCCGTCGTACCGTCAGTAGCCGTACCGTCAGTAGTAGTCGCGCATGATGGTGGTGGCCCACTCGGGCTGGGTGGTCTCGCCCTGGGGACCGAACTCGCTCATGTAGGGCTTGATGTCGAGGACGGGGGTTCCGTCGACGGCGTCCAGGCCCTGGACGTGCAGGTCGAGGCCGTCGGCCTTGATCAGGCGGCAGCGGGAGACGCCGAGCCGGTTGGGGCGGTTCTTGCCGCGCTGGGCGAAGATGCCGACGCGGGGCCAGTCGGTGTTGCCGCGCGGGTGCCGGGAGCCGGTCTCGATCTTCTCCACGGGCACACGGTCGAAGTGGTAGACGACTTCGAGGTGGGAGAAGGAGTCCAGGCCGGCCACCGCCTCGGGGCCGAACTGGCCGGCGTCCAGGCGGATGATCGCGGTCTCCCCGCCCCAGTCGTCGTCGCGGACCTCCGCCCGGCCGCCGACCACCCGGCCCACCGGGACCGATACCACCGCGGCATGCGTGCTGTTCTCGTTCACGTGCACCATCTTTCGATCAAAGAGCCGATACGTCAGCAGAGTTGCACACCATACCGAGCAGCCGCGGCAGGACGGCGAGCGAACGGAGACCGCGCGACCGTCTGGAATTCGCTCACCGTGCGGCGGGGAGACGTTCGAGCTCCGAAGCCGTCGAGGTACGCGCCGCCGATGGGCTTCCGAACCCGTAGGAGCCGGAGACCGGCCCGGCAGGGCGGGGGCATGAGCGCCATGGCCACTGGCGAGCCGAGGTGGCCGCTCACCCGGCAGCGAGGGGAATACAACTGCACTGGCGTGCGCTGGGATTCGAACAAACCTGATGCCGCAGAGCGGCAATCCGGTCAAAGCGATGTCCGACCTGGTGAATACTTCGGAGTTGCGCACCTCGGACGTTATCCGACTTGTACGATTCCCCCGTACCATTCGTGACCGCCGGGGGGTGGGACCTTGAATCAAGTTGTGCCGTACGCGAGCGGCCCCACCGAACAACTACTGGAACACAGGGCAGCCATCCTGGAGTTGCAGGCTCAGATCCGCATCCGAAAGATCCAGCTCCGGTCTCTGTACGGCACGGGACTCATCACCATCTTCAATATCGTCGCCATCTACGTCGCCACGGTAGCCACATGGCGCACGGTCGACATCGGGAAGATCAACAGAATTGCCATTCCCCTGACCGTCTTGTGTGGAATCGCCTTCGCGTTTCAGCACGCCGCGGAGCGCGGTCGCGTGGGCAAGAAATCCGTCCGAAGGCTTGAACTGGAGCTGGAGATCGCCGAGGAGCGCAGGCTCCTTCAGGCCAAGGCGCTCGACTTTCCCGTCGATCAGCGGCAGTTCACGTACAAGGACTCGCTTCCGCGGGAGCTGGACCAGCTGCGCGCCGAGGCACAGCATTACCGGCGCATCCACAATGCCTTTCAGTCCGTCATCATCATCGGCTCCCTGGGGACGACCACGGCGGCCAGCCTGGCCGAGACGCCTTCCTATCTCAAATGGGTGACGGTCGGTCTCAGTTTCGCCGTGGGCATGTCGGCGGGTTTCACCGGTTACTTCAAGTACCGGGAGCGGAGCTTCTACTTGCAGCAGACGGCTGATGCCATCGACCAGCACGCGACCGCCTTCGAGCTCGGGATTCCGCCCTACTCCGGGGACCCAGCCGACAACTTGGCGAAACTGACGAAGGAGGTCGAGGACCTCCGTGTCGAGCAGCGGAAGCGGCAGCAGCAACTCGATCAGCCGCACGAGGGCAGGGACGGGACGGTCTAAGCGGCGTCGATGCGTCTTTCACTGCTCAGAGGTCCGTTCTGATGCGACGTGCCACCCGGCAATGGCTGTTGTCTCCGGTCACGCAATGGCGCGCGTATCGATTCATGCGCAGACAGCGAGCCGGCATGACCATCGAGACGGCTTGGATCCTGGTAAGGGTGAGGAGGAATCCGGCCGAGGCGAAGTACGCCGTGATGCGCGGTCTACTTCACACTGACAAGAATCCCGGACTCCACTTCGACGACTGGGACCTGCTCACCGAGGACGAGAAAAGGCGCCGTAGCTCCTGGATCGGAAGACACGGGCGGTCCCCCTTCCAGCAACTGGGAATCAGTGAGCACTTCCTGCGGAGTACGGGACTCGGCGTCACGGATTGGGCTCCGCCTCGGGGTGACTCGGACGGGTGGTCCGGGGGCGCCCCCTGAGGGATTGCCGATCCCCCGTTCAGCGCCCCCTGCGTCCCCGGCCGCCCGCTCCTCTGCCGCACGAGGCGCGGATGGCCAGGGACGGTTGCAGGGTCAGGTGGTGGACGGGGAGGGGGTGGTCGGAGCGGAGGCGGGAGGTGAGGAGTTCGACGCCCTTGCGGCCCAGGGCGCGTTTCGGTGGGGCGACGGCGGTCAGGGGGACGCTGGCCAGGGCGGCGACCTCGTCGTCGTAGGAGATGATCGCGAGGTCCTGGGGCACGCGGATGCCGCGCTGGGCGGCCAGTTGGAGCAGGACGATGGCTTCGGCGTCCCCGTGGGCGAGGACGGCGGTGGCGCCGTGGGCGCGCAGGTCGTCGAGGACCTCGTCGATGCGCTGCTCGGTGTGCGGGGAGGTCTCGCGCTGCGGGACCAGGTGGACGGGGGTGTCCTGGTCGAGGCCCAGGGCGCGCAGGGCGTGGGTGTGGCCGAGGCGGACGGCGGGGGCCGTGGGGCCCAGGTCCTTGACCATGAGGGCGATCCGGCGGTGCCCGAGGCGGGCCAGGTGCTCCACCGCGAGGCGGGCGCCGGCCTGGTGGTCGGTGACCACGTGGTCCAGGCGGTCGACCAGTGTGGTGGAGCGCAGTTCGCGTTCGACCAGGACCACCGGGAGCTTCAGCTCGCGCAGGCGCTCCTCGAAGCGGGTGTGGCGGGAGTTCTCCAGGGTCGGCGGGGCCAGCAGGAGGCCGTCGACGCCGTCGTCCAGGTGGCGGCGGATGGCCACCAGGTCCTGCTCGGGCTGGTAGTCGGAGAAGGCGAGGGTGAGTTCGGCGTTCAGCTCCGACGCCGCCTCGCGGGCTCCTTCCAGGACCTTCCGGAAGTAGGGGCCGTTGGGCAGCAGCAGGCCCAACCGCAGGGCGCTGGAGGTGTGTTCGGGCTCGTGGCCGAGGGTCGCGGCTCTGCGCTCCAGGGCGACGCCGCCGTGGAACCGCCGTACCAGGCCCTCGCGTTCCAGGGCCTCGACATCGCGTCGCACCGTGACGTCGGAGACCCCCAGCAGGCCCACGAGGTCACTGATCCGTGCCGAGCCGTGTTCCCGCAGATGGGCGAGGAGCAGGTCGTGCCGGTCCGGAGAGAGCATCACGCGTCACATTTCCCTTGGCGCTGGCATGGAAGAGGTTCCGAACTATTGGGAACGGAAGAAACCTAGCGGGCCCGGCGGGAGTTGGGCAGCCCCCGGCGGCCCGTGGAGAGTGCGAAGGCGGCCGGGCGGCGGGTGATCGAAAGGAGGGATAAGGGGCGGACGGGGAGGGAGCGGGGTACCGGAACGTTCCGGATGGCTCCGGGTCGTTCCAGGTACGCACGACCTCATTGACGGGTTACGGACCTGACCGGATGCTGAAGCCGCATCGGACGCCGGCGGTCTTCGCGGCATCCCGTCGTGTCCGGCGGCGTCCTCGATGCCCCGCCTCTCCCCCGGAAGGAGGCCCCTGTGTCCCTGGTCGGCCAGCGGCCCGGCAGTACACCGGCCGAGCGACAGCACGTACCTCCCGGAACGCCCGCCGCAGCGGTCGCCCGGCACGCGGTGCCGTGGTGGCGGCGGGTGCGGCGGGACCGGGTGCCGCTGCTCATGATGGTGCCGGGCGTGCTGTACTTCCTGGTCTTCCAGTACGGCGCCGGTCGGTGGTGTTCCCGCCGACCTCGTCTCCTGGGTCGTGGCCATCGCCCTGAGGGCGCCGTCGCCCGGATCAAGCAGCAGAACGGCATCGACCAGATGGCCGAGGAATTCGCCAAGGCCAAGGCGGCGGCGGGGTGAGCCCCGCCGCTCTCCGGTGAGTCCGGCCGCCCCGCCGGTCCCGGCCGCCGGCCGCCGACGTACCGCATCTCCCGCGTGGGGCGCCGCCCGCCACCGGCGCCCCACGCCCATGACCCGAGGAGTCCTGTGTCCGACCTGCCCCCCGCGGCCCGCCGCCCGCGGGTCCTGCCGCCCACGGCCCGCCGGCCACGGGTCCTGCTCGCCATGCAGCGCGATCTGCTGCCCCTGCTGCTCGACCCGGCGCGGATGGCCCGGCTCACCGGCCTCGCCGACCTGGACCCGGCGCTGGTCGCCGACGACTTCACCGCCGACGGCATCGCCGCCGAACTCGCCCGCGCTGACGTGCTGTTCACCTTCTGGGGCTGTCCTCCGCTCGGGCCCGAGGTGCTCGCCGGGGCGCCCCGGCTGCGGGCGGTGGTGCATGCCGCGGGCTCGGTGAAGAACTTCGTCACCGACGCCTGCTGGGAGCGGGGCATCGCCCTGTCCTCCGCCGCCGACGCCAACGCGCTGCCGGTGGCGGAGTACGCGCTGGCGGTGATCCTGCTCGCCAACAAGCGGGCGCTGCGGACCCGCGACCACTACCGGGCCGTGCGCGCCCAGCTCTCCTGGCAGCACGAGTACCGCGACGCCGGCAACTACCGCCGGGCCGTCGGCATCGTCGGCGCCTCCCGCACCGGGCGCCGCCTCATCGCGCTGCTCGCCCCCTACGACATGGAACTCCTGGTGTACGACCCGTACTTGAGCGCGGCGGAAGCGCGGGCGCTCGGCGTGCGGCCGGCCGGCCTCGACGAGCTGTGCGCCCGCTGCGACGTGGTCTCGCTGCACGCGCCCGCGCTGCCCGAGACCCGGCACCTGATCGACGAGCGCCGGCTGAAGCTGATGCCGGACGGCGCCACGCTGATCAACACCGCGCGGGGGGCGCTGGTGGACACGGACGCGCTGGTCCGCGAGCTGACCAGCGGCCGGCTGAACGCCGTACTGGATGTGACCGAGCCGGAGGTCCTGCCGCCCGACTCCCCGCTGTACGACCTGGACAACGTGGTGCTCACCCCGCACATCGCCGGTTCGCTCGGCGGTGAGCTGCACCGGATGGCGGACTCGGCGCTGGACGAGCTGGAACGCCTCGCGCACGGGCGGCCGTTCGCCCATCCGGTCGTCCGCGAGCAGTTCGAGCGCTCGGCCTGAGCCCTGGGCGGGGAGGGGAAGACTGACCTGGCCGTCACCACCCACCGGCCCGACCGCAGCCACCGCCCCGACCGCAGCCACCGGACCTTCCCGGACGAGGAGCCATGACCCGCAACCGCCCGCACCCGTTCTTTGGCAACCCCCTCTCCAGCCGCGCCGACTGGCAGCGCGCGCTGCTCGCCCTGTGCGCCCCGCTCGCCGATGCCTACCCCGACGACGCGGCGCTGGCCGCCCCCGGCACCGCGTACGCACCCCGCGTCGCCCGGCTGGAGGCGACCGTACGACCGCTGTGGGGGCTGGCCCCGCTCGCGGCGGGCGGCGGGCGGTACGACGGCTGGGAGCGCGTCCGGCGGGCCGTCGCCGCCGGGACCGATCCGGCGCACCCGGAGTACTGGGGCGAGCCCGGCGCGATGGACCAGCGCCTGGTCGAGGCGGCCGGGCTCGGGTGCGCGCTGGCCCTGGCACCCGGCGAGCTGTGGGAGCCGTTCTCCGGGGCGGAACGGACGCGGCTCGCCGCCTGGCTGCGCGCGGCGGCGCGGGCCGAGCGCGTCCCCGACAACAACTGGCAGCTGTTCCCGGTGATGGTGGAGCTGGGCCTGACGGCGGTCGGGGAGGAACCCGAACCGGGGCTCGCCGAGCGGGCGTTGGCGCGGGTGGAGGACTTCTACCGGGGCGGCGGCTGGTATTCGGACGGACCGGACGGCAAACCCCGTGACTACTACGGTCCTTGGGCCCTGCACCTGTACACGCTGCTGTACACGGCCCTCGCCCCGGACGCCGGCCCGGCGGTCGTGGCGCGGGTACGGGAGCGGGCCGCGCTGTTCGCCGGGGAGTTCCGGCACTGGTTCGCGGCCGACGGCGCGGCGCTGCCCTTCGGCCGCAGTCTGACGTACCGGTTCGCGCAGTGCGCGTTCTGGGGCGCGCTCGCCCACGCGGGTGTGGAGGCGCTGCCCTGGGGGGTGCTGCGCGGGCTGTGGGCGCGGAATCTGCGCTGGTGGGCGCGGCAGCCGGTGTTCGCCGCCGACGGCACGCTGTCGGTCGGCTACGCCTATCCGAACCTGTTCATGAGCGAGCAGTACAACGCGGCGGGCTCCCCCTACTGGGCGTTCAAGGCGTTCCTGCCGCTCGCCTTGCCCGCCGGGCACCCGTTCTGGACCGCCGAGGAGGAGCCGCTGCCCGCCGCGGACGCGGTGCACGCCCAGCCGGAGGCGGGTCTGCTGGTCCAGCACGGCGGCGGGCACACCACGGCGCTGGCCGCCTGCGACGCCGACACCTGGGTGCGCAACGCGCCCGCGAAGTACGGCAAGTTCGCCTACTCCACGGCCTTCGGCTGCGCCGTCGCCACCGGCCCGCTCGGCGCGGAGGCCGCCGCCCCGGACAGCGCCCTGCTGCTCAGCGAGGACGGCCTGTACTGGCGCTCCCGGATCGCCTGCGCGTCCCGCTCCGTGACCGCCGACCGGGTGCGCGCCCGCTGGCACCCCTGGCCCGATGTCACCGTCGACACCTGGCTGCTGCCCGCCGGACCCGGCCGGCACGTCCGCGTCCACCGCCTGGTCACCCCCCGTCCGCTGCACACGGTCGAGGGCGGCTTCGCGCTCCCCCGCGAGGGGGCCGTCACCGGGGCCGGGGGCCGGGAGGCGCGGGCGGTGCGCGGCGACCTCGCGAGCGCCGTACGGGACCTCACCGGGGCCCGCGCCGGTGAGGTCATGCTCCCCGACCCCAGCAGCCATCTCCTGTGGCCCCGGACCGCGCTGCCCGTACTGCGGGGCCAACTACCGCCGGGCGAGCACTGGTTGGCCGCCGATGTCCACGCCACCGCCGACGGCGGCACTCCCCGGACGGAGCCGCTCGACTGGCGCGCCCTGCCCGGTCTCCCCCGCGCCCTGCCCGCGCTGGAGGAGCAGCCGCCGGGCGACGAGGGGCGCGCGGACGCCCCGCCGCGCGCCCGCTGAACCGGGCCGCTCAGGCCGAGCGTTTGCGCGCGGACGTCTTCTTCGCCGCCGTCTTCTTCGCGGCCGTCTTCTTCGCCGTCGCCTTCTTGGCGGATTCCGCCGGCTTCGACGCCGTCTTCGACGTGGACTTCCTCGCCGGGGTCTTCTTCGCGGCGGTCTTCTTCGCCGTGGAGGCGGACTTCTTGCCGTCCGTCTCCTTCGGGGTGGAGCGGCGGTCCGGCAGGGATCTGACCTCGGCCTCGCCCGCGGGTTCACGGGACTCGCGGGCGGCGCGGACGCTGTTCTCCAGGGCGGCCATGAGGTCGAGGACCTTGCCGCCGGGCGCCGGCTCCGGGGCCTGCGGGGGTGCCTCGCCCGCGGCCTTCGCGGCGATGACCTCCTCCAGCGCCTCCCGGTACTCGTCGTGCAGATCCGCCATCTCGACCTCGCCGAGGGTGTCCATCAGGGCGTCCGCGAGGTCGAGTTCCTTGTCACGGATGGTGACGTCCACGTCCGGGGCGACGCCCTCGGGGGCCCGTACCTCGTCCGGCCAGAGCAGGGCGTGCATGGCGATCGCGTCGTCGACGACCCGGAGCATCCCGAGCCGTTCCCGCCCGCGCAGTGCGAACTTGGCGATGGCGACCTTGTTGCTGCGCTTCAGGGCCTCGCGCAGGAGGGTGTACGGCTTGGCGGCCGGGGCCCCGCTCGCGGCGAGGTAGTACGCCGCGCCCATCTGGAGCGGGTCGATCCGGTCGGCCGGCACGAAGGCGACGATCTCGATGGTGCGGGCCGTCGGGATCGGCAGGTGGGACAGGTCCTCGTCGGTGATCGGGACGATGGTGCCGTCCGCGTCCTCGTACGCCTTGCCGATCTCGGACTGGCTGACCTCGCGGTCCTCCACCTCGCACACCTTGCGGTAGCGGATGCGGCCGTTGTCCTCGGTGTGGATCTGGCGGAAGGAGATCGCGTGGCTCTCGGTCGCGTTGACCAGCTTGATCGGGATGCTGACCAGCCCGAAGGAGATGGCGCCGTTCCATATCGATCGCACGTGCCGCACCCGTCCTTTCCCGTTTCTCCCGCTTCATCTGGGATTGTCATCTTATGACGCCTATCACAGAGGTGGAGGGGCGGCGGGTCCCGCTGACCAACCTGGAGAAGGTGCTGTATCCGGCGACCGGTTTCACCAAGGCGGAGCTGGTGCACTACTACGCGACCACCGCCGACGCCCTGCTCCCGCATCTGCGCGACCGCGCGGTGTCCTTCCTGCGCTATCCGGACGGTCCCGAGGGCCAGGTGTTCTTCACCAAGAACGTGCCGCCGGGTACCCCCGAGTGGGTCACGACCGCCGAGGTGCCCAGGTCCTCGGCGGAGGGCCCGGCCCGGATGGTCGTCGTACAGGATCTGCCGAGCCTGGTGTGGGCGGCGAACCTGGTCACCGAGTTCCACACCCACCAGTGGAAGGTGCCCTCGCCGGGGGAGGCCGACCGGCTGGTGTTCGACCTCGACCCCGGTGCCCCGGCGACGGTCGTGCAGTGCTGCGAGGTCGCCCTGTGGCTGCGCGAGCGGCTCGCGGCGGACGGGATCGAGGCGTACCCGAAGACGGCCGGGTCCAAGGGGCTGCACCTGCTGGCCGCGGTGTCCGGCGCCTCCTCGGAGCGGACCAGCGAGTACGCCAAGGCGCTCGCGGTCGAGGCGGAGCGGGCGCTGCCCCGGCTCGTGGTGCACCGGATGACCAGGAGCCTGCGGCCCGGCAAGGTGTTCGTGGACTGGAGCCAGAACGCGGCCCGCAAGACCACCGCCACCCCCTACACCCTGCGCGCCCGCCGCGCCCCCCTGGTCTCCGCGCCCGTGACCTGGGACGAGGTCGCCGGGTGCCGCTCACCGGAGCGGCTGGAGTTCCGCGCCGAGGACATCGCACCGCGCCTGCGCGACCACGGCGACCTGCTGGCCCCCCTGCTGGACGCGCGGCGGGCCGCGCCCCTGCCCGCCAAGACCTAGCTAGACCTGCTCCCAGGTGCGCCGGTCCCGTGCCATCGCGTGCAGTGCCTCCACGTCCGCCGGTTTCAGCACGCCGCCCAGCCGGGCCAGTCCCGGCAGCTCCGCGGCGGACAGGATCCGCACCTCCCGCGGCACGGCGGTCAGGGTCACCCCGGAAGGGTCGGTCAGGGCGAGGACCGGGCGGACCTCGGCGGTCAGGGCGAAGGCGGCCCGGCCGGCCCGGTCGCGCAGCCGGCGCAGCAGGGGCTCGGCGGCGCGCCGCCCCACGGCGACCATCGGGTCGGCGATCCGCACCCGCGCCCTGCGGGCGTACAGGGCGTGGACGGCGAACAGCCCGCCGGGGCCGATCAGCAGATGGTGGACCCGGTCGCCGCCGGGCAGCGGCAGCGAGTGCAGCGCGTGCCAGCCGCCGCCCTCCAGGCCGTCGAGGGCCGCGCCCACGGTCTGCTCGGCCAGCAGGGCGCGCCGGCGCGGGTCGGGGCGCAGCCGGTGCCCGGTGCCCGGCTCGCGGTCGAGGGCGATCAGCAGCGCCTCGCCGGGCCGGTTGGGCGCGAGGTCGTCGTCCGGGTGCAGGGTCAGCCGGGCCAGTTCGGCGGGCGTGGGGACCGGGGGCGGGCCCACGGCGACCGGGCCGGTGAGGAAGGGCCCGAGGGCTTCGAGCACCCGGTCCCGTTCGTCCTCGGCGAGCAGGTCGACCCGGCCGGCGTCGCGGTCGTACCAGGCGATCCGGCTGCCGTCCGGGCGGCAGACGTACAACCGGTCCCGGCCGTGCCGGCGGGCCGGGACCACGCGCAGTGCGCTCATGCGCATCACCCCTCGTCCATGGGAACAGGCCGGGTGCTTACCGGGCAAGAGCGGCTACCGTGGAGGGCGGTCCTGCGCAGGGGAGTTGGGGAGGCGCCGGTGCGAACCCGCGGGATGCAGCCCGACGTGCCCGCTCCACGGAGCCCGTGGAGCGAGATCGTGCCCGGCCTGTGGATGGGCGGGCACCAGTACCGGGGGCGTACGGGGCGGCTGGAGACGGCCGTCGTACGGGACGAGTTCGACGTGGTGCAGTCGCTGCTGCGGCTGCCGGGCCACGGCCCGGACGCGGGCGTCGAGCACCATGTGTGGCCGATCCCGGACGGGCCGCTGGACGGGACGCAGCTCGCCGGGGTGATCCGGCTGGCGCGGGCGGCGAACGAGGCGCTGGACGCCGGCCGCCGGGTGCTGGTGCGCTGCTACCACGGCTACAACCGCTCGGGTCTGGTGGTGGCGCACGCGCTGATCCAGCGGGGGGAGGCGGCGGACGAGGCCGTCCGGCTGATCCGGACCCGCCGCTCGGCGTGGGCGCTGCACAACGAGCTGTTCGTGGCGTATCTGCGCGCGGGGCTGCCTACCGTACGACTCCTCGAAGAACTGGCCGAGTAGCCTCTCTCCCAGCTTCCGGCAGCCGGGGGCGCAGAACGGACGAAAAGGGGCTTCCTTGGAATCTATGTGCATACTGGCCTACTGACCTGCAAAACCATCGTCTCTGGAGCACCGTGCCCCTCCGTCGCCCCCTGCGCACCGCCTTCGCCGCGGTCGCCGTCGCCCTGCTGTCGGCGACGGCGGCGGCCTGCGGGGACGCCGGACAGCTGCGCAGCGCCGGGCCGACCCAGACCGCGGACAGCCCCGCCAAGCTCTGGCCCGACCTGCGCCCGGCGTCCAGCCCGGCCTATCCGTACGACGTGGCCACCCGCGAGGTCGTCAAGGGCCTGACCGTGCCCGGCGGCGACATACGCCGGGTCGATCCGGTGGACATCGTGGAGGCGGAGCTGAAGGCGCACCCGGCCGACTACGGGTCCAAGGGGGCGTTCCACGGGACCGTGGACCGGGTGAAGGAGTGCCGCGCGGGCGGCGACCGGGCGCTGTGCCCGCTGCTCAAGCCGTACTACCGGGACCTCACCGGGGACGGCCGGCCCGATCTCACGCTCGGCTTCCGGCTCTACCCGACCAACCAGACGGCGGTCCGGGTCTACACCGTCGAGGGCCGCCGCCTGGTGCAGGTGCTGGCCGACAACGACGCGATCCTCGGCGTGGAGCTGGCCGGGCGGGCGCTGATCGAGCGCAACCCGGCCGACATCTCCGGCTACGAGTACCGCACCACCTGGGAGTGGGACCCCGGCCAGCGGGCGATGGTGTTCTCCCGCGACGAGTACCTGCACACCGGCACGGGCCGCCGCGTCCACAAGGCCGCCCCGTCCGCCGCCCCGTCCCCCTCGGGCACGCCATGAGGCTGCTGCTGGCCCGCTGGGCCGGGCCCCTCGCCGTGAAGGCGGCCGTGTTCATCACCGTGATGTGCTGCGCGCTGGCCGCGCTGCTCGGCGTGCTGGTGCACGTCTCGGTGACCGACCAGACCGTCGGTCAGGCCCGCGACCTCGCCCTGTCCCGGCTCGCGGACGCCACCCGCGCCTACGAGGCCGGGGACACGCTGCTGCCGAACGCCGGGGTGGACCCCGAGGGGCTGCCCGGCTCGCTGCGGGCGCTGGCGGTCTCCGGGCGGCGCGGCACCATCGTGTCCACGCACCGGGGGCGGCCGACGATGTGGGCGGCGGGCCCCGTCCAGGGGCACCGGGCGCTCGCCGTGGAGATCGACTACTCGCAGCAGTCCCGCACCATCGCCGGGCTGGACAGCTCGATCCTGTGGTCCTCGGTGCTCGCCATCGGCGCGACCGTGCTGGTCGGCGTGTTCGCCGTGTCGCGGGTGACCCGGCGGCTGCACGGCACCGCGCGGGTGGCCCGCCGGATCAGCGCGGGCGACCTGGACGCGCGGGTCGGCGACCCCCGTACGAAGGACCCCACCCGGCCCCAGGACGAGGTGGCCGCGGTGGCCGCCGCGCTGGACACGATGGCCGCCACGCTCCAGGGCAAGCTGCTCAGCGAGCAGCGGTTCACCGCGGACGTGGCGCACGAGCTGCGCACCCCGCTCACCGGGCTGCACGCGGCGGCGGAACTGCTGCCGCCGGGGCGGCCGACGGAGCTGGTGCGGGACCGGGTGGCGGCACTGCGCACGCTCACCGAGGACCTGCTGGAGATCTCCCGCCTGGACACCGGGCGGGAGCGGCTGGAGGCCGACGCGGAGGAGCTGGGGGCGCTCGCCGAGCGGGTGGTGCGGGCCTCGGGGACGGACACCGAGGTGCGGGTGGTGCGGGACGCGCTGGTGGAGACCGACCGGCGGCGCCTGGAGCGGGTGCTGGGGAACCTGGTGGCCAACGCGCACAAGCACGGGGCGCCGCCGGTGGTCCTCACGGTCAACGGGCCGGTGGTGACGGTGCGGGACCACGGGGGCGGCTACCCCGACTACCTGGTCGCGCACGGGCCGCAGCGGTTCCGCACCGAGGGCGGGGCGAAGGGGCACGGGCTCGGGCTGACGATCGCGGCGGGGCAGGCGGAGGTGCTGGGCGCACGGCTGTCGTTCCGGAACGCGGCGGAGGGGGGCGCGGTGGCGACGCTCGTCCTGCCGGTGGCTTCGCAGGCGCGGTAGAGCGCGTTGCAATGAGGCGGGATGGGCAGGTTTAGGTAAGTTCGCGGCATGACCGACGCCGGAACTGCCGCGGCGACGGCCCCGGCCGCCGTGAGCGGCGTCCGGCTGCCCCGGCGCCGCGGCATCGAGTTGGCGCTGATCGTGCTGGCCGTCACGCTGTCGGTGTACGGGTACTGCGCGGTGGGCCTGGCGCGGTCCGGGCGGGTGCCGCCGGGGGCGCTGGCGTACGGGGCCGGGCTCGGGGTGCTCGCGCTGCTCGCGCATCTCGCCGTACGGCTGCGGGCGCCGTACGCCGATCCGCTGCCGCTGCCCATCGGGGTGCTGCTCAACGGGCTCGGCCTGGTGCTGATCTACCGGCTCGACCTGGAGACACCGGGCGACGGTGCCGCCCCCGCCCAGCTGGTGTGGTCCGCGCTCGGGGTGGCCCTGTTCATCGTCGTCGTCCTGCTGCTGCGCGACCACCGGCTGCTCCAGCGCTACTCCTATGTGTGCGTGGTCGCGGCCCTCGTCCTGCTGCTGGCGCCGATCCTCTTCCCGGCGGTCAACGGCGCCCGGATCTGGATCCGGGTCGCCGGATTCTCCATCCAGCCCGGCGAGTTCGCGAAGGTGCTGCTGGCGGTGTTCTTCGCCGCGTACCTCGCCGCCAACCGCAACGCGCTGGCGTACACCGGCCGCCGGTTGTGGCGGATGCAGTTCCCGACCGGGCGGGTGCTCGGGCCGATCGTGACGATCTGGCTGCTCAGCGTCGGGGTGCTGGTCCTGGAGCGGGACCTCGGCACCTCGCTGCTGTTCTTCGGGCTGTTCGTGGTGCTGCTGTACGTCGCCACCGGGCGCACCGGCTGGATCGCGGTGGGGCTGGTGCTCGCCGTGCTGGGCGCGGTGGCCGTCGGCCGGGTGGAGCCGCACGTGGGCGGCCGGATCGCGGACTGGCTGCACCCGTTCGCCACCATCGAGGCCGGGCGGGGCCCCAACCAGCTCTCCCAGTCGCTGTTCGCGTTCGCCGCGGGCGGGCTGCTGGGCACCGGCCTCGGGCTCGGGCACTCGGTGCTCATCGGCTTCGCCGCCAAGTCGGACTTCATCCTGGCCACGGCCGGCGAGGAGCTGGGCCTCGCCGGACTCGCGGCGATCATCCTGCTGTACGCGCTGCTGGTGGAGCGCGGCTACCGGGCGGGCCTCGCGCTGCGCGAGCCGTTCGGGCGGCTGCTCGCGGTGGGGCTCGCCTCGATCCTGGCGCTCCAGGTGTTCGTGATCGCGGGCGGAGTGACCGGGCTGATCCCGCTGACCGGCATGGCGATGCCGTTCCTCGCCCAGGGCGGCTCCTCGGTGGTGACCAACTGGACGATCGTGGCCCTGCTGATCCGGGTCAGCGACTCGGCGCGCAGCCAGTACGACGGCAGGGAGGCGCCGTGAGCGAGTTCTCCGGGGTGGGCGAGGGCGGGCGGCCGATGGCCCGGTACATCCGGCACGCCTGCGCGTTCTGCACGCTGCTGCTCGCCGCCCTGCTGGTGAACGCGGCCCGCGTGCAGCTGGTCCAGGCCGGCGTCTACACCGGCAACCCGGCCAACCGCCGTGCGGCCATCGCCCGTTACCAGCAGCCGCGCGGCGACATCCTGGTCGGCGGCAAGCCGGTCACCGGCTCCGTGGACACCCATGAGCAGCTGCGCTACGAACGCAGCTATCAGGACGGCCCGTTGTACGCCCCGGTGACCGGGTTCGCCTCCCAGTCGTACGGCACCACCTTCCTGGAGAACGCCGAGGACGGAGTGCTCTCCGGCACCGATCCGCTGCTCGCGCCGCTGCCGCTGTGGAACGACCTGACGCGGGGCCGCGATCCGGGCGGGAACGTCGTGACGACCCTCAACCGGGCGGCCCAGGAGGCGGCGTACCGGGGGCTCGGCGGGCGCAAGGGCGCGGTGGCCGCGATCGAGCCCTCCACCGGACGCGTCCTGGCGCTGGTGACGAGCCCGTCGTACGACCCGGCCCAGCTCTCCGGCAACGCCGCGTCGGTGGCCTCCGCGTGGGCGCGGCTCAACGGCGACCCGGACAAGCCGATGCTCAACCGGGCGGTGTCGCAGACCTATCCGCCGGGTTCCACGTTCAAGGTGGTCACCGCGGCGGCGGCGCTGGACGCGGGGGTGGTCACCGACCCGGACGCGCGCACCCACTCCCCCGACCCCTACCGGCTGCCCGGCACCCGCACCCAGCTGACCAACGAGGCCGACGGCTGCGCGGACACCTCGCTGCGGGACGCCTTCGAATGGTCCTGCAACACGGTCTTCGCCAAGCTGGGCGTGGACGTCGGGGTACGGAACATGACGGCCACGGCGCGGGCGTTCGGGTTCGACGACGACGGGCTGCGCATCCCCTTCCCGGTCGCGCGCAGCACCTTCGACTCCCCTGTGGACAAGGCCCAGTTGGCGCTCTCCTCGATCGGCCAGTACAACACCCGCGCCACCCCGCTCCAGATGGCGATGGTCGCGGCGGCCGTCGCCGACGACGGGCGGCTGCACGCGCCGTACCTGGTGGAGCGCACCACTCGGCACGACGGCGAGACGGTCACGGGCAGCGGGACGCATCCGGTGCGGCAGGTCATGCGCCCGTACACGGCCGAGCAGTTGAAGGAGCTGATGACCGGGGTGGTGCGGGAGGGCACCGGCACCCGCGCGGCCATTCCGGGTGCCGTCGTCGGCGGCAAGACCGGCACCGCGCAGCACGGGGTGGGCAACACCGGCCTGCCGTACGCCTGGTTCGTCTCCTGGGCGCGGGACGAGGACGCGGTGGAGCCGGCGGTGGCGGTCGCGGTGGTGGTGGAGGACGCCTCGGCGGACCGGGGCGAGATCAGCGGCGGGGGCGACGCGGCGCCGATCGCGCGGGACGTGATGCGGGCGGTGCTCGGCCGGTGAGACGGGGCTGCCGCGAGCGGCCCGGATCTCCTTAGGGTGGCGCCCATGACGGATATCGCACCCGCGTACGAACTGGCCCAGGTCAACATCGCCCGCCTCAAACACCCTCTGGACTCCGCCGAGTTGAAGGACTTCGTGGACGGGCTCGACCCGGTGAACGCGGTCGCCGACGCCGCCGACGGCTTCGTGTGGCGGCTCCAGAGCGACTCCGGCAACGCGACCGACGTCCCGGTGCTCGGGGACGCGTGGATGATCGTCAACCTGTCGGTGTGGCGGGACCCGGAGGCGCTCACCGCCTTCATGTACCGCGGGCTGCACCGGGAGTTGCTGGCCCGGCGCAGGGAGTTCTTCGAGCGGCTGGACGAGGCGGTGACCGCGCTGTGGTGGGTGCCGGCCGGCCACCGCCCGGCGGTCGCCGAGGCGGAGGACCGGCTGCTGCACCTGAGGGCGCACGGCCCGACGCCGTACGCCTTCACCCTGCGGGCACCGTTCGCGCCCGGTCCCGAGGCGGCGGTCAGCCGATCGGCTTGACCGCCTCGGAGCGGACCTGGAGCGTCTGCCTGGCGAGCGCCGCCAGGTCGACCTGGGAGGGGTCCTGCGCCATGTCGGTCATGTCCACGATGGCGATCGTGGCCGCCGTGTTGCCGTCGGCCCAGGCGCAGGAGGGCATGGTGATCTTCGTGCCGGCGTGGTCCTGGACCACCACCTCGCAGCTGATGGTGATGCCCAGGTCGAAGTCCTTGGCGGGCACGGCGAGCGTGGAGCCGGCGGTCTGGGTGACGCCCTTCATCATGTTCCGGCGGATCTGGTCCGTCTCCTTGAGCCGGCCGTACATGCCCGACACCACCAGGTTGCCCCTGGCCGGGTCGCCGCCCAGGGCGTACGTGCCCACCACGGCGTGCACGTCCTTGGCGCTCCAGGAGGAGTTCGCCTCGCTCTCGATCTCCTGGCCGTCCTCCGCGGAGAGGTCCTTGGAGAACTCGTACTTCCCGTCCAGCAGCGTCCGCGGCAGCGTGAGCCTGTTCTTGGCGTCGGGGAAGGTGGTGGCCGCCTTGTAGCCGATCGCGCCGAGGGCGACCACACCGCCCACGATCAGCACGACGGCACCGCCGACGATCCCGAGGATCAGACCGAGCCGGCTCTTCTTCGGGGGCGGCGGCACGACGGGCGGCATACCGCCCCAGCCCTGGTACGGCGGGCCGCCGTACGGGCCGGGGTTCTGCGGCTGGGGCTGCCCGTAGGGGGACTGCTGCCCGTACGGGGACTGCTGGCCGTACGGGGACTGCTGGCCGTACGGGGACTGCTGGCCGTACGGGGAACCGGGCTGGTTCGGGTACGGCGGCTGCTGCGGCGGAGGCATGGACACGCCAGCACGCTACTGCACCGGAGTGAACGGGCGCGCACCGAGCCGACGCAGTGCGTACAGGTCATGGGCGGACATATCCCGCGGGCCCACACGTAGACGCGTAGTCAACAAGTCGTGCGCAGGGGATTGACGGCCTTGCTGACAGGCAGTCTCATAAGTTACGGACGACATACCACCGGGTAACGAGGTGAGGGAGCCATGACGACCCTGACGGATGCGGACGCGCTGGACGGCCTGCGCGACGCGCTCGGCCTGCTCAAGGACCGGGAGCAGGTGGCCGAACGGCTGCTGGTCTCCTCCGCCAAACACTCCTTCGACCCCGACAAGGAGCTGGACTGGGACGCGCCCTTCGAGGAGGGCAAGTGGTTCTGGCCGCCCGAGCTGGTCTCGCTGTACGGCACGCCGATGTGGCAGCGGATGAGCGAGGAGCAGCGGATCCTGCTCTCCCAGCACGAGGCGGCGGCGCTGGCCTCGCTCGGCATCTGGTTCGAACTGATCCTGATGCAGCTGCTGGTGCGGCACATCTACGACAAGGCCGCCACGAGCGCGCACGTGCGCTACGCCCTCACCGAGATCGAGGACGAGTGCCGCCACTCGAAGATGTTCGCCCGCCTGATCGAGCGCGGCGACACGCCCTGGTACCCGGTCAGCAGGACCCACCTGAACCTGGGCCGCCTCTTCAAGACCATCTCCACCACTCCGGGTTCCTTCACGGCGACCCTGCTGGGCGAGGAGGTCCTGGACTGGATGCAGCGCCTGACCTTCCCGGACGAGCGGGTGCAGCCGCTGGTCCGGGGCGTGACGCGGATCCATGTGGTGGAGGAGGCACGCCATGTGCGGTACGCCCGTGAGGAGTTGCGGCGCCAGATGGTGACCGCGCCGCGCTGGTCCCAGGAGTTCACCCGGCTCACCTCCGGGGAGTTCGCCCGCGTCTTCTCCATCGCCTTCGTCAACCCCGAGGTGTACACCAACGTCGGGCTCGACAAGCGCGAGGCGATGGCGCAGGTCAAGGCCAGCGGCCACCGCCGCGAGGTCATGCAGACCGGTGCGAAGCGGCTGACCGACTTCCTGGACGACATCGGCGTGCTGCGGGGCGCCGGACGGCGGCTGTGGCGGTCGTCCGGACTGCTGGCGTAGCCGGGCGCGCGAAGTCCCCGCCGGCGGAACTCGGTCCGCCGGTCGGGGACTTCGGCCTGCCGGTCCCCCCTACGCGTGGGCGCTGATCACCCCGCCGTTGCTGAGCACGATGTACACGCCGTTGGCGTCGAGGCCGACGTCGTGCCGGTCCTTCGTCTCGATGGTGGCGGCCACACCGTCGTGGCCGATGATCTGCGCGCGGTAGCGCAGCTCGCCGACCTTGGTGACCTTGGCGGTCCAGCCGCCCGCGAGCTTGAAGGTGCCCGGACCCTGGTGGCCGCCGCCCATCCAGGCGTGCACCTCGCCGCCCAGCGTGAGCACGATGAACATGTCGTTGGCGTCGAGCCCGGCGTCGTGCCCGTTCGTCTCCAGGGTGGCGAGGACCGAGCCGCCGTTGACGATCTCGGCGCGGTAGCGCTGCTCACCGAGCCGGTAGATCCTGGCCGTGCTGCCGTCCGGCAGCTTCTGGGTGCGCTCCGGGGACGGCTTCTTCGCCGCCGCGGCCGCCACGGTGGTGCGGTGCGCGCCATGGGAGGTGACGGCGTAAGCGGAAGCGGCGGTCAGTGAGAGCACCGCGGCCGCGGCGACGGCCACCAGGCCGGTGGTGCGAGCGGTACGGCGAACACTGCGAGCGGTCATGATCGGACTCCCCCTTGGTCGTCTGCTGCTCCCTACGCCCCATCAGATGACCATCGCTCAGGTGGAGTTCACCCGGTTCTGTCCGCACTTGGTAACAACGCGCACGCCCTACGACTCCCCGCCCGCCCCGGTGAGGGTGACGAGCGCGGCGACACCGGTGACATCCAAAGCCTCCTCGTGGGCCCCGTCGAACAGTGCCGCGTCGAACCGCCCGAGGGCCGTGCCCTCCCCGTCGAGGACGGCGGAGCCCTCCAGGACGACGGCGAGCAGCACGGCCCCGGCGGACGGCGCGGGCAGCGCCACCCGCCCCCGTACGATCTCCACCCGCGCGCCGGCCCGCCCGCGCCGGGTCATCACGTTGAAGTCGACGAGCGGCCCGCCGAGCAGCCGGCAGCCGGTGTCCGCGTCGCCGGGGAAGGCGAAGGGGACGTACGGCTCGGCCACGGTGTGCGGGGTCCCGTCGACGGTCAGCACCATGCCGGGGCCGTCGACCAGGGTGATCACCCGGTCCACCCCCTCGAAGCGGGAGAACGGGCCGCCCTGGGCCACCTCGGCGAGGCTGACCCGCCACGCGAAGTCCGCCATCCCCGCCCCGGCGGGCGCCGCGGCGATCTCACGGGTCAGCCCGCCCCCGTTCTTCCACGCCACCGCCGCCCGCTCCCCGGCCCTCAGCACGCGCACCGTCATCCCGCACTCCCTCTCGTCCGATCTCCCCCGTGTGTATCCGCGGACCGCCCCCGCTGTCGAGCGCGGTAGGCCGGCCGGCACCCCGCGCTCCACCGGGCGCGGGGGTTACGCTGCGTGGCATGACCCCCCAGACCGCCACCACCCCCGCCTACCGCCGGCTCAGCGTCGAGGAGCGGCGACGGCAGCTGCTCGACGCCGCGCTGTCGCTGTTCGCGCACCGGGCGCCCGAGGACGTGTCGCTGGACGACGTGGCGGAGGCGGCCGGGGTGTCGCGGCCGCTGGTGTACCGGTACTTCCCCGGCGGCAAGCAGCAGCTGTACGAGGCCGCGCTGGGGTCGGCCGCGGACGAGCTGCGGCAGTGCTTCGACGAGCCCCGCACCGGCTCCCCGCTGGCCCGGCTGACCCGCGCCCTCACCCGCTACCTGGCCTTCGTGGACGAGCACGACACCGGCTTCGCCGCCCTGCTGCGCGGCGGCAGCGTGGCGGAGACCTCGCGCACCACGGCCATCGTCGACGGGGTGCGGCGGGCCGCCGCCGAGCACATTCTCAGCCACCTCGGCGCCACCGACCCCGGCCCCAGGCTGCGCATGACCATCCGCATGTGGATCACGGCCGTCGAGGCGGCCTCGCTGATCTGGCTGGACGAGGACAAGCAGCCGCCCACCGAGGAACTGCGCGACTGGCTGGTGGACCAGTTCGTCGCCGCCCTCTCGGTCACCGCGGCCCGCGACGAGCAGACCGCCGCCCTCGTGGGCACCCTCGCGGGGGATGGCCGAGACTGAGACCGTGAAGACCCAGGACATCCCGTTCGCGGACGGCCCCATGGACGGACGCGTGCTGCCCGTCCTGCTCGGGCCGACCGGACACCCCCCGAAGACGTACCGCATCCCCGTCCCCGCCCCGGACGGCGGCCCGCCCACGGTGTACGTCTACCGGCGCGCGCCCCGCGGCCACAGCAAGCGGCTGGGCCTGGTCCAGGGGTGGAAGTACGTGTACGACCCCGACGACACCTCCGGCGGCCGCCCGCGCTGGCCCTGGTCCAGGCCGCACGCGAAACCGGGCACCGAACCGCACGCCGGGGCGGACGACAAGCCGGGTGACACGCGCGGGTGACACGGTTGCGCCGAACCGCGCACACGCGGCGCGCGCCAAGCGGGGATACGTCTGATTATCGCGGTCGGATAGGGCACGGCAATGCGCCCACCCCTTCCGCACCCGAGGTGATGACGTGTCAGGAAAGCTTGTGCGCCTGGCCTGTACGACCACGGTGGCGGCCCAGGCCGTCCTCGCGCCCGTGCCCGCCACCGCCGCGCCCGACTCGCCGCAGCGCTCCGTCTCGCAGCTGCTGACGGACCTCCAGACGCTGTACCGGCAGACCGAGCAGGCCACCGAGACCTACGACGCCACCGCCGACCGGCTGGGCCGGCAGAAGTCCGAGGTGGCCCGCCTCGACAAGGAGCTCCAGCGCGCCCGGCGCGCCCTGGAGGCCGGCCGCGCCGACGCCGGGCGGCTGGCCCGCCAGCAGTACCAGGGCGCCTCCGGCGGGCTCGGCCCCTACGTCAGCCTGCTGCTCGCCCCGGACCCGCAGCGCATGCTGGACGAGAGCCATGTGCTCGGCGAACTGGCCCGCCAACGCGCCCACGCGGTCGACCGGTTGACCGGCGCCGAGCGGCACTCGGACGCCGTCGCCCGCACCGCCCGCAAGGCCCTCGACACCCAACGGGCCCTCGCCGGGCAGCAGAAGAAGCAGCGCGACGCCGTCCAGGCGAAACTCGCCGACGTGGAGCGCCTTCTGGCCACCCTCGACCCCGATCAGCTGGCCGCCGTCGACCGCCTCGAACAGCAGGGCGTCACCGCGGCCCAGCGGGCCCTCGCCGGCTCCCTCTCCGACGACCGCTCGCCCTCCCGCGCCGGCGAACGCGCCCTCCGCTTCGCCCTGAAGCAGGTCGGCAAGCCCTACGTCTGGGGCGCGCAGGGCCCCTCGTCGTACGACTGCTCCGGCCTGACCTCCCAGGCGTGGCGCCACGCGGGCACCCCGATCCCACGCACCAGCCAGGAACAGTGGCGGCGCCTGCGCCACATCCCCCTGCGCCAACTGCGCCCCGGCGACCTGGTGATCTACTTCCCGGAGGCCACCCACGTGGCGATCTACGCGGGCGACGGCAAGGTCGTCCAGGCCCCGAGACCGGGCACCCGGATCAAGATCTCCCCGGTGGCGTCGAACCCGGTCCTCGGAGCCGTGCGCCCGGATTAGCGGCCCTTGGGGGCGCGGGGCGGTATCCGGGCACGCGGCTCCGCCGCGCGGGCGCGACCAGCCACCACGAACCGGCAGCCGCAACACGCAGCCGCGCCCCCACGGCGACTAGGCTCCGGCCACCGACCCGAGGTACGCCTCCGCCTTCTCCGGCTCGAAGAAGAACTCCTCGAAGTCGGCCGGGTTATTGAACCCGTTGGCGAACCGGTCGGCCACCGGCTGAAGCTGCCCCGCCGCGCCGATGAGGTTCAGGACGTGCTCCGGCGGCGGCGCCAGCATCGCGTTCGTCCACTTGGTGACGTGCCGCGCCGTCTGCCAGTACCGCTCGAACGTGCCCCGCATCCACTCCTCGTCGAACGGCTGCTCCCCGCGCTCCAGGATCGAGGCGAGGTACGAAGCCGCGCACTTGGACGCCGAGTTGGAACCCTGCCCGGTGATCGGGTCGTTGGCGACGACCACGTCCGCGACGCCCAGCACCAGGCCGCCCGAGGGCAGCCGGCCGATCGGGTTGCGCACGGTCGGCGCGTACCGCCCGGCCAACGTGCCACCGGCGTCCGTGAGTTCGACCTTCGTCGCCCGCGCGTACTCCCAGGGCGTGAACCTCTCCATGAGTTCCAGGGTCAGGGAGAGGTGCTCGGCCGGGTCCTTGACGCCGTTGAAGACGTCGAGCGGGCCGCCCGGTATGCCCTCCCAGAACAGGATGTCGGCGCGCCCGGAGACGGTGTACGTCGGCATGACGAACAGCTCGCCGACGCCCGGCACCAGGTTGCAGCGCACCGCGTCGAACTCCGGGTGCTCGGGGCGCGGGCCGAGCCCGTGGACGTACGCCACCGCGAGCGCGCGCTGCGGCTCGCTGTACGGGGAGCGCGCGGCGTCACGGGCGAACATGGACACCAGCTCGCCCTTGCCGGCCGCGACCAGCACCAGGTCGTAGGTGCGCGAGAAGTAGTCGAGGTCGCCGACCGCCGCGCCGTGGATGACCAGCTGGCCGCCGCGCTGGGCGAAGGTCTCCATCCAGCCGGCCATCTTCACGCGCTGGTCGACGGACTGGGCGTAGCCGTCGAGCCTGCCCACCCAGTCGATGGCGCGCTGGGTGGGGCCGGGGTCGTGCGAGCCGGGGGCCGCGACCGAGACGCCGAGGCCCTGGATCTTCGGGGCCTGGGACTCCCAGAAGTTCAGCTGGAGGTCGCGCTCGTGCTGGAGCGCGGTGTGGAACATGCACTGCGTCGACATCACACGGCCGGACCGGATCTCGTCCGCGGTCCGGTTCGACATCAGGGTGACCTCGTAGCCGTGCGACTGAAGGCCGAGGGCGATCTGGAGGCCGGACTGGCCGGCTCCGACGACGAGTATCTTCCGCATGCGGGTGGTGGCTCCTTACAGGACTACTCGGGGGTTTCGTCCAGCGCGTGGCCGACCAGGGCCAGGAGGGTCTCGATGGCCGAAATCCGCCGGCGCGCATCCATGATCATGACAGGGATGTGCGCGGGTATCGTCAGCGCCTCCCGTACGTCCTCGGCGTCGAACCGCTCGCTGCCGTCGAAGTGGTTGACCGCGACGACGTACGGCAGTCCGCAGCTCTCGAAGTAGTCCAGGGCGGGGAAGCAGTCCTTGAGGCGGCGGGTGTCGGCCAGCACCACGGCGCCGATCGCGCCGCGCACCAGGTCGTCCCACATGAACCAGAACCGCTGCTGGCCCGGCGTGCCGAACAGGTAGAGCACCAGGTCGTCGTCGAGCGTGATGCGGCCGAAGTCCATGGCCACGGTGGTGGTGACCTTGTCCGGGGTGTCGGACAGGTCGTCGGTGCCCTCGCTCGCCTGGGTCATCAGCGCCTCGGTCTGCAGGGGCGTGATCTCCGAGACGGCCGTGACCAGCGTGGTCTTGCCGACGCCGAAGCCGCCCGCCACCACGATCTTCGTCGCGACGGGGGCCCGCGTCCGGTCCGTCTGCCAGGCCTTCAGGTCCTCGTCGGGCTCGGCGAACCCGGCCACGAGGGGGGCGGCGCCTCCCATGGAGGCGGTGGCGTCAGAGACGGCGAAGTCCACTCAGCACCCTTTCCAGCAGAGCGCGGTCCGGGCGGCCGGTGCCGTGACCGGTTCCGGTGCCGTACACACGGATCTTTCCCTGGTCCGCGAGGTCGCTCAGGAGGACGCGGACCACGCCGAGCGGCATCTTCAGCAGCGCGGCGATCTCGGCCACCGTGCGCATACGGCGGCACAGTTCGACGATGGCCCGCATCTCCGGCATGACACCGGCGAGCGATCCCTTCGTCAGTTCCCTGCGCTCCTCGGGCGCCTCGATGGCCGCGGTGCTGGCCACGAACGTCTCCACGAGGAGGACATGCCCGAAGCGGGTGCGGCCGCCGGTGAGCGAGTAGGGGCGCACGCGGGCGGGTTTGCGCTCACCGCCGCGCACCGGGAGCTTCTTGGGCGCTGCGCTCATCGGGCGCTCCCGGCCGACTCCAGGGACTTGCGCAGCTCGCTGCGGAGTTCCGGGGTGAGGACGTGGCCGGCGCGGCCGACGAACAGCGCCATGTGGTAGGCGACCACGCTCATGTCGCATTCTGCGGAGCCGTGCACGCCGAGCAGTGAGCCGTCGCTGATGGACATCACGAACAGGCTGCCCTCCTCCATGGCGACCATGGTGTGCTTGACCCCGCCGAACGCCATCAGCTTGGCGGCGCCGACGGTGAGGCTGCCGATGCCGGAGACGATGGTGGCGAGGTCGGCGGACGAACCGCGGGGGCCCTTGCCGGGACGGGCCTGGCGGGACTGCTCCGTGTGGCCCGGATCGGACGACAGCAGCAGCAGACCGTCCGAGGAGACCACGGCGACGGACTGGATGCCGGGGACCTCCTCGACCAGGTTGGTCAGCAGCCAGTGCAGATTGCGGGCCTCAGTGCTCAGCCCGAAGGTACTGGGAGCGGTCAACTGCTTGCCTCCTCGACAGGGCCCCCCGTGGCTTCTTCGGAATGGTCTGCGATCTCTGCCTCTACGTCGCGGTAGCCGGCCTGTGCTCCTTGGCGGAAGCCACCGAGCCTGCGGCGCAGGGCCTCGGCATCGACGCTGGTACTGCGCTGGCGGGGCGGGGGTGCGGGTGCGGTGATCCTGGGCGTGCGCTTGGGCAGCCCCTTGCTGGTCACCCGCTCCTCGGCCTCGTCGTCCTCGGCGGCGCCCCCGTCCGCGGGCCGCGCGTGGCTGGTGTGGTCATTGTGGCCGGTGTGGCCGGTGTGGCCGGTGTGACCGGCGTGGTCGGCACCGGCGGGAGCCGCGGCTTCGGCGGCGGGAGCCGCGGGCTCGGTGACAGTGGGAGCCGCGGGCGCGTCCGCCGTCTGGTCCGGTGCCTCGTCCGGTACCGCGTCCGCGACCGGGAGCAGCAGCTCCATCGTCGTCTCGGCGAAGGTCTCCACCGGGGCCTTGGGGCGCGCCTCCGCCTCCTGCGGACCGGGCCCCGCCTGCTCGTGCGTCGTCTCCTCGGCGGCGTCCGGCCCCGCGTCGCCGGCCTCCGGCTCCGCGTCCTCGGACGGGTCCGGGGCCGCCTCCCGCTCGGGCGCCCGCTCCGGCTCCGGCATCTGGTCCCGGTCCTGGTCCTGGACCGGCTGCACCCCGGCGTCCCTGACCGCCTTCTCGGCCAGCGCCACCAGCGGGTCCTGCTGCTCGGCGCCGTCCTTCGGGCGGGCCGGCAGGAGGTTGGAGTTGGCCTCGGCGGCGGCGCCCGGCAGGGTGAAGGTGCCGGTGGTGGAGGTGGCCGGCTGCGGGGGTACGGCGGTGGCGGGGGCCTCGGACAGCAGCGTGGCCGGAAGCACCACGACCGCGGCGACCCCGCCCTGCTTCTGCTCGCGCAGCTGCACCCGCACCCCGTGCCGGTGGGCGAGGCGGGCCACGACGTACAGGCCGAGACCGAGGCCGTCGTCGCTCTCCTGGTCGTACGCCGCCTCGGGGTCGAAGTCGGCGAGGCGCGCGTTGAGGCGGGTGAGGCGGTCCTCCGCCATGCCGATGCCCTCGTCGTGCACGGAGAGCATGACCTCGCCGGACTCCAGGAGCCAGCCGGAGACCTCGACCGGCACGTCCGGCGGGGAGAACGTGGTGGCGTTCTCCATCAGTTCCGCCAGCAGGTGCGAGAGGTCGTCCGCGGCGAAGCCCGCGAGGTGCGCGTGCGGCGGCAGCGAGGCGATGCGCACCCGCTCGTACCGCTCGATCTCGCTGACCGCGGCGCGCACCACGTCGACCAGCGGTACCGGCCCGTGGTGCTGCTGCACATGCTCGGTGCCGGCGAGGACCAGCAGGTTCTCGCTGTGCCGGCGCATCACCGTGGCGAAGTGGTCCAGCTTGAAGAGGGTGGCGAGGCGCTCCGGGTCCTGCTCGCGGTCCTCCAGCCCCTCGATGACGGCGAGCTGCCGCTCGACCAGTCCGAGGGTGCGCAGCGCCAGGTTGACGAAGGTGCCGCCGATGCTGGCGCGTACCCGGCCCAGCTCGGCCGTCGCCCCGGCGAGTTCGGCGCGCAGCTCCTCGCGGGCGTCGGCCATCTTCTGCCGCTGTCCGACCAGGTGCTTGCGGTCGGACTCCAGGGTGGTGACCCGCTCCTGGAGGGCGACGGCGTGTGCGTGCAGGGCGTTGACCGAGCGGACGACCTGGGCGAACTCGTCGTTGCGGCCGGTGAAGGCGATGGGTTCGCGGGCGCAGACGTCGCCGGGCTCGGCGAGCCGGGCGGTGCCGCGGCGCAGCACCGACAGCGGCCGGGTGAGGGTGCGGGCCATGGCGGTGGCGACGCCGACCGCGACCAGCAGCAGCACGCCGAGGACGGCGACGCGGATCTCCAGCGCGGTGACGTCGTCGTCGCGCAGCTTCTCCAGGTCCTGGGTGCGGTGCTCGTACAGGGCCGACTCCGCGCCGCGCATCAGGTCGATGCGCCCGGACAGGGCCGCGTCCAGCTTGGCGGCACTGGGGACCGACGCGCCCTCGGGGAAGGTGGGCTGGGCGGTGAAGGTGTCCAGGTACTTCTCGGCCGAGTTCACCTCGCCGCCGGTGACCGTGGAGTCGTACGCGTCGACGGCCGCCTTGGGCGCGGTGTCGCGGAAGTCGGCGAGGGCCGCGTCGGAGCGCAGCCGGGCCTGCTGGGCGGCGGCGACGAGCGCGTCGCGCTGCTTGCGGCCGGCCGCGGTGGGCACGGAGGTGGTGGTGGACAGGCCGGTGACCGGGTTGTACACCGTCTGGGTGGTCGCCGGGACGTTGAGGGCGGCGAGCAGCAGGCCGCGGGCGGCGGCGGACTGCTGGACGGCGGTGTCCAGTTCGGCGAGCGCGTGGGCGCCGGAGCCGGCCCGCGGGGGCATCCGGTCGGCGAGCTGCTCGGCGAGCCGGTGCAGTTCGGTGATCGTCGCCGTGTACGCCTGGTGGGCCTCCAGGGCGGTGCTCTTGCCGGTGAGGGCGGCGCGCCGGACGGCCGCGATGTGGTCGAGGTCGCCGCGCAGAGCGGCCGGGGTGCCGCTGTCGGCGCGCAGGTCCTGCACCTGGCGGTCGACGCGGGTGCTGCGGTCCTCGGAGGGCGCCTTGGACTCGGGGCGGCCGGCCGCGATGTAGGCGGTGACCTCGTCGCGCTCGTCGGCCAGGGAGCCCTCAAGGGCGAGGGCGTCCTGGGTGCGGGCGGCCAGCGTCACCAGGTCCTGGGAGTCGCTCACGTCCGAGGACGCGGTGAGCAGCGAGGGCGCTCCGGCGCCGGCCACCGCGGCGGCCACGACCGCGACGGCGACGATCAGCCGGGTGCGCACGTGCGTGGGCCGGCCGGTGCCCACGGGGGTCTCGGGGGCGGCCTTCTCGGGGGCCGTCTGCCTGCCTGTGCGCCGAGGCCGCTTCATCTGCACCGGTGCTCGCATTCCTGAACTCGTCTACCCAAGGGTCCGGGTGGCGCCCCGTCAGCTCGGTGCCAAGTGGTGCGTGCACCCGGTTCGTACGGTTCCCGACCCTCCCAGCGCCGGTGGGCAGTGGCCGCGCATCACCTGACCCGCCACCCGAAGGAGTGAACATCGGAGGGGAGTTGGCGGGCAAGTTCCTCTGGCGTGTGCGGGGCTGCCCTGCGGCGGGCCGGTTGGACGCACGCGACAGGGTTTGGCAATATTCGCCACCGCGCTTTTTCGGAGTAGACCATTTACGCCCAAACCAGGCGGCTGGCCTGCGCGAGCATGTCAATCCGACGGCGATTGCCAGCCTTTGGGGGACGTGGTGAAGGGGTCGTGCAGACTGGCCGGATGCGAACTGATCTCGTTTCGGAACCCGGCGACGCGAACCGACCCAACGAGGACTTCGCCGATGTCGGACTGGCCGCCTCCGGACAGGGCGGTTGCGCGATCTTGCTGGACGGGGTGACACCGCCGGCCGGGGAGAGCGGCTGTCTGCATTCCGTCCCCTGGTTCACCGCCCGGCTCGGCGGCGCGCTGACCGAACTGACCCTTTCCAGCCGAGATCTGACGCCGGCCTGCATCCTTTCGCGGGCGATCGAGCGCACCGCGCAGACACATGCGGACACCTGTGACCTTTCTCACCCGCGCACGCCGCAGGCAACCGTGGTCATGGTGCGGTGGTCCGCCGAGACGGTCGAGTACCTGGTGCTCTCGGACTCGGCGCTGCTGCTGCGCTCCCCCTCGGGCAAGGTCACCCCGGTCCTGGACGACCGGCTCGCCCGGCTGCCCCGCTCGGCGCTGGCCACCGAAGCGCTGGTGGACACGCGCCTGCGCAACAAGGAGGGCGGCTTCTTCACGGCCGCCGCGGATCCGGCCGTCGCCGCCCGCGCCGTGACCGGCACCGTGCCCCGGTCCGAGGTCGCCGCGCTGGCCGCCCTCACGGACGGCGCGACCCGCTGGACGGAGACGTTCCGCCAGGGCGACTGGGCGGATCTGTTCGGCCTCCTCGCCCGCGAGGGCGCCCGCTCGCTGGTCGACCGGGTACGGCGGCTGGAGGCGGCGGACCGGGAGGAGCGGGCGTTCCTGGGACGCGGCAAGACCCACGACGACGCGACGGTGGTGTACGTCGAGCTGTGACCCCCTCGGCCGCGGCTACTTCTCCATGACCCCGTTCAGCTGGTGCAGCAGCCGGGCCAGCTCGGCCACCTCGCGGCGGTCCCAGTGGGCGAGCTGGCTGACGTACCGGGCGCGGCGGGCCTCGCGGACCGTGTCGACCCGGCGGCGGCCCTCCTCGGTGAGGGTGACGAGCCAGGCGCGGCCGTCGGCGGGGTCGGGCTCGCGGGTGATCAGGCCCAGCTCCTCCAGGGCGCGGAGCTGGCGGGACATGGTGGCCTTGCCGACGCCGAAGTAGCCGGCGAGTTCGGTGGCGCGCCGGCCGCCGTGCTCGTTCAGCCGGATCAGCAGCCCGTAGGCGGAGGACTCCAGGTCGGGGTGGACCTCCCGCGCCATCTCCCCCTGGTTGGCGCGGGCGCGTCGCAGCAGTACGGTCAACTCGCGTTCGAGCGCCAGGAATTCCTGGTCTGCACCACTGGGCGTCACCTGCTCGGCGACGCGTGCTTCTGCGCCGTTTGCGTCCTCGTGCACGTCACACCCCTGATCGGTTTCGCGGTCCTGAAAGTTTCTGCCAAACGCCGCCATAGCCGCAGCTCCGTAAGTATTTCGCAGGCGTAGACCAACGGCGGCGGCCGGACCCCCTTCCCACGCCGCTGTCTACGTGCGTAGCTTTTTTCGTCAGAGGCATTGAATGACATGCCCACGACAGTGCGCCACTTCCGCGTCACTGCCATGTTCCCCCCACACGCACCCCACCCTCCCCACCCTCCCCGGAGGCACGTCATGCCCGCGCCCAGACCCCGCCCGCTCCGCCCCCGCCCGCTCGCCGTCCTGGTCACGGCCCTGCTCGCGGCGGCCGCCTGCGCCCTGCCCCTCGGCTCCGCACAGGCCGCCGCCACGCCCACCCGCGGCACCGCCTACATGGGCGAGACCGTCGCCGCCCACGACGGCACGCACGGCACACCCACCAGCGGTGACGCCACCCAGACCGAGGGCGTGGACGTCTCCAACTACCAGGGCAACGTGGCCTGGTCGACCCTCTACGGCAGCGGTGTCCGCTGGGCGTACACGAAGGCGACGGAGGGCACGTACTACACGAACCCCTCCTTCACCCAGCAGTACAACGGCTCGTACAACGTGGGCATGATCCGCGGCTCGTACCACTTCGCGACCCCGGACACCACCAGCGGCGCCACCCAGGCGAGCTACTTCGTGGCGCACGGCGGCGGCTGGTCCAAGGACGGCAAGACCCTGCCGGGCGTGCTCGACATCGAGTGGAACCCGTACGGCGCCGACTGCTACGGCAAGACGGCCGGCCAGATGGTCAGCTGGATCGCGGACTTCCTCAACACCTACAAGTCCCTCACCGGCCGGGACGCCGTGATCTACACCGCCACCAGCTGGTGGACCGAGTGCACCGGCAACTACGCCGGCTTCGCGGGCAGCAACCCGCTGTGGATCGCGCGCTACGCCTCCACCGTGGGGACGCTCCCGGCCGGCTGGTCGTACTACACCATGTGGCAGTACACCTCCTCCGGCGCGACCGTCGGCGACCACGACTACTTCAACGGCGCGCTCGACCGCGTCCAGGCGCTCGCCAACGGCTGACGGCCCGGCACGCGCCGCCGGATGCCGGCGGTCGGTGCCCCGCCACGCCCGGCCCGGCGGGCCGGGCGTGCGCACGGCGAGGGCCCGAGCCTCCCTCACGGGACCCGGGCCCTGCCTCTCCCCCGGCGTCCGTCACGCCGCCAGGGGAACCTCCGGCGCCGCCGCCTCGGCCGCGGGCGCCAGCGCCAGCTCCAGGACCTGGCGCACATCGGTCACGGTGTGGACGTCGAGCTTGTCCAGCACCTCGGCCGGGACGTCGTCCAGGTCGGGCTCGTTGCGCTTGGGGATGATCACGGTGGTCACCCCGGCGCGCTGCGCGGCGAGCAGCTTCTGCTTCACGCCGCCGATGGGCAGCACCCGGCCGGTCAGCGAGACCTCGCCGGTCATCGCCACCTCCGGGCGCACCTGGCGGCCGGAGAGCAACGAGGCCAGCGCGGTGGTCAGCGTGATGCCCGCGCTCGGGCCGTCCTTGGGGACCGCGCCCGCCGGGAAGTGGATGTGCACCCCCCGGTCCTTCAAGTCGGTCACCGGCAGCTCCAGTTCGGCACCGTGGCTGCGCAGGAAGCTCAGCGCGATCCGCGCCGACTCCTTCATCACGTCGCCCAGCTGCCCGGTGAGGGTCAGCCCCGCGGCGCCGGTCTCCGGGTCGGCGAGGGACGCCTCCACGAAGAGGACGTCGCCGCCCGCGCCGGTGACCGCGAGCCCGGTCGCCACACCGGGCACGGCGGTACGGCGCTCGGCCGGGTCCTGCGCCGACTCGGGCACGTGGTGCGGCCGTCCGATCAAATCGCGCAGATCGCCGTCCGCGACGGTGCACGGCAGTTCCCGCTCGCCCAGTTCGTGCTGGGCCGCGACCTTGCGCAGCAGCCGGGCGATCGAGCGCTCCAGATTGCGCACGCCCGCCTCGCGCGTGTACTCGCCCGCGAGCTTGCGCAGCGCGCTCTCCGCCAGTGTGACCTCGTCCGCGTCGAGCCCGGCCCGCTCCAGCTGGCGCGGGAGCAGGTGGTCCCGCGCGATGACGACCTTCTCGTCCTCGGTGTAGCCGTCCAGGCGGACGATCTCCATCCGGTCGGCGAGCGCCTCCGGGATCGCCTCCAGGACGTTGGCGGTGGCCAGGAAGACCACGTCGGACAGGTCGAGTTCGACCTCCAGGTAGTGGTCGCGGAAGGTGTGGTTCTGCGCCGGGTCGAGCACCTCCAGGAGGGCGGCGGCCGGGTCGCCCCGGAAGTCCGAGCCCACCTTGTCGATCTCGTCCAGGAGCACGACCGGGTTCATGGACCCGGCCTCCTTGATGGCGCGCACGATCCGGCCGGGCAGCGCGCCGACGTACGTACGGCGGTGGCCGCGGATCTCGGCCTCGTCGCGGACGCCGCCGAGCGCGACGCGGACGAACTTGCGGCCCATGGCGTGCGCGACGGACTCGCCCAGGCTGGTCTTGCCGACGCCGGGCGGGCCGACGAGCGCGAGCACCGCGCCCCCGCGCCGCCCGCCGATCACGCCGAGGCCGCGCTCGACGCGCCGCTTGCGCACGGCCAGGTACTCGGTGATGCGCTCCTTGACGTCCTCCAGGCCCGCGTGTTCCGCGTCCAGGACCGCCCTGGCGCCCCGGATGTCGTAGGCGTCGTCCGTCCGCTCGTGCCACGGCATCTCCAGGACGGTGTCCAGCCAGGTGCGGATCCAACTGCCCTCGGGGGACTGGTCGGAGGACCGCTCCAGCTTGTCGACCTCCTTGAGCGCGGCCTCGCGGACCTTCTCGGGCAGGTCGGCGGCCTCCACGCGGGAGCGGTAGTCGTCGGACTCCTCGCCCTCCGTGTCGCCGTTCAGCTCGCGCAGCTCCTTGCGGACGGCCTCCAGCTGACGGCGCAGCAGGAACTCGCGCTGCTGCTTGTCGACGCCCTCCTGGACGTCCTTGGCGATGGACTCGGCCACGTCCTGCTCGGCGAGGTGGTCGCGCAGCTGCTGGGTGGCGAGCCTGAGGCGGGCCACCGGGTCGGCGGTCTCCAGGAGTTCGACCTTCTGCTCGGTGGTCAGGAAGGGCGAGTAGCCGGAGTTGTCGGCGAGCGCGGCGACGCCGTCGATGGCCTGGACGCGGTCCACGACCTGCCAGGCGCCGCGCTTGCGCAGCCAGCTGGTGGCCAGCGCCTTGTATTCCTTGACGAGTTCGGCGACCTGGCCGGGCAGCGGCTCGGGCACGGTCTCGTCCACCTCGGCGCCCTCGACCCACAGGGCGGCGCCGGGCCCGGTGGTACCCGCGCCGATGCGGACGCGGCTGCGGCCGCGGATCAGCGCGCCGGGGTCGCCGTCGGCCAGCCGGCCCACCTGCTCGACCGTGCCCAGCACACCGGTCCTGGCGTACGTGCCGTCGACCCGCGGTACCAGCAGCACCCTGGGCTTGCCGGGTTCGGAGCGCGCGGCGGCCTGTGCGGCCTCCACCGCGGCGCGGACCTCGGCGTCGCTCAGGTCCAGCGGGACCACCATGCCGGGCAGCACGACCTCGTCGTCGAGCGGAAGCACGGGCAGGACGAGCGTGAACGCCGGTGACTCAGCAGCCATGATCTCCCCTTCGGCAGTCAACTTGAGCTATGCCGACTCAATGTTTGCTGCGCGGGGAATGTTCCCGGTCCGGCGTTCGCTGTCAGCGATCAGCTCGTCCGTGCAGGTGGGAGGGGCTTTCGGCGGCCCACCGGCGCAGCAGCGGCCAGGTGGAGACGCCGATCGCCAGCGCGATCAGGTGGCCCCAGTTCGTCATGGGGTCCGCGTAGGCCATCAGGTCGTTCAGCAGGAGTGCCGCGGTGCCGGCGAGCAGGGGCCAGCGCAGCCAGGGGCGCAGCAGCCCGGCCAGGGCGCCCGTGCTCGCGGCCACCCCGAAGCTGATGCCGTAGTCCAGGCGGTGCAGGGAGGTCGCCGGGAGATGCCCGGCCAGCACCGCGAGGCCCACCGGGACCTCCGTCGCCAGGGTGGCGAGGACATGACCGGCGAGGAAGACACAGGCGGTGCGCGCACCCCCTATCCGGCGCTCCAGCGCGGTGAGCACCAGGACGAACGCGACCGCGTACGGCGACAGCAGCCCGCCCGCGATCCACAGCGCGCTGGTCAGCAGCACCACCGCCGGAGAGCGCACCAGGTGGGCCACGTCCGTGCTGGAGCCCTGGTAGAGGGCGTACACCAGGGAAGGGGGCGCCAGGGTCGCGATCAGGGAGGTGCCGAGCAGCAGGGCCGCGTAGCCGAGGGTGAACGGCGTCCCGGCGGGCGTCGGCAGCGGCAGCCAGGGGCGCCCGCGCGGCACCGCGAGGCGGCGGGCGGGCGGGGGCGCGGGCAGCACGGACCGCTGGCGGGGCACTCCGTCCAGCAGGTCGGCGCCCACGGTCTTCGGCGCGATCCGTTCCACGGTGGCGCTCCTTCCGTCCCGCCCCACCCTCCGTGCTGCGGGAAGCCGCTGTCCATCACCGCAGCCGCAGGAGAGCGATTTCACGGCAACCTCATACGTTCCGGACGCGTTCCAGGGGCGCCCGCGTCCGCGCCCGGCCTCACCCGCCCGCCCCCGCGTCCGATCCCCGCGCCCCCGGCCGGCATCCGTAATTGCCGTGAAAGCAAAGCCCTGTTCAAGCAGGATGGACCCATGGTTGCCCCAGACGACTCCCCCGTGGTGCTGGACCGGCGCGAGGGGCCGTACGGCGAGGTGGTGCTGCGCAGGCACGGCGCGCTGCTCCAGATCATCGCCAACGGCTGCTTCCTCATGGACACTTCGGACGGCCGCTCGGAGCGGCTGCTGATCGACGCGGCGCGCGACGCCCTGGACGGCCGCCCGGCACCGGCCGTGCTGATCGGCGGGCTGGGCGTCGGATTCTCACTCGCACACGCGTCCGAGGACCCCCGCTGGGGGCGGATCACGGTCGTGGAGCGGGAGCCCGCCGTCATCGACTGGCACCGCACCGGCCCCCTGTCCGCGCTGACCGCCGCGGCGCTCGCCGACCCGCGCACCGAGATCGTCCAAGGCGACCTCGTCCAGTACGTCAATGAGACATCGGACACGTTCGACGCCCTGTGCCTCGACATCGACAACGGCCCCGGCTGGACGGTCACCGAGGACAACGCGGGCCTGTACTCACTGGCCGGACTCGCCGCCTGCGCAAGGGCGTTGAGACCCGGCGGGGTGCTCGCCGTCTGGTCGGCGAAACCGTCTCCGGAATTTGAAGGAACCTTGCGGAATGCCGGGTTCCGACGGGTGCGTACCGAAGAGGTGCCCGTTGCCCGCGGAGTTCCGGACGCCGTGCACCTCGGCGTCCGCCCTGGATAGCGACGGCACGGCCGATCCCCGTAGGGTGCTGCCCTGACGCGGATCTTTCGCGTCGATCGCAGACATGGGATCACCCCACGGGTTCCGGAAAGCAACAAGCAGGGGCGGGCGATGGAGCAGACACACACCTCCCAGAGCGGCGCGGCGGCGACCACCACCACTCCGGGCGCCCAGCGCCGGGTACTGGTCGTGGAGGACGACCAGACGATCGTCGACGCCATCGCGGCCAGGCTCCGCGCCGAGGGTTTCCTCGTGCAGACCGCGGCCGACGGGCCGGCTGCCGTGGACACCGCCGAGGCATGGCAGCCCGACCTGCTGATCCTCGACATCATGCTGCCCGGCTTCGACGGCCTGGAGGTCTGCCGGCGCGTACAGGCCCAGCGCCCGGTGCCGGTGCTGATGCTCACCGCGCGGGACGACGAGACGGACATGCTGGTCGGCCTCGGCGTCGGCGCCGACGACTACATGACCAAGCCGTTCTCCATGCGCGAACTGGCCGCGCGGGTGCATGTGCTGCTGCGCCGGGTGGAGCGGGCGGCCATCGCCGCCTCCACGCCCCGCTCCGGCATCCTGCGCCTCGGCGAGCTGGAGATCGACCACGCGCAGCGCCGGGTGCGGGTGAAGTCCGAGGACGTCCACCTGACGCCGACCGAGTTCGACCTGCTGGTCTGCCTGGCCAACACCCCGCGCGCGGTGCTCTCCCGCGAGCAGCTGCTGGCCGAGGTGTGGGACTGGGCGGACGCC
This sequence comes from Streptomyces sp. NPDC043952, assembly GCF_056435325.1. Taxonomy (NCBI): domain Bacteria; kingdom Bacillati; phylum Actinomycetota; class Actinomycetes; order Kitasatosporales; family Streptomycetaceae; genus Streptomyces; species Streptomyces sp. NPDC043952. The sequence goes on from NZ_JBWKES010000016.1 coordinate 134,020, forward strand.
TCCGGCACCCGCACCGTGGACAGCCACATCAAGGCGCTGCGCCGCAAGATCGGCGCCGAGCGCATCCGCACCGTGCACGGTGTGGGCTACGCGCTGGAGACGCCGACCCCGTGAGCGCGAGCGGGCGCCAGGCCGCACGGAGAAGCACCGGGGCCCGCACCGAGGACCCCTGGGGCGGCGTACGCCCGTTCTCCATCAAGACCAAGCTGACCGCGCTGGTGATCATCGCGGTGCTGATCACCACCGGGCTGTCGATCGTCGCGGTGCACACCAAGACGGAGCTGCGCTTCATCACGGTGTTCTCGATGATCGCCACCCTGCTGATCACCCAGTTCGTGGCGCACTCGCTCACCATGCCACTGGACGAGATGAACACGGTCGCCCGCGCCATCTCGCAGGGCGACTACACCCGCCGGGTGCGCGAGGCCCGGCGGGACGAACTGGGCGACCTGGCGCAGACGATCAACGTCATGGCCGACGAGCTGGAGGCCCAGGACCGCCAGCGCAAGGAGCTGGTCGCGAACGTCTCCCATGAGCTGCGCACCCCGATCGCGGGGCTGCGCGCCGTGCTGGAGAACATCGTCGACGGGGTGACCGAGGCCGATCCGGAGACCATGCGGACGGCCCTGAAGCAGACCGAGCGGCTCGGCCGCCTGGTGGAGACGCTGCTGGACCTGTCCCGGCTGGACAACGGCGTCGTACCGCTGAAGATGCGCCGCTTCGAGGTGTGGCCGTACCTGTCGGGCGTACTGAAGGAGGCCAACATGGTCGCCTCGGCGCGCGCCGGCATGGCCACCGGCTCCGGCAGCCACACCCGGACCGACGTCCATCTGCACCTGGACGTCTCCCCGCCGGAGCTGACCGCGCACGCGGACCCCGAGCGCATCCACCAGGTCGTCGCCAACCTGATCGACAACGCGGTCAAGCACAGCCCGCCGCACGGCCGGGTGACGGTGAAGGCGCGGCGCGGTCCCCAGCCGCACTCGCTGGAGCTGGAGGTCCTGGACGAGGGCCCCGGCATCCCGCGCTCGGAGTGGCACCGCGTCTTCGAGCGGTTCAACCGGGGCGTCGTGACCCGGCCGCACGGCCCCGGCAGCGACGGCGGCACGGGCCTCGGGCTCGCCATCGCCCGCTGGGCGGTGGATCTGCACGGCGGCCGGATCGGTGTGGCCGAATCCGAGCGGGGCTGCCGGATCATCGTCACTCTTCCGGGAGAGAGCTCCCCTTCAAGTTGACGTAAAGTGCGGGCGGAGGCACAAGATCCACGGTCGTCCGCGCCGTCTTCGCGCAGCTGGACACGTGTGCGTCGCCACAGGCCCGCGCCGCCCGCAGAAGCCGGGGGCGCAGGGCCGGACCAGTGCACCCTCGTTCTCCGGAACCACGCTTGTTTCCCGCCATTTCAAGCCCTGAAACAAGATTTTCGGTGTGACTTACGCGACGATGAACCGGCCCGACCTGACCTTCCCCGTCTCCAAGGCGTAGCCTTTATTCCCGCTGTCCATCACCTTGTGAAGCGGAAGAGGGCGGTTGCCGCCGTGTCGCCACAGTCCCCCAGTAACTCGAGCATCTCCACCGACGACCAAGCCGCCGGGAAGAACCCCGCGGCCGCGTTCGGCGCGAACGAGTGGCTCGTCGACGAGATCTATCAGCAGTACCTCCAGGACCCGAATTCGGTAGACCGTGCCTGGTGGGACTTCTTCGCCGATTACAAGCCGGGCGCGCCTGCCACGCCCGCGCCGGCGGGTACTGCGGCCGCGGGGGTCGCAGCGACCCCCACCCCGGCACCCGAGGCCGCTCCGGCGCCCGCGGCCCCGGCGGCCCCGAAGCCCGCCGCCGCCCCGGCGCCCGCTCCCGCGGCTCCCGCGGCGAAGACGGCCCCCTCCCCGGCCAAGCCGGCGCAACCCGCACAGGCGCCCGCTCAGCCGAAGCCGAAGGCCGCTCCCGCCGCCGAGGCCCCCGCGGGCCCCGAGCAGATCACCCTGCGCGGTCCGGCCGCCGCGGTCGCCAAGAACATGGACGCCTCGCTGGAGGTGCCGACCGCCACCTCGGTCCGCGCCGTCCCGGTGAAGCTGCTGTTCGACAACCGCATCGTCATCAACAACCACCTCAAGCGCGCCCGCGGCGGGAAGATCTCCTTCACGCACCTCATCGGGTACGCGATGGTGCAGGCCATCAAGGCCATGCCGGCGATGAACCACTCGTTCGTCGTCAAGGACGGCAAGCCGACCCTGGTCAAGCCGGAGCACGTCAACCTCGGTCTCGCCATCGACCTGGTCAAGCCCAACGGCGACCGCCAGCTCGTCGTCGCGGCGATCAAGAAGGCCGAGACGCTGAACTTCTTCGAGTTCTGGCAGGCCTACGAGGACATCGTCCGGCGCGCCCGCGAGGGCAAGCTGACCATGGACGACTTCACCGGGGTCACGGTCTCCCTGACCAACCCCGGCGGCCTGGGCACCGTGCACTCCGTGCCGCGGCTGATGCCCGGCCAGTCCGTGATCATGGGCGTCGGCTCCATGGACTACCCGGCCGAGTTCCAGGGCACCAGCCAGGACACCCTGAACAAGCTCGGTATCTCCAAGGTCATGACCCTCACGTCGACCTACGACCACCGGGTCATCCAGGGCGCCGCCTCCGGCGAGTTCCTGCGCCAGGTCGCCAACCTGCTGCTCGGCGAGAACAACTTCTACGACGACATCTTCGAGGCGCTGCGCATCCCCTACGAGCCGGTCCGCTGGCTCAAGGACATCGACGCGTCCCACGACGACGACGTCACCAAGGCCGCGCGCGTCTTCGAGCTGATCCACTCCTACCGGGTCCGCGGCCACGTCATGGCCGACACCGACCCGCTGGAGTACCGCCAGCGCAAGCACCCCGACCTGGACATCGTCGAGCACGGTCTCACCCTGTGGGACCTGGAGCGCGAGTTCGCCGTCGGTGGTTTCGCCGGCAAGTCGATGATGAAGCTGCGCGACATCCTCGGGGTGCTCCGCGACTCGTACTGCCGCACCACCGGCATCGAGTTCATGCACATCCAGGACCCCAAGCAGCGCAAGTGGATCCAGGACCGCGTCGAGCGCGGCCACGCCAAGCCGGAGCGCGAGGAGCAGCTGCGCATCCTGCGCCGCCTGAACGCGGCCGAAGCGTTCGAGACCTTCCTCCAGACCAAGTACGTCGGCCAGAAGCGCTTCTCCCTGGAGGGCGGCGAGTCCGTCATCCCGCTGCTGGACGCGGTCATCGACTCCGCCGCCGAGTCCCGCCTGGACGAGGTCGTCATCGGCATGGCCCACCGCGGCCGCCTGAACGTGCTCGCCAACATCGTCGGCAAGTCGTACGCGCAGATCTTCCGCGAGTTCGAGGGCAACCTCGACCCGAAGTCGATGCACGGCTCCGGCGACGTGAAGTACCACCTGGGCGCCGACGGCACCTTCACCGGCCTGGACGGCGAGCAGATCAAGGTCTCGCTGGTCGCCAACCCCTCCCACCTGGAGGCGGTCGACCCGGTCCTGGAGGGCGTCGCCCGCGCCAAGCAGGACATCATCAACAAGGGCGGCACGGACTTCACCGTCCTGCCGGTGGCGATCCACGGCGACGCGGCCTTCGCGGGCCAGGGCGTGGTGGCCGAGACCCTGAACATGTCGCAGCTGCGCGGCTACCGCACCGGCGGCACCGTGCACATCGTCATCAACAACCAGGTCGGCTTCACCGCGGCCCCCGAGTCCTCGCGTTCCTCCATGTACGCGACGGACGTGGCCCGCATGATCGAGGCCCCGATCTTCCACGTGAACGGCGACGACCCCGAGGCCGTCGTCCGTGTCGCGCGCCTCGCGTTCGAGTTCCGCCAGGCGTTCAACAAGGACGTGGTGATCGACCTCATCTGCTACCGCCGCCGCGGTCACAACGAGTCGGACAACCCGGCCTTCACCCAGCCGCTGATGTACGACCTGATCGACAAGAAGCGCTCGGTGCGCAAGCTCTACACCGAGTCCCTGATCGGTCGCGGCGACATCACCCTGGAAGAGGCCGAGCAGGCCCTCCAGGACTACCAGGGCCAGCTGGAGAAGGTCTTCACCGAGGTCCGCGAGGCCACCGCGCAGCCGGCCGCCGGTGCCGCCCAGGAGGCCCAGGACGGCTTCCCGGCCACGGTCCCGACCGCGATCTCCGCCGAGGTCGTCAAGCGGATCGCCGAGTCCCAGGTCAACATCCCCGAGCACATCACCGTGCACCCGCGGCTGCTGCCGCAGCTCCAGCGCCGTGCGGCGATGGTCGAGGACGGCACCATCGACTGGGGCATGGGCGAGACCCTGGCCATCGGCTCCCTGCTGCTCGACGGCACCCCGGTCCGCCTCGCGGGCCAGGACTCCCAGCGCGGCACCTTCGGCCAGCGGCACGCGGTGCTGATCGACCGGGAGACCGGCGAGGAGTACACCCCGCTCCAGTACCTCGCCGAGGACCAGGCGCGGCTGAACGTCTACAACTCGCTGCTGTCCGAGTACGCGGCCATGGGCTTCGAGTACGGCTACTCGCTGGCGCGCCCCGACGCGCTGGTGATGTGGGAGGCCCAGTTCGGCGACTTCGTCAACGGCGCCCAGACGGTCGTCGACGAGTTCGTCTCCTCGGCCGAGCAGAAGTGGGGCCAGACCTCCGGCGTCGTCCTGCTGCTGCCGCACGGCTACGAGGGCCAGGGCCCGGACCACTCGTCCGCGCGCCCGGAGCGGTTCCTCCAGCTGTGCGCCCAGAACAACATGACGGTGGCCATGCCCACCTCGCCGTCGAACTACTTCCACCTCCTGCGCTGGCAGGTGCACAACCCGGCCCACAAGCCGCTGGTCGTCTTCACCCCGAAGTCGATGCTGCGCCTGAAGGCCGCCGCCTCCAAGGCGGAGGAGTTCACCACCGGCGGCTTCCAGCCGGTCATCGGCGACGCCACGGCCGACGCGGCCGCGGTCCGCAAGGTCGTCTTCTGCGCGGGCAAGGTCTACTACGACCTGGAGGCCGAGCGGAAGAAGCGCGGCGCCACGGACACGGCGATCATCCGCATCGAGCGCCTGTACCCGCTGCCGGGTGCCGAGCTCCAGGCGGAGGTCAACAAGTACCCGAACGCCGAGAAGTACCTGTGGGTCCAGGAGGAGCCGGCGAACCAGGGTGCCTGGCCGTTCATCGCGCTCAACCTGATCGACCACCTCGACCTGGCGGTCGGCGCGGACATCCCGGCCGGCGAGCGGCTGCGGCGCATCTCGCGCCCGCACTCCTCGTCCCCGGCGGTGGGCTCCGCCAAGCGCCACCAGGCCGAGCAGGAGCAGCTGGTGCGTGAGGTGTTCGAGGCGTAGGCCTCCGGCACGGCAACGCCGAAGGGCCCGGTTCCATCGCGGAACCGGGCCCTTCGGCGTTTTTCCCGCCTACTTCGGCGCTTTTCCCGTCTACTCGTCGTCCTCGTCGTCGAGGCGGGCGAGCCAGGTGGCCAGGCGCTCCACGGGCACCTCGAAGTCGGGGTTGAGGTCCACGAAGGTGCGCAGCTGCTCGGCGAGCCACTCGAAGGTGACCTCCTCCTCGCCGCGCCGCTTCTCCAGCTCCTCGATGCCGCGGTCGGTGAAGTACATGGGGTTGCGTCTCCTGGTGTGCGTATGCGCCGTGTGCGTGGGTGCCCCGAGCCGATGGGGCAGGCGGCGGCGTCCTCACCAGCCTAAGCAATGCGCGGGGCGGCGTTCCCGAAAGAGTGTCTTGAGCTTCGCGACACCACGATATATCGTGTTTCTCGACGGACGCGATATGACGCGTCGCGATGCCGTACGGCCGAGGAGGTCCCCCATGTCCGAGTGGTCCGTCGCCGAGCCACGGAAGCTGACGTTCGACGCGCCGGTGAGCACCCTCCAGGTGCGCATCGCGGGCGGCACGGTGAACGTGGTGGGCGCCGAGGAGGGCCCGGCCCGCCTGGAGGTCTCCGACATCGAGGGGCCACCGCTGACGGTGATACACGAGAACGGCACCCTGACGGTGGGGTACGAGGACCTGACCTGGCAGGGCTTCACCAAGTTCCTGGACCGCAAGAGCCGGCGCCGCAGCGCGGTCGTCTCGCTCGCGGTCCCGGCGGACGCCAGGGTGGAGGTGGGCACGGTCGGCGCCGGCGCGGTGGTCTCCGGCATCCGGGGCCCCGCGGTGGTCCGGGGCGTCACCGGCGACACCACCCTGGTCGGCCTGTCCGGACCGGTCCAGGCGAACACCGTGTCGGGGAACCTGGAGGCGCAGGCGGTCACCGGCGAGCTGCGCTTCACCTCGATCTCCGGCGACCTGACCGTGGTCGAGGGCTCGGGCCCCGCCGTGCGGGCCGACTCGGTCAGCGGCTCGATGATCGTGGACCTGGACCCGGAGGGGCCGACGGACGTCCACCTCACCAGTGTTTCGGGCGAGATCGCCATCCGGCTGCCACACCCCGCGGACGCGGAGGTGGAGGCGAACACGGCGAGCGGCCGGATCTCCAACGCCTTCGAGCAACTGCGGGTGCACGGCCAGTGGGGCGCCCACAAGATCACCGGCCGGCTGGGCGCGGGCACGGGACGGCTCCGGGCCACCACCGTCTCCGGCGCGATCGCCCTGCTCCGCCGCCCCGACCGGACCCCCGAGGACCCGGCCGACGGCGCCGGCGCCGGCCCGACACACGGCCCGACCGACAAGAAGGTGCTCTGACATGCCCCCCGTCTTCGCTCACGGACGTCTGCGCCTGTACCTGCTCAAGCTGCTGGACGAAGCGCCGCGCCATGGCTACGAGGTGATCCGCCTCCTGGAGGAGCGCTTCCAGGGGCTGTACGCCCCCTCGGCGGGCACCGTCTACCCCCGCCTGGCCAAGCTGGAGGCCGAGGGCCTGGTCACCCACACCACCGAGGGCGGCCGCAAGGTGTACGCCATCACGGACGCGGGCCGCGCCGAACTGGCCGACCGCAGCGGCGAGTTGGCCGATCTGGAACTGGAGATCCGCGAGTCGGTGGCGGAACTGGCGGCCGAGATCAAGGCCGATGTGCGCGGCGCGGCCGGCGATCTGCGCCGCGAGATGCGCGCCGCCGCCTCCGAGGCCCGCGAGGGGGGCGACGCCGGGGACGCCGGGGCCGGCCCGGAGTCCAAGGACGCCTGGCGCGCCGCCAAGGAGGAGATGCGCCGGGTCAGGCAGGAGTGGAAGGAGCAGGCCCGCCGCGCCAAGGACGAGAGCCGCCGGGCCCGTGAGGAGGCCCAGCGCGCCCGCCACCAGGCCCAGGAGGCCCAGGCCCGCGCCCGCGCCCAGGCGCAGGAGGAGATGCAGCGCATCGCCCGCCGCGTCCAGGACCACTTCGCGCACGGCAACTGGCCCGCGGGCGTCCGCGAGGGCCTGACCGAACTGGCGCGGGAGCTGGGCGACCTGGGCAAGGACTGGACCACCCCCCGCCCGGCCCCGGCCCAGACCCCGACCTACACCACGGCGGACTTCCCGGCCGAGTACATCCCCTCGTGGACGCACGAACCCCCCACCGACAACCCCGCCCGCGACCTCGACCGCCTCCTGGACCGCTTCCGCGACGACATCCGCGATCTGTCCCGCGACCACGGCGTGACCCCGGACCAGCTCCGGGCGGCCCGTGAGCATTTGTCACGCGCGGCGGCGGAGATCACCTCGGTGCTGCGCCCGCGGAAGGGAGAGGAGACGAAGGGCTAGGAAAAGGCGGGCCCGGCACCCGCCCGGACCCGCCGCCACTTCGCCGGCGGACTCAGAACGCAGTCACGTGGTCAGCACGATCTTCCCGAACTGCCCGCCGGACTCCATCCGTTCGAAGCCCTCGCGGGCGCGGTCCATGGGGAGCACCTCGTCGATGACGGGCCGCACCCCGGTCGTGGCGCAGAAGGAGAGCAGGTCCTCCAGCTCCTCCTTGGTGCCCATCGTGGAGCCGACCACCTTCAGTTCGAGGAAGAAGATCCGGGTCAGCTCGGCGTGCGAGGGCCGGTCGCCGCTGGTCGCGCCGGAGATCACGATCGTGCCGCCGGGGCGCAGCGACTTCACCGAGTGGGACCAGGTCGCGGCGCCCACGGTCTCGATGACCGCGTCCACCCGCTGCGGCAGCCGCGCCCCGCTCTCCACGGCCTCCACCGCGCCCAGCTCCAGGGCCCGCTTCCGCTTCGCCTCGTCCCGGCTGGTGGCGAACATCTTCAGCCCCGCGGCCTTGCCGAGCACGATCGCGGCCGTGGCGACCCCGCCGCCCGCGCCCTGCACCAGGACCGAGTCTCCGGGTCGTACCCCCGCGTTGGTGAACAGCATCCGGTACGCCGTCAGCCACGCGGTGGGCAGACAGGCGGCCTCGGCGAAGGACAGCTCCTTCGGCTTGGGCAGCACATTGAAGGTCGGTACGGCGACCTGTTCGGCGAAGGTGCCCTGGTAGCGCTCGGTCAGGATGGAGCGCGGCTCCTTGGGGCCGACGCCGTGGCCGGTCTGGCCGATGACGGAGTGCAGGACGACCTCGTTGCCGTCCGCGTCGACCCCGGCGGCATCGCAGCCGAGGATCATCGGCAGCCGGTCCTCCGGGAGGCCGACGCCCCGCAGGGACCAGAGGTCATGGTGGTTGAGGGAGGCGGCGCGCACATCGATGGTGCTCCAGCCGGGACGGGCCTCGGGAGCAGGACGCTCCCCCAACTCAAGGCCGGAGAGCGGCTGGTCGCGGTCGATTCGGGCGGCGTAGACGGCGAACATGGTGCCGACGATAGGTGCGCCGGGCGGCCGGCGGAACCGGGCCGCGCTGTGACACATGCCCTCTTGCACGACGGCACCCGGTCGGCGCAGCTTGCCGCGAGGCCGTCCAAGGGCCGCCCTGCGACACGGAATCCGGGGGCGGGTGGAAAGGAAACGGCCCCGCCCGAACCCAGGCGGGGCCGTCTTCAGCCGGTGTCAGCGCCGGGCGACGCCCTCCGCACGGGCAGCCGCGGCCACCGCCGCCGTGACCGCCGGAGCGACCCGCTCGTCGAACGGCGACGGAATCACGTAGTCCGCCGCGAGATCGTCCCCGACCACCGCGGCCAGCGCCTCCGCCGCCGCGATCTTCATTCCCTCGGTGATCCGGGTGGCCCGCACCTGGAGCGCGCCGGCGAAGATGCCGGGGAAGGCCAGCACGTTGTTGATCTGGTTCGGGAAGTCCGAGCGCCCGGTGGCCACGACCGCCGCGTACTTGTGCGCGACCTCGGGGTGCACCTCGGGGTTCGGGTTGGCCATCGCGAACACGAAGGCACCCTCGGCCATCCGGGCCACGGCCGCCTCCGCGACCGTACCGCCGGAGACGCCGATGAAGACGTCCGCGCCCGTGAGCGCGTCCTCCAGCGTGCCGCTGAGCCCGGCCTTGTTGGTGAAGCCGGCCAGCTCGCGCTTGACCGGGGTGAGGTCCTCGCGGTCGGCCGAGACGACGCCCTTGCGGTCCGCCACCGCCACATCGCCGATGCCGGCCTCGACCAGCATCTTGGCGATGGCCACACCGGCCGCGCCGGCGCCCGAGATCACGGCGCGCAGCTGCCCGATCTCCCGGCCGCTGAGCCGCGCCGCGTTGCGCAGCGCCGCGAGCGTGACCACGGCGGTGCCGTGCTGGTCGTCGTGGAAGACCGGGATGTCCAGGCGCTCCTGGAGGCGGCGCTCGATCTCGAAGCACCGGGGCGCCGAGATGTCCTCCAGGTTGACTCCGCCGAAGGAGGGAGCGAGCCGGACGACGGTCTCCACGATCTCGTCCACGTCGGTGCAGTCGAGCGCGATCGGCACCGCGTCGACACCGCCGAACTGCTTGAACAGGATCGCCTTGCCCTCCATCACCGGGAGGGAGGCCTGGGGGCCGATGTCCCCGAGTCCGAGCACCGCCGTGCCGTCGGTGACGACGGCGACGACGGAGGACTTCCATGTGTAGTCGTTGACCAGCTCCGGCTGCTCCGCGATCGCGGTGCACACGCGCGCGACGCCGGGCGTGTACGCGAGGGAAAGGTCGTCCTTGTCGCGGACCGGCACGGTGGCTTGCACAGCCATCTTGCCGCCGCGGTGCAGAGCGAACACCGGGTCGAAGGAATCGAGGGGCTCGGCCCCGCCGTCCTGGTCCGTACCGATGTCGCTGCGAGGATTGACGATCTCCGCTGCCACTTGTTCTACCCCTTAGGTATGCATGATTTGAGGGTCGACCACTCCTGGTGAGGGGTGGGCGGGCACCGCGCAGGGCCCGATTGCGGATACGCACGGGTCATGCGCGACGGGCGCGCCGCACACGCGCCCTGGGCCCCGGATGAGGGGTGTAAAGAACCTTCTTACCGGACGGACGGCGCCCACGACGAGTCCAATAGGTGCAAGGTCACATCTCGGAACCAGATAGCCACACGGAGATGACACACCGCTGACGGCCGCGCTGACGGCGGCACGGGAGGGGCGGGGGCGTCCGGCCGTCCGCATGCCGGGACGGGCCGGAGGTTTTCCGGCGGCGGAACGGGATTCACGCAGGTGGCCCGGTGCGGTATGACACCGAAGGACCGGGGATGTACCGACCTGATGGGATTCGGGGGTCACCCGTTATCCGATTTTGACATATCGGCGCCCCTGGATGGCGTAGTCCGAATGGCAAGATGCCGTAAACCCGCGAGGTCGCGCCACCCAATGGTGTGTGTTCTCGTCTACCCAGCGGCTAACTCTTCGCATACGCCGGAGGAATCCACGATGACCGCACGTTCCCCCCGTCGTCCGATCGCCACCCGCCCCCGGCTGGCCGCGGTCGGTGCGCTCGCGGTCGCAGGCGCCCTGCTGGTCACCGGCTGCGGTGACCAGACGAAGGGCAAGAGCAACGACTCCGGCGCCGCCTCCTCCGCCCCGCTCGCGAGCAAGCTCCCGCAGTCCGTCCGCGGCAAGGGCAGGATCCTGGTCGGCTCGGACATCGCGTACGCCCCGGTGGAGTTCAAGGACTCCAGCGGCAAGGCCGTCGGTCTGGACCCCGATCTCGCGGCCGCGCTGGGCAAGCAGCTCGGCGTGAAGTTCGAGTTCCAGAACGGCACCTTCGACGCCCTGCTCACCGGCCTGCGCTCGGGCCGCTACGACATAGCGATGTCGGCCATGACCGACAACAAGGACCGCCAGCAGGGCGTCGACCCGGACACCGGCAAGAAGGTCGGCGAGGGCGTCGACTTCGTCGACTACCTGACCGCCGGCGTCTCGATCTACACGCGCAAGGGCGAGACCGAGGGCATCACCGGCTGGTCCGACCTGTGCGGCAAGAAGATCGCCGTCGAGCGCGGCACCGTCTCGGAGGACCTGGCCAAGACCGAGGCCAAGAAGTGTCCGGCCGGCAAGAAACTCTCCATCGAGCCCTTCGACGACGACCAGCAGTCCCAGACCCGGCTGCGCTCGGGCGGCGTGGACGCGGCCTCCTCCGACTTCCCGGTGGCGGCGTACGCGGTGAAGACCTCGGGCGGCGGCAAGGACTTCCAGCTCGTCGGCGACCAGGTCTCGGCGGCGCCGTACGGCATCGCCGTCTCCAAGGAGGCCACCCAGCTGCGGGACGCGCTCAAGGCCGCGATGGACGCGATCATCAAGAACGGCGAGTACCGGAAGATCCTCGAGAAGTGGGGCGCCCAGGACGGCGCCGTCAAGGAATCCGTGATCAACGGCGGCAAGTGACCCGCGGCGCATCCAGCGGCCACCGAGAGGCAGCACATCCGTGACTGACATAGAGAAGGCGGCCGGGGAGCAGGGCACTCCCCCGGCCGGCCCGGAAGCCATCAGAGCCATCCCGGTGCGGCACTACGGACGCTATGTGTCCGCCGTCGTCGCCATCGCGATCCTCGTCGCGATCGTCCACGCCTTCAGCCAGGGCAAGATCAACTGGCATGCGGTGCCGGAGTACTTCTTCGACCACCGGATCATGACCGGTGTCGGCAAGACGCTCCTGCTGACGGTCCTGTCGATGCTGATCGGCATCGTCGGCGGCATCGTCCTGGCCGTCATGCGGCTCTCGAAGAACCCGGTGACCTCGTCCATCGCGTGGTTCTACATCTGGTTCTTCCGCGGCACCCCGGTCCTGGTCCAGCTGTTCCTGTGGTTCAACCTGGGCCTGGTCTTCGAGTACATCGACCTGATGCCGCTCTACAAGGACTACTGGTCGAACTTCATGACGCCGCTGCTGACGGCGCTGCTCGGCCTGGGCCTGAACGAGGCGGCGTACATGGCCGAGATCTGCCGGGCGGGCCTGCTCGCGGTGGACGAGGGCCAGACCGAGGCGGCCCAGGCGCTGGGCATGAGCCACGGCAAGACCCTGCGCCGGGTGGTCATCCCGCAGGCGATGCGGGTGATCGTGCCGCCGACCGGCAACGAGGTCATCAACATGCTGAAGACGACCTCGCTGGTGGCGGCCGTCCAGTACCCCGAGCTGTTCCGCTACGCCCAGGACATCGGCCAGAACTCCGGCGCCCCGGTGGAGATGTACTTCCTGGCCGCGGCCTGGTACCTGATCATGACCTCGGTGCTCAGCGTGGGCCAGTACTACCTTGAGCGGTACTACGCCCGCGGCTCCAGCCGCAGCCTCCCGCCCACCCCGTGGCAGAAGGTCAGGGCGCATCTGACGACCTTCTCCAGCAGGAAGGTCATGGCATGAGCGACGACCGGCCGAGCGAGCGGCAGAGCCCCACCGCGATGGTCAGGGCGGAGGGCGTCCACAAGTCGTTCGGGCATGTGGAGGTGCTCAAGGGCATCGACCTGGAGGTGCGCCCCGGCGAGGTGTTCTGCCTCATCGGCCCCTCCGGCTCGGGCAAGTCCACCTTCCTGCGGTGCATCAACCACCTGGAGAAGATCAACGCCGGGCGGCTGTACGTCGACGGCGAGCTGGTCGGCTACCGCCAGAAGGGCGGCAAGCTGTACGAGCTGAAGGACAGCGAAGTCGCCAGGAAGCGCCGGGACATCGGCATGGTCTTCCAGCGCTTCAACCTGTTCCCGCACATGACGGCGCTGGAGAACGTCATGGAGGCGCCGGTCCAGGTCAAGGGCGTGGCCAAGGGCGAGGCGCGGGAGCGTGCCGCGGGGCTCCTGGAGCGGGTGGGCCTGGCCGACAAGGCGGGCAACTACCCCTCGCAGCTCTCCGGCGGCCAGCAGCAGCGGGTGGCGATCGCGCGGGCGCTGGCGATGGACCCCAAGCTGATGCTGTTCGACGAGCCGACCTCGGCCCTGGACCCGGAGCTGGTCGGCGACGTCCTGGACGTCATGCGCGACCTCGCCGAGTCCGGCATGACGATGGTCGTCGTCACCCATGAGATGGGTTTCGCCCGCGAGGTCGGCGACAGCCTGGTGTTCATGGACGGCGGTGTCGTGGTCGAATCCGGCCATCCGCGGGACGTGCTGACGAATCCGCGGCACGAGCGGACGCAGTCGTTCCTGTCGAAGGTGCTGTAACCGGCCGGGGCGCGAACGGCCGCGGCGCGAACGGAGCGGTAGGGGCGGTGCGCGGACCGGCGGAAGGGCCGGTCCACGGACCGAACGGACGAGGGAGGAGCGGTGCACGCACCGCCCCTCCCTCGTCCGTCCGCCCGTCCGCCCGCCGTTCGACGCCTACTTGAGGGCGAGAACCAGGCTGTCCGACGGCGAGCACCACACCGGCCGGGCCTCTGCGAAGCCCTTCTCCCGCAGGGTGCGCGCGTGCCAGGCGGCGGAGGGCGTGTCGCCGTCGGCGTGCTCGCCGTAGATCTCGAAGCGGCGGGCGGTCGGCTCGGCGAGCACCGGGTCCTTCGCCGCGAGCTGCCACCACTCGGCCCAGTCGAGGGCGCCGTCCCGCTTGGCCTGTTCCATACGGGCGTGCCGCTGGGCGCGCTCGGCCGCGTTGATCCGGGGCGTGCTGTCGTCGATCATGTGGTCCGCGTTCATGAACACACCGCCGGCGCGGACGAGTTCCGCGATCCGGCCATAGAGGTCCGCGAGGGGTTCGCTGTGCAGCCAGTGCAGGGCCGTCGCGGTCAGTACGGCGTCGTACGACTCGTACGGCAGCCGCGTCGTCCAGTCGGGGTCCTTGAGGTCGGCGGTCACGAAGGAGACCCGGTCGTCGCCCTCGAAGGTGCCGCGCGCGATGGCGAGCAGGGCCGGGTCGAGGTCGACGCCGGTGCTGGTGGCCTCGGGGAACCGGGCCAGCAGCCGGGCGGTGATGCTGCCGGTGCCGCAGGCGAGGTCGAGCACGCGCGGTGCCGTTCCGACGAGGGCCTCGACCATGTCGAGCATGATCCGGAAGCGGTCCTCGCGGTCCGGCATGTACCACTCCTGCTGCCGGTCCCAGCTGCTCTGCCAGGCCGCCCAGTCGGTTCCGGTACTCGTGGACATGGAACCCGCCTTTCCCCTCGGATGCGTAATACCCTGGATGCACGATCGACTGTTACCCGACCGCTGGTACGACGATAGAGCGCCCCCGTAAGGACTACAAGTGGAACTGGCCTATTACTCGGATTACGCCGTACGACTCGTCAACACCGAGGAACCGAGCCGGGGCAAGGACTGCCTGACCTCGGTCGAGGCCATCCGTGACCTCTTCGGCGTCAACGCGTCCGCGGCCCGCCGCGCCACCGACGCCGACGTCACCCGCTTCCGCTCGGTCCGGGCCCGGCTGCGCTCGGTCTTCGAGGCGGCCGACGGCGGCGACGAGACGCTGGCCGTGGACCTGCTGAACTCGCTGCTGCTGGAGTTCCCGGTCAGCCCCCAGATCTCCGGCCACGACCACCGGGACGAGGACGACCGCCCGCTGTGGCACATGCACCTGGCCGACCACCCCTCCAACGCCACCGCGGGCTACGCGGCGATCGCGGCGATGGGCCTGGCCTTCCACCTCACCGAGTACGGCGTGGACCGGCTCGGCCTGTGCCAGGCGGCGCCCTGCCGCAACGCCTACCTGGACACCTCGACCAACCGGTCCCGCCGCTACTGCTCCGACCGCTGCGCCACCCGCGCCAACGTGGCCGCCTATCGCGCCCGCAAGCGCCTGGAGGCCGACCGGTCGCCCAGCAGCGGCCGTACGGCCGAGACGGCCCAGCCCAGCACGGCCAGCGGCGAACGCTGACCGCCCCGGAACGGCCGCAGCCGCACCCAGGCCCGCCCCAGCACCAGCTCCTCCGGCACGACCCCGTAGTCGGTGCTGTCCCCGCCCGCGTACGGGTTGTCCCCGAGCACCCACCAGCCGCCCTCGCGCCGCTCCACGGCCCGCTTGACCACCAGCAGGTCCTGCTGGAACGGATGCCGCAGTACGACGATGTCACCGGGCCTGACCGTGCCCCCGTAGCGCACCAGCAGCTGATCGCCGTGCTGGAGCGTGGGCACCATGGACGGCCCCGTCACCTCGGCCAGCCCGAACGGCGCGGGCGACCTCCCCCGCTCGCTCTCCTGCGACAGCTCCGGCATTCCCGGCACCTCCCCGGTCCGTTCCTCCACCAGTCTCAGTCTGACCCTGGACTTTTGTCCTAAGCCCTAGGGGGCACTCAGGAAAACAGGTCGCTCAGGGAGTAATGTCGCACCTGAGAAGACGATCACGAGGAAGGAATGCTCCATGCTTTCCCGCCTGTTTGCCCCCAAGGTCAAGGTCAGCGCCCACTGCGACCTGCCCTGCGGCGTGTACGACCCGGCCCAGGCCCGCATCGAGGCGGAGTCGGTCAAGGCCGTCCAGGAGAAGATGGCCGGCAACGACGACCCCCACTTCCAGGCCCGCGCCACCGTCATCAAGGAACAGCGCGCGGAGCTCGCGAAGCACCACGTCTCCGTCCTCTGGAGCGACTACTTCAAGGCCCCGCACTTCGAGAAGTACCCCGAGCTGCACCAGCTGGTCAACGACACCCTGAAGGCCCTCTCGGCCGCCAAGGGCTCCACCGACCCGGCGACGGGCCAGAAGGCGCTCGACTACATCGCCCAGATCGACAAGATCTTCTGGGAGACGAAGAAGGCCTGATCTCTGGCTAGGCGGCCTGACCCGCGGTTTCGCGGGTCGTGCCGTTTACCTGTCCGCACCCGGTCCGCAGGCCGCCGAGCACGGCGTCCATGACGGACCGGGTGCGGTCTTCTTCGTCCCGCCACAGGTGCGCGTAGATTCGCAGCGTGATGCTGGCGAAGCGTGCCCGAGGACGAGTTGCACCAGCTTGACGCTCGCGCCGCCGGCGATGAGCGCGGAGGCGTAGAAGTGCAACAGGACGGGCGAGGTCATGTGCGGCATTACGACGGGCTTGCGGCCCTCGCGCCCGGCTGCCTCGTTCTCCTCCGCCTGGAGCGTCCTACGGGCGCAGTTCCACTCCGTCTTCCAACGGCGGTAATTGAGGGGCTCCCTCTCCGCCACGGTGAACAGCCGCTCCTTGGAGGGGCGTGCGGCAAGGTGCGCGAGCACCGACGGAAGCCGCTGCCGTCGACCCGGATGATGCCGACCTTGAAGTCGGCGTCGGACACCTTCGGGCCGAGCAACCCGCCTATGCAAAGCCCTGCCCCGGCGAGGGTGACGACGGCCGCGCGGATGTACGGCGGCACCACCCGTGCCATCGTCTCGACCTGCTCGACCGTGGGCGGGGTGACCTCCTCGCCCGGCATGGCGGGGAGGGTGATCAGGCGGCACGGGCTGGAGGCGATGAAGAGCGCCTGATGTCGTTGCGTCGTATCGCCGCCATGGCGCAGGCACCCAGCGCCGGTACGAGATGAAGCCGGAGCGTATTGACGCTGATCGCTTCCCACCTCGTGAACGTACTCAGTTCCTGTCTCCGACCGCACTGATCGCTGCAAGAAGTGCGTCGAGGTCTCCGTTGTAGACGATCAACTCCTCGTCCTCGGCAGGGACGTCGAAGCGGGCGAAGAAGTCGTCGAGGGCTTCAGGGGTGACCGTCAGCGCGTTGGCGTCCTCGCGCTGGTTGCGTTCCGCGAGGCGCCGCAGCAACTCGGCGCGGTCGGCGGGGAGGTAGACGACCAGGGGGTGGCCGCCCGCTTCACGGGCGTCCTGCCGCCAGGCGTCACGCTCGGTGCGGAGCCACAGCCCGTGGTCCAGGACGACGTCGTTCCCGGCCTCGATCTCCTTGATGAACCGCGTGCGGATCGCTTCGACGACGGGCCGCTCGCGCTCGAAGTAGGTGTGCTCGGGGTAGTCCACGCCGTACCGGCCGTGGAGGCGGTGGACTTCCTCATCGACGGAGAGCCGGGTGAAGCCATGGCCGGCCAGGGCTTGTGCGACGGTGGTCTTCCCCGAGCCGGTCAGGCCGGCCAAGAGAATGGCGAGGGGCACGTGGTCATCCCTTCCGCGACGAGAGCGCGCGAGCATCGGGCATTGTCTCAGTCCTGACTCGTGTGCGCGTAGGGCCGCCAGCTGGTGAAGATGCCGCGGGCCTCCGCGAGCCAGCCGAAGGGCAAGCGGTCCATGCTCACGCGGCGGAAGGCGAATCGGGGTTCACTGATGTTGAGCACGCCGCCATGCTGGCCGACGTGGGCCAGCAGGCGGCCGGCCTCGTCACGGACGGCCGGGGTTCGTTCCTCCCAGGTGCCGGAAGAGAAGTGCTGGACCCGGCGGCGGAGATCGTCCAGAACGCCGACGCGCCACTTGAAGTGGTGGACCGCGCAGATGCGATCCGCATCGGGCCTGTGGCCGGAAGCCCGGTGGTTGCCGGAAGCCACGGCCACGTCGTGGCGGGCGAGGACGATCTTTCGGGGGTCGCCGTGCAGAAGCCGGTGGGTGAGGTGGCCGCCCAAAGGATAGGCGAGGTCGAGCCCGCCTTCGGGCCGCCAGCCGGTCAGGCGTCCGCTGGCGGCGACCCGGTCGAGCATCAGCCCGCCCACCACACGGTGCCCAGACTTCTCGGCCTGGGTGATCACTTCGGCGAGCGGGGCTGGGTACTGCTGCAACTCATCAGCGTCGGCGAGCAGGTGCCAGCCGGGCCCGGCCCGATGCCGCAGGGCGTCTCTGAGCTGGGTGTTGGTGTGCTCGTGCCACGGGCCGGTGCTGGTGCCGGTGGGGATGATGCCCAGCTCGCGGACGGCAGCCTGGAGCTCGTGCCGTCGGATGTCGGGGACGTGGTCGGGAAAGTGGAAGGCGATCAGGAACCGCTCGACGCCCAGCCACCGGTAGTGGCGGACCCAGGCGGCCAGCAGGGGCGGCTCGACGGGGCCGACCACAGCGATCAGCGCGGGAGGCGTGCTCAGCATTCAGGACTCCTTCGATCGCAAGGGGGCGAAGGTGTGGGTGAGGAAGTCGGCCTGCCCGGCGGCCGACCGCATGCCCAGCAGCCCCGGGGCGTCGGGGCCAGGCAGCGGGAGCGGCTGGCGGATGACGGTGTGCAGGGCTTCGGCGAGGGCGGCCGGGTCGCTCACGGGGAACGCCAGGGCCCAGGGTTGGCCGCGCAGGCGAGCGGTGAGGGCACCATCGTGGTCGGAGACGATCAGAGGGACGCCGAGGCGGGCAGTGTCCATGACGAGCCCGGATTCCTTGCCGGTCCCGGCGTGGCGGGTGACCAGGGCGGCGTCTGCGGCGGCGTACACCAGCCGGAGCACGGCTTCGCTGACCGGGCCTGGCACGGTGTGCACACGCAGGCTGGGCAGGTCCCGCCACCGCTGCAGGACGGCTTCGTCGAGCGGGGAGCCGGTGACCACGAGGTGCAGGGGCTCCTTCAGCCGGGCCAGGGCGGCATCGATGACGGCGATGTCCTCGTAGGGCCACCAGCCGCCCACCAGGCAGACCACGGCCTCGGCGGCCGGGATGTCGAATGCGGCCCGGCCGCCCTCGCGTTCAGCAGCGGACAGACGGCGGCCGTCATCGACCGCGAAGCAGCCGACAACCGCCGGCAGATCGGGGAAGGCCGCGGCGAACTGGTCGGCGACGGCGCGCGTCGGATACACCGCGACCACCCGCTCCTCGCCTCCGCGGGCAAGCTGGCCGAGCAGCCGTACGGCGGCGTCCTCTGTGGTGACCGCCTCGTGGACGAACCGCAGGTGCAGCTGGCCGCCCAGGAGTGCGGCGGCGCCGTGCAGAGCCTCGCTCGCGGTCAGAATCACCACCGCGTCGGCGTCAGGCTCCAACCGGCGGGCGGACCGCAGCGCAGCCCCCTCGGTGAAGCAGCGGGCGAGGAGCGTAACTTGGTGCGATAGCCGCCGCATGCGACGGGACCAGCGGCGCGACCGCAAAAGACACTGCCCGGCCGCGGAGAGCCCGGCAGTCAGCCGGGCTGCGGCCAGCAGGACGCCCGCAGTCCACCCGGACGGGCCGGTGACCAGCTGCGCGCCCGCTTCGCGCAGGGCGCGGGCCGCCTCGGTGGCGATCCCGTGTGGGGCGATGACCAGGCTGCCTGGCCGGGCCTGGGCGAGGGCCACCAGCGTGCGCTGGTGGTGCCCGCCCAGGCGGTTCGCGTACGGCTCGATGAGCACGAGCGGACCGGTCATCCGGACACCGCCTGGTCGCCATGGGCGAAGGTGAACCTCTCCCGCAGCCAGGCGGGCTCGTTGAGGTGGTCGAACCGCTGCGACTCCCGGGCGGCTTCGCCTGCGAAAGCGACGCCTTCCCGGGCCCCTGAGGCGGCGAAGGATGCGAACTCACCGCTATGGCTCGCAGTCCACGCCTGAATCCGCTGGTGGGCGTCGCCGTCGGCCATCCCGTACTCGCTGCCGCGGGCCAGCATCGCGCACTCACGGAAGCCCGCCTTCCAAGCGTGGAACGGGCTTTGGTTGAACCGAGTGATCCCGGCGGTGCGCTGGGCGAACTCGATCCGGCCGGGCAGAGCGGCGAGCACGTCGACGGCCTCGCCCATCTCCCGCAGGGCATTGCGGCGGATCAGTTTCAGCCCACCGTAGCCGTAGGTCAGGCCGTTGACCGGGTTGACCGCCCGCCACACGCGCATGGACACCCCCTCGTCCAGCGGCTCGACGGCGGCCACATCGAAGTCGGGGTCGATGGCGAAGTCGCCGTCGGCGAGGAAGAACTGCTCGCGGTCGACGACCTCGGCGCACAGCCGGTAGGCCCTCCGCATCCCGTGCACGCCGTGCAGGCGCTTGACCGTGCCGCCGAGCGTCCGCTGGAGCCGGGAGTGCAGGGAGTTGGCCATCGGCTCGTCGTACGACAGGAGCACCGCGTCGAAGCCGGTCACGAGATGGCCTCCAGGTAGCGAGTGGCGACCAGGGCGGGGGCGAAGTCGGCGGTGGAGGCGTGGGCCCGCTTGGCGTGCACGGCGTGGAACTCGTCGTCGGCGGCGAGGCGTTCGGCCAGGGCGACGGCCTCAGCCGGGGTGGTGAAGCACAGCTCCGGGTCGATGTGCTCGGTGAGCCAGCCCAACTTCGGTGAGATGACCGGCAGCCCCATGCCCTGGCAGTCGATCACGCTCATCGACCAGGGGCAGCCGGGCCGGAAGGGGGCGACGCCGAAGCGGGCGCCGGCCAGCAGGTTCTTGTAGCGGACGCGGTCGCCCCGGTCGGAGACGACCTGGACGTGCGGCAGGGCGGCGAGCTGGTCACGCATCTTCTCCGGGCTGTCGTCCAGGCCCTTACGCTCGGCTCGGCGCCGGCCGAACAGGTCCATCACCCACAGCCTCACGGTGCCGGAGGCGACCAGGTCGCGGGCCAGGTCCACGAACTGCTCGGTGCCGTAGTGGGCGTACAGCCGGTGGTTGTAGACGCCCACCGCACCGCCGGCCGCAGGCCGGGCGGCGGGGTCGCGGACCAGGCGCTCATCGCGCGGCGCGGGCACGATCCGCAACCGGTCGCCCAGGCCCACGGTCATCCGGGCGGCGGCGGCCGACACCCAGGATGCGGCCGTGGAGGAGTGGACCATCACCCGGTCGCAGGCGGCCAGACCGGCGGCGAACGCCAGCAACACCGGCCTACCCAGCCCCGCGTCGTTCAGGGACGGGTCCAGCAGGAGCTGCCCGCCGTCCGTGAAGGAGAAAGGCAGGTAGTGGCAGTATCCGGCAAGCAGGGCGTCCGATCCGGCCTCCAGCAGAGCCGTGCGGATCGCCGGGGCCTCCTCGACCTGGTTGGCCACCACCACATCCGGCCGCTCGGCCCGGATCAGCGCCACCAGCTCGTCGATGTCCGCCGAGAACCGGGCCCGGTACTTCGTCCCCGGCACCTTCGTCCGGTGGAAGCCGCAGCGGGCGTCCCCAGCCGCAGCCGGGGCCGCAACGGTCACCTCGGCGCCAGCGTCCACCAGGGCCGGGGCCAGCAGGTCCGCGAAGATCCAGCCCGAATCCGCCGACAGGCGGTCGGGGTTGGAGATATTCAGCAGGTACAGCACGCGCATGGGGCGTCGCCTCCCTCGTCTGCCCGGACGGGTCGATCCGGGTCGGTGAGGGAAGGAAACCGGTGACGTGAGCCGTGACGGGATGATGAACTTGGATCACTCACGGTTCATTCATGCTCACCAACAAGTGACGCGGGGCGGGGCTTCGATGGACGCGCACAGCGAGGAGATCACCGTCGAGCAGGCGGCAGAGGACTTCGCGGCCGAGGTGGCCAGGTGGCGGGAGGTACGCGGCACGTCCAAGCGGGCGTTAGCCCAGGCCATGGGCTTCGACCCGTCCTACGTCAGCCATATGGAGTCCGGTCGCACCAAGCCCAGCGAGGAGTTCGCCCGGCTCGCGGACGAGGCCCTGAACGCCGGGAAGGCGATCTGGCGGCGCTGGTGCGACTACGAGCAGGCCCGCACCCGTAGCAGGCGCCCGCCCGCACCCCCGCCAGCCCCGCGCAGGCACGAGCAGCCGTACGCCACCGGCTCCGCCCTCATGGTCGAGCACGACGCCGCCCGGCTCCAGTACGACGGCCGTTCGTACCGGCTCACCATGCGCCGACGGTTGCGGAACACCGGCGCCGAACCGGTGACTCGCTATCTGATCCGCATCAGCGTCGACCGCTACCCCGGCGACCCGGAGCGGTCGAACGTGCACTACCGGGCGCACCCGCTGACCTGGGATGAACTCGACCTCACGGCCACCTGCCGGGCCGAGGCCATGCGCTGGCAGGCCAAACACGACCGAGACGCCTTCAAGGAAGTCTGGCTGCTGTTCGACAACGAACACGGCCGCTTCCCGCTCTACCCCGGCGAGTCCGTGTGGATCGAGTACGCCTACACCGTCGGCGACGACAAGTGGGGCAACTGGTTCCAGCGCGCCGTCCGCCTGCCCACTGAACAACTCGAAGTCCAGCTCGCCTTCCCCGCCCACCTCGACCCGGTGGTCTGGGGCACCGAGACCTCGATGACCGCCGAAGCCTCCCCGCTGCGGACCCCGCCCGTCCGCAGCGACCACGGTGGCCTACGGCAATTCACGTGGATCACGGCCACGCCCGCTCTGCACGCTCGGTACCGTCTTGAGTGGCGGTTCCGGGCACGGCCCGAACATGAGACCAGTCAAGGGGAGTTCAGGTGATTGACGTGCGGCCCAGCCAGCAGATGCGAGACCTCGGAGTCGTCCAGCACGGCGCCGGCATCCTCGCCGAACCGGCCCGCGCATTCGACCTGCCCGCCGAACGCGATGAAGCCGAGCGCATCACCGACGAGCTGTTCGCCGCCATGGAGCGGATCGGTCAGGTCCACCCCTTCGCCAAGGGCATGGGCATCGCCGCCCCGCAGATCGGCATCGGCCGGGCCGCCGCCGTCGTCCAGCCGCCCGGCGCCGCGCCCGCCATCGTCCTGCTCAACCCGAAGATCACCGACCACTCCGAGGAGGTGGACGAGCAGTACGAGGGCTGCCTCAGCTTCTTCGACGTCCGCGGCCTCGTGCCCCGCCCCCTGAAGATCACCGCCGAGACCACGACCCTGACCGGCGAGACCGTCACCACCGTGTACGAACGCGGACTCGCGCGCCTCATCCACCACGAGATCGACCACCTCGACGGCCTGCTGTACACCGCCCGCATGAGGACCGGCGTCGAGCCCATCCCCGTAGAGGAGTACCGGCAGACGGGCCGGGCCTGGGCCTACGAGTAGGCGGCTGCCATCAACCCGGCCGGCGAAGGGATCACCGTGGCTCAGCCGCCAACCGATGACCGGCCCAAGACGCTCAAGCCTGCCCTGGAATCCATGACCCTGCTGGTCGCCGCCGTCATCGTCCACGACAAGGCCACCAACCGCGTGGTCCTCCTCCAGCGCAGCGAGAACGCCAAGTTCGCCCAGGGAATGTGGGACCTCCCCGTCGGCAAAAGCGAGCCGGGCGAACCCATCACGGAGACCGCGGTCCGCGAGCTCTACGAGGAGACCGGTCTCACGGTGAAGCCCGAATCCCTCAAGGTCGCCCACATCATCCACGGCGCCAAGGGAGTCGAGGCCCCCAACGGCTTTCTCACCGTCGTCTTCGCCGCCCACGAGTGGACGGGCGAGCCAGAAAACCGCGAGCCACGCAAGCACGCCCAGGTTTGCTGGGTCCATGCCGACGCCATCCCTACGGAGTTCGTGAACACAACCGCGAGTGCTCTCTCCCGATACCTCATGGGTGGTCCAGAAGTCTCCCTCGACGGCTGGCGATAACGGGCCATGCGCCGTCTTGGACACCTCAGAGCCACCTCGCTATGAGGCCAGCGATTGACTTACCGTCACTCATAGGGTGGCTCCTTGGCAAACAGTGACAGCTTGCCCGGCCGAGCGGAACGGCGTGCGCGCGGTCCGTCTGTTCGCGAAAACCGGTAGGTCGTGCGAGTGGCTTCCGGCATGATCGGCTCATGGGCACCTACCTGGACACCGAGCGCCTGGCGCTGCGCCGATTCACCGACGGGGACGCCGATCTGCTGATAGAGCTGGACAGTGACCCGGCGGTGATGCGGTACCTGAGCGGTGGTGAGCCGACCGCGCCGGAGGTCGTCCGGGAGCGTCATCTGCCGAACATCCTCGCCGGCTACGACAAGTGGGGCGGCGACTTGGGGCTGTTCGCCGCGCATGAGAAGGACGGCGGCGCGTTCATCGGCTGGTTCATCCTGCGTCCCGAGGCGGAGGGCCCCCTGGACGAGGTCGAACTCGGCTACCGGCTGCGGCAGGCGGCCTGGGGCAAGGGGTACGCCACCGAAGGCTCACGGGCCCTGCTGCGCAAGGCGTTCACGGAGCTCGGGGTGCGCATGGTCTGGGCCGACACGATGTCCCTGAACCGGGGTTCGCGCAATGTCATGGAGAAGGTCGGGATGACGCTCGCGGAGAGCATCCCGACTCCTCCTGACATGGCGAAGGTCGAGGGCGCCGAGTTGGGAGGCGTGCGGTACGAGATCACCAAGGAGCAGTGGGAGAAGCAGTAGCCCCTTCCCGCGCCGCCTGGTCGTGAGAGGGGCGGCGGCTCGGGGTGGCCGGGAGCATGGCCCATTCCGTCGGCAACTTGCTTGGAGGGGCCAGGGGTTGGGGGACGGGGGGAGCGGCGTTCCCAGGTAGTGGGGCGGTGGGTCGGGCAGTCGTGCGGGACGCGGTCGGGCAGTCGTGCGGAACGCCGTAGAGCCGGTGGCCGCGCGCTGTCTGCCTCCTGCGGCCACGCCGGCTCCGGCGCCCGCGGGCACGGCCCCTCCCGCGGCCACGCCGACTCCGGCGCCCACGAGCCCGGCGCCGCCCACAGACACGACGCCGCCCCACGGACCCGGCCCCTCCCACGGACCCGACCTCTTCCACAAGCCCGGCGCCCCAGGACCCGGCCCTCCCACAAACCCGGCGCCCCCACGGACCCGGCCCCTCCCGCAGCGGCTCCGGTCACCGTCTCTCCCCCGGCCGACCCGAGACCGCCGTAGAGCACCCGCGCACGCAAAAGTGTCCGCAAGGCCTCCTCGCAGCGCCCGCCGGCCAGTTCAGCCGCGCCCGTCGCCATACCGCGCCCGGCCCCGTCTCACGGGCGGAACGCCTGCACGATCCGGTTGATCACCGCCGCCGCCGTCTCCAGCTCCAGCGGCGAGAACTCCCCCAGCGCCTCGCCGAGCCACCGCTTCCCCGTGGCCTCGGCGCGGGCGACCGCCGCCCGGCCCTCCTCGGTGGCCCGCGCCCGGCGCGCCCGCTGGTCTCCCGGTTCCCGCGTGATGGCGACCAGGCCGCCCTCCTCCAGGCGGCGCACCTCGCGGGTGACGTGCGGGGCGTTCACCATCAGGGCCTCGGCCAGCTCGCCCATGCGCAGGGGTTCCGGCGACGCCGCCAGCACCCGCAGCACCGCGAGGGAGGCCCGGTCCACCGAGACCCCGGCCTCCCGGCGCAGCCTGCTGTGCGCGCGGTTGCCGGTCATGGTGTACGCGAGCGCCGAGAGCGCGGTGTACAGGCCGTCCAGGGCCGCCCGGCCCTCGGGCTCCTGGGGGTCCACCCGTCGGTCCATCCACCGATCATGTCGTACGACTCCCGCCCCCGTCGCCTCTGCTCGCCTCTGTCCGAAACTTGCCCCCTACATCTATTCCGCCTCCCCGCCCGCCGGAGTAACATGAAAGTAACTTACTTACTTTTGTTAAGTAACCGAGGAGGTCCACGACGATGCCCGAGACCCCCGTCCCGCCGGCTCCGGCTCCAGCCCCGGCCCCACCCCCCGCCTACGCCACCCACCGCGCCCCCGGCTGCCCCTTCGACCCCCCGCCCGAGCGCCACCGGCTGCTCGCCGAGGGCCCGCTGGCCCGCATCTCCCTGTGGAACGGCAAGACCGCCTGGCTGGTGACCCGGCACGCCGACCAGGTCGCCCTGCTGCGCGACGAGCGGATCAGCGCGGACAACCGGCTGCCCGACTTCCCGAGCGTGAGCGCCGGAAGCGAGGCCACCCGCGCCCACAACCGCACATTCATCTCCATGGACGAGCCGGAGCACAACGAGCAACGGCGGCGTTTCACCGCGGACTTCACCGTCAAGCGGATCAACGCGCTGCGGCCCCGCGTCGAGGCGATCGTCACCGAACTGCTGGACGCGATGGAGCGGTCCGGGCCCCCGGCCGACCTGGTGCGGGCGTTCGCGCTGCCGCTGCCGTCGCTGGTGATCTGCGAACTGCTCGGTGTCCCCTACGCCGACCACGCCTTCTTCCAGCGGGTCAGCGCGGTGATGATCGACACCCGCTCCACCCCCGAGGCCGCGCTCGCCGCCTCCCGGGAACTGGTGGACTACCTCGGCGACCTGGTGGTGGCCAAGGAGAAGGACCCCGGCGACGACCTGCTCAGCCGCATGGCCGTCGAGTACCTGCGCACCGGCATCAGCACCCGCGACGAGTGCGCCAAGCAGGCCCGGCTGCTGCTGGTGGCCGGGCACGAGACGACGGCCAACATGATCGCGCTCGGCGTCTGCGCGCTGCTTCAGCACCCCGAGCAGCTCGCGGCCGTGCGGGACGGGGAGCCGGGCCGGGTGGTGAACGCCGTCGAGGAGCTGCTGCGGTACCTGACCATCGTGCACCTGGGGCGGCGCCGGGTCGCGGTCGCGGACGTGGAGGTCGGCGGCCAGGTGATCCGCGCGGGCGAGGGCGTCGTCTTCGCCACCGATCTCGCCAACCGCGACCCCGAGGTCTTCGAGGACCCCGACCGGCTGGACATCGACCGGGCCGCCCGCCGGCACATCGCCTTCGGCACGGGCCCGCACCAGTGCCTCGGCCAGAACCTCGCCCGGATGGAACTCCAGGTCGCCTACCCCGCGCTGCTGCGCCGGTTCCCGCGCCTGCGCCTGGAGAAGCCGCTGACACAGATCCCGTTCCGGGAGGACATGGCCGTCTACGGGGCGTACGAGCTGCCCGTCGCCTGGTGACCGGGGAGACGGTCCGACAAGGACCAGTCCAAGAATTCATCAAGCAACTTGGCAAAGTTGCTTGATGAATTCTACGGTGAGGGTGTGACCTCCGGCTCCGCCCCCACTTTCCCGCCAGCCCCCACCGACACCGCGCAGCGGCTCAACCAGGCGATGAAGCGCCTGCGGGCGCGGCTGCGCGCGGAGTCGGGGCAGCACGCGACCGGTCTGACCGCCACCCAGCTCGCCGTCCTGGCCGAGGTGGTGCGCGAGGGGCCGGTGACGGCGGCGCGGCTCGCCGCGCTGGAGCACGTCACGCCCCAGGCCATCGCCCAGAGCCTCGCGGTGCTGAAGGCCGCCGGACTGGTGCACGGCGCGCCCGATCCGCTCGACGGCCGCCGCAAGCTGATCAGCGCCGACCCCTCGGCCGGCGAACTGATCGAACGGCTGCTCGCGGGGCGCGCCTCCTTCCTGGCCCGCGCCATCGCACAGGTCGTACCCCCGGAGGAGTTCGACGACCTGGAGAAGGCCGTCGAGCTGCTGGAGCGTCTCGCCGGGGCCGAGATCCACCCGCACACCCCATGAGATCCGCGAGGAGAACCACCGTATGACCACCCCCGCCACCCTGACCTCGATCGCCCCCGAGCGCACCGCCCTGCTGGCGATGGACCTCCAGGGCGGGATCCTCTCCCACGCCCCGGACCCGGACGCGCTGATCGAGCTGGTCAAGGGCGCCATCGCCGAGGTCCGCGCCGCCGGCGGCACCATCGGCTACGTCCGGGTCGCCTTCACCGAGGAGGACTGGGCCGCGATCCCGGAGCGGAACAAGCCCTTCGGCCCGCTCGCCGCGGCCCGGCTCAACCACCACGAGGACCCCGCGACGCAGGTCGACGAGCGGATCGCGCCCGAGGACGGCGACATCGTGGTGCGCAAGGTCCGCATCGGCGCGGCCTCCACGACCGACCTGTACGAGCAGCTGGACGCGCGCGGCATCGACACGCTGATCCTCTCCGGGATCAGCACCAGCGGGGTCGTCCTGTCCACGCTGACCGACGCCGCCGACCGCGACTACCGCGTCATCGTGCTGTCCGACGGGGTCGCCGACCGCGACCCGGAGGTCCACCGGGTGCTGCTGGAGAAGGTGTTCCCGATGCGGGCGCACGTCATCGACACCGCGCGGCTGCGCGAACTGCTGGGTTCCGCCTGACGCGTTGCGCCTGATCACAGGCGCCGGCACAGGGGCCCGGTCCGCGCGGCCGTCCGCCGCGGCCGCTCACGCGGTGTGCTTCGTGACGAAGTCCGCGATGGCGTCCTGCATCTGCCGCAGGCCGGGCTCCTCCAGGGGGTAGTGCCCCGCGTTGTCGAGCATGACGGTGTCGACCGGCACCCTGGTGATGCGGGACAGGACCGGCACGCTGAGGTGGTGCGGGGTCCAGCGGTCCTCGGCGGGCTGGGTCAGCAGGACCGGGCAGGCGTCGAAGTCCTCGGGTTCGACCGCGGGGGCGTAGTTCATGTAGCGGTCCAGGAAGCGGACGCTCACCCAGTTCGCGGCGGAGGTGCGGTCCTTGAGGAACACCTTCATCGCGCCGGGGTCGTTGGCGAGCGCCGACATCTTGCTCGCCAGGCTCATCGGGCACTTCAGCCCAGCGGCCGGGGTCCTGGCCAGCAGCCCCAGCACGGGGCCGCCGAGGCGGGCGGCGATCCGGTCGTGCGCGGTCTCGTCGCGGACCTGCTGGAGGCGCTGGTCGAGGAAGGTCATGCCGACGATGCCGGCCAGGGTGCCGCGCGGTGCCTTGGCCGCCACGTGGTACGTGAGCATGCCGCCCGCGCTGAGCCCGTACAGGACGATCGGGCGGTCGTCGCGGGAGCGCTCGTGGGCGAGGAAGTCCACGACCAGATCGACCCAGTCGTCGTACGAGGGTGTCGTACCCGGCGCGACGCAGGTGAGGCCGTAGCCGAGGTTGTCGAGGGCGACGGTCTCGAAGCCGAGCCGGGCGAGCGGGGCGCCCAGGATGAGGGACATCTGGCGGCCGTTGGTGCCCACGCCGTGGTGCAGGACGACCTTGGCGCGGGCCTCGGGGTTCGGGTACCGGTCGAGGTGGACGCGGTGTCCGCGCCAGTCCCAGAACTCCTCCCGCGGGGCGCTCTCGTCGGTCAGGCGCAGCCGCTCCGGCAGGAAGCGCTGGAGGTCGCGCCAGGCCCGCTGGTCGCGGTAGGAGGTGGGGGTGGTGGAGCTCATGAGGGGGTGCCTTCCGGCTGGGGCCTGCTGGTGGGTCAGGCGGGGGCTGGGGGGCGGCTCAGCGCCCCTCGGGTGATCATCCGCACGCCGGTACGGAGGTCCCGGCGGGCCGTGTCGGCATCGCGCAGGTCGTCCTCCAGTCCGCGGGTGAACGTGAGCAGCACGTCGGCCGCCTGCCGGGCGGTGCCGGGGACGGCCTCGGCCAGGGCGTCGGCGAGCAGCCGCGCCAGGGTGTCCATGTAGGCGCCGACCGGCTCGGGGGTGTGCGCGGAGGCCGCGGCCAGCAGCTCGTAGGCGTGCGTGGGGCTGTCCTGCCAGAGCCGGATGGCCGCCTCCAGCTTCACGGTGAGCACGCCGAGCACCTTCTCCTCGGTCGTACCGGCGTCCGCCGCCGCCCGCTCGGCCGCCGCGGCGGCCCGTTCCAGGCCCGTGCGGACGAGCGTGGCGAACACCTCGTCCTTGGTCCCGGCGTACTTGTAGACGGTCGGCCGCGACAGCCGTGACTCCTCGACGATGTCCGACATCGTCGTACGGCGGAAACCGTGACGGCAGAAGGCGCGGTAGGCGCCTTCGAGGACGAGCTGGGCGGACGCAACCTTGGACATGGCTACGAATTTAACAGCCAAGCGGAAATCTGTAAAACTCGCCTGCGTGCGGGACCGGCGGCCGGGTGCCCGGCGCGGTCAGTGGAACTGCGGCACGATCAGGTGGATCCCGTACCCCACCACCACCGCGCAGGCCAGGAAGCACAGCCCCGCCTGGGCGCGGGCCGCGGTGGCGGCGCCCGCGCGGCGGTCGGCGGCGCGGGACAGGCCCAGCACGCCGAGGGTGAAGACGACGACCACGGTGACGGTGACGCCGAGGCTGACCGCGGCGACGCGGGCGAGGGCGGACCAGTCGATGTGCATGGCGGACTCCCGGAGTTCAGACGGCGGAGCCGATGTCGGTGGGGGCCTGGGCGCGGAGGGTGACCTCGTGGTGGTCGTTGACGTTGTCGGCGTGCACCGGGTTGCGGCGGGAGACGGCGATGCCGCCCACGGCGAGGGCCAGCGCCACCAGGGCGACGACGACCGTGCCGACGTTGCCGCCGTGCTTGACCACGCTGGCCGCGAGGCCGCCGACCAGCGCGGCGAACGGCAGGGTGATCAGCCAGGCCAGCGCCATCCGCCCGGCCACGCCCCAGCGGACCTCCGCGAGCCGGCGGCCGAGTCCCGCGCCGAGGATGCTGCCGGAGGCGACCTGGGTGGTGGACAGGGCGAAGCCGAGGTGGGCGGAGGTGAGGATCACCGCGGTGGAGGCCGTCTCGGCGGCGAAGCCCTGCGGCGACTGGATGTCCGTCAGGCCCTTGCCCATGGTGCGGATGATCCGCCAGCCGCCCAGATAGGTGCCGAGGCCGATCGCGAGTCCCGCGGAGCCGATGACCCAGACCGGCGGCCCGGCGTCATGGCCGAGCGCGCCCGCCGAGATCAGGGTCAGCGTGATCACGCCCATGGTCTTCTGCGCGTCGTTGGTGCCGTGCGCGAGGGAGACCAGGGACGCGGAGGCGATCTGGCCGAGCCGGAAGCCCTTGGTCACCTGCTCCTGCCGGGCGCGGGCGGAGAGCAGATAGGCGAGGTAGGTGGCGGCGCAGGCGGCCGCGCCGGCCACGAGAGGGGAGACGACGGCGGGCAGCAGCACCTTGTCGAGCACCTGCTCGAAGTGCACGCCCTTGGACCCCGCGCCGACCCAGACCGCGCCGATCAGCCCGCCGAACAGGGCGTGCGAGGAACTGGAGGGCAGCCCGGCGAGCCAGGTCGCCAGATTCCACAGGATCGCCCCGACCAGCCCGGCGAAGATCATCGCGGGGGTGACCAGGGCGTCGTCCACGATGCCCCCGGAGATCGTCCGGGCCACCTCGGTGGACAGGAACGCGCCCGCGATATTGAGAACACCGCTGATCAGGACCGCGATTCTGGGCCGGAGCGCGCCCGTGGCGATGGAGGTGGCCATCGCGTTCGCGGTGTCATGGAACCCGTTCGTGAAGTCGAACGCCAGCGCCGTCACGATGACGACCGCCACGAGGAACGTGAAGTGGTCCATGACTCCAGCCAACCAAGACCCGGCCAATCCCGCGCGAACTGGGAGCGAATGCCCTCCGATGCCGAGGCGGAGACGGGGTGGGGACGGGGTTGAGGGCGGGGTGGGTGCGGGGTGGGTGCGGCGGGGCCGACCGGTCCCGGCCCGGTGTCGGTGGGCTGTGCCAAGCTGGTGGCCGTGAGTCTGGAGGATCTGCGGCGGTTGCGGCGCGTGCGCGACCGGATGGACCGGGAGTACGCGGAGCCGCTCGACATGAGCGAGCTGGCGCGCGGCGCCCTGATGTCCCCCGGCCATTTCCAGCGCAGCTTCCGCAAGGCGTTCGGGGAGACGCCCTACAGCTATCTCATGACCCGCCGCATCGAGCGGGCCAAGGCGCTGCTGCGCCGGGGCGACCTCACCGTGACCGAGGTGTGCCTGGCCGTGGGGTGTACGTCGCTCGGGTCCTTCAGTTCCCGTTTCACCGAGCTGGTCGGCCAGACCCCGAGCGCCTACCGGGCGGCCTCGCACGAACCGGCCGCGGTGATCCCCTCCTGCGTGGCCCGCGCCTTCACCCGGCCACCCCGCCGCCCCTACTGATCTCGCGCGGTAGTTCCCCCGAGCCGCGCGCGCCGCCGTCCCGACCGGCTTAGCGTGAACGCATGAACGTACGACTCGCGCAGTGCTTCATCGCCGTGGACGACCACGACAAGGCCCTCGCCTTCTACCGCGACGTCCTCGGCCTGGAGGTCCGCAACGACGTGGGCTTCGAGGGGATGCGATGGGTGACCGTCGGCTCGCCGCACCAGCCGGACGTGGAGATCGTGCTGGAGCCGCCGGGCGCCAACCCGGACGCCTCCCCGGCCGACCGGCAGGCGCTCGCCGAACTGCTCGCCAAGGGCATGCTGCGCGGGGTCATCCTGGCCACCGACGACTGCGACGCGCTGTGGGAGCGGCTGCGCGAGTCCGGCGCCGATGTGCTCCAGGAACCGACCGACCAGCCGTGGGGCGTGCGCGACTGCGCCTTCCGCGACCCGGCGGGCAATCTGCTGCGCTGCTTCCAGCGCCCGGCCGCCTGAACGCCCCTACGGCAGGCGTCCCTTCACCCCCCAGGGCTCCACCTCCACCACAGCGCTCACCGGCAACGGGCCGTACAGGTGCGGGAATTCCTCACCGCCCGGCTCCCCCGGCTCGTACCTCAGGGGCGCGTCCAGGAGCTCTGGGTCCACCACCAGAAGCACCAGCTCGTCCGGACCGTCGTCATCGCCGTACAAGAAGGCCGCGACGGGCGGGAGTTGCTCGCGCGAGGAGAAGTGGATGAAGCCCACCTCGTCGAGAGTGCGGCCGCGGGTGGACACCTCGTAGGTGCCGCGCTCGCGGGCCGCCTCCCACAGGGAGCGCTCGGTGAGATGGACGATGCGGGACGGTTTCGGCATGCCCCCACGGTAGACGCCGGGACCAGGCAACCGGTGAGGATTCAGGCGGTCGTACGACCGGAGCCCCCGGAGCGCCGTGCGGGGTCAGGAGCCGCACGGGCCCGGAGGCTCCGGGTCCTCGGGGCCGCCGGACGGGCCGGCGGCACGGACCGCGACGCTCAGCTGCTGCGCCGGGTCACGAACTCGGCGAGGGCGAGCAGCCCGCCCGCCGCCTCCGGGTCCGGGATCGCGCGGGCCAGCTCCTGCATCGCGCGGGCCATCCGGTCGGCCGCCTCCGCCTGCGCCCAGTCCCGGCCGCCGGCCCGCTCCACGGCCAGCGCGGTCCGCGCTATGCCCTCGCTGTCCCCGGTGATGTACGGCTTTGCGTACAGCGCGGCGAGTTCGGCCGCCGCCGGGGTGCCGGAGACCAGCGCCGCCACCACCGGCAGGGACTTCTTGCGGGCCGCGAGATCGGCACCGGCCGGCTTGCCGGTGCGCAGCGGCTCACCCCATATGCCGATGACGTCGTCGATCAGCTGGAAGGCGAGCCCCGCCTGCCGCCCGAAGCCGTCCAGCGCGGCCACCTCCTCGGGCCCCACGCCCGCGTACAGCGCGCCGAGGGCGCAGGCGCAGCCCAGCAGCGCGCCCGTCTTCGCCTCGGCCATGGCGAGCACCTCGTCCAGCGTGACCTCGGCCGGGGCGCGGTGCTCCAGGTCGGTGTCGGCGTGCTGGCCGGCGCACAGCTCCAGCACGCAGTCCGCGAGCCGGGCGGCGGCCTGAGCGGCGGCCGGGTGCGGGTCCTCGGCCAGCAGGCGCAGCGCGAGCGCCTGGAGCGCGTCCCCGGCGAGGATCGCGTCCGCGTCCCCGAACACGGTCCAGGCGGTGGGCCGGTGCCTGCGGGTGGGGTCCCGGTCCATCACGTCGTCGTGCAGCAGTGTGAAGTTGTGGACCAGCTCCACCGCCGCCGCGGCCGGTACGGCGGCCGCGCGGGCCGCCGGGCCGCCGAACGCGCCGGCGGCGGCGAGCACCAGGGCCGGGCGGATCGCCTTGCCCGCGTGGCCCGCGGCCGGGCTGCCGTCCACGTGCTCCCAGCCGAAGTGGTAGCGCGCGATCCGGCGCATGGAACCGGGCAGCGAAT
Source organism: Streptomyces sp. NPDC043952 (assembly GCF_056435325.1). Classification (NCBI taxonomy): domain Bacteria; kingdom Bacillati; phylum Actinomycetota; class Actinomycetes; order Kitasatosporales; family Streptomycetaceae; genus Streptomyces; species Streptomyces sp. NPDC043952. The sequence goes on from NZ_JBWKES010000016.1 coordinate 167,488, forward strand.
CGACGGCGGCGCGCATCGCCGGGTCGACCAGTGCCCGGCTCCGCTCCAGCAGCGCCAGCGCCTCCTGCCCGTCGTGCGGACCGGGGCCGGTGTCCCCGGTCCCCCGCCGCCCCTGTGGTGCGCCGGGGTACGGCACACCACAGGAACGCTCATCGATCTCCGTCATGGACTCGGCCATGTCTCCCCCTCGCCAGGTCCGCGGGCACCGGCGGAGCCTGCCCGGCCGGACGCGTACCCCGAGGGTGTACCCGCCCATACGGCCGGGGACACGGCCGCGACGTGCGGAAACGTCACCTCCACCGGCCGATTTCGACGTTCTCCAGCACGCCGAGCGCGTCGGGCACCAGGACGGCGGCCGAATAGTAGGCCGTGACCAGGTACTTGATGATCGCCTGCTCGTTGATCCCCATGAAGCGGACGGACAGGCTCGGTTCGATCTCGTCCGGGATGCCGGACTGCCGCAGGCCGATGACGCCCTGCTCCTCCTCGCCGGTACGCATCGCGATGATCGAGGTGGTCCGCGCCTCGCTGATCGGGATCTTGCCGCAGGGGAAGATGGGCACCCCGCGCCAGGTGGGGATGCGGTTGCCGCCCATGTCGATGGTCTCCGGCACCAGCCCCCGCTTGTTCAGCTCGCGGCCGAACGCGGCGATCGCGCGCGGGTGGGCGAGGAACAGCTTGGTCCCGCGGCGGCGGCTGAGCAGCTCGTCCATGTCGTCCGGGCTCGGCACGCCGTCGTGCGGCTGGATCCGCTGGTCGTACTCGCAGTTGCTGAGGAGACCGAACTCCGGGTTGTTGATCAGCTCGTGCTCCTGGCGCTCCTTCAGCGCCTCGACCGTGAGCCGCAGCTGCTGCTCGGTCTGGTTCATCGGCTGGTTGTACAGGTCGGCCACGCGGGAGTGGACGCGCAGCACGGTCTGGGCGATGCTCAGTTCGTACTCGCGGGGCCGGGGCTCGTAGTCGACGAAGGTGTGCGGGATGTCGGGCTCGCCGGAGTGGCCGGCCGCCAGGTCGACCGCCTTCTCGCCGTACTTGTTGGTGCGCTGCTCCGGGATCGAGCGGAGCTGGGCCAGGTGCGCGCGCAGGGATTCGGAGCGCTCGGCGATCTGCTCGAAGTCCTGGCGGCTGAGGATGAGCACGGTGCTGGCGGTGGCCGCGCGGACCGTGTACTCCCAGATGGCGTCCGGGTCGATCAGCGCCTGGTCGCCGAAGTAGGAGCCGTCGGCGAGGACGCCGAGCACCGAGTCGTCGCCGTAGGGACCGGTGCCGATCTTCTCGACGCGGCCGTGGGCGAGCAGATGCACCCCGTCGTTGCGGTTGCCGAAGTCGGCGATCACCTCGCCGGGGGCGAAGTCGCGCTGGCGGCAGCGCCGGGCCAGCTCGGCCAGGACCTCTTCGTCCTCGTACGACCGCAGGGCCGGGAGTTCGCCGAGTTCGGCCGGGATGACCTCGACCTGGCCGCCGGTCTTGACGAAGGTGATGCGGCCGTCGCCGACGGCGTACGTCAGCCGGCGGTTCACCCGGTACGTGCCGCCCTGGACGTCCACCCAGGGGAGCGTGCGCAGCAGCCAGCGGGAGCTGATCTCCTGCATCTGCGGAACGGACTTGGTGGTGGTGGCCAGGTTCCGCGCTGCCGCGGTCCCGAGGGACTGCTGCGGCTTGCCCTGATCCGTGCGGACCTCATCGCCTACCGACATGTGGAAATGCCCTCCCATGTAATGCACCGGCCGCAGCGGGCCGGTCTCGCATCGAGCGTCCCATCACGCACGGTCGCCCCGCCATTACCCGAAAGAGGGGGAATGGATCATCGGACTAGTGGGCAGAAAGGAGGACTTCGGAAAGGGCCGTGCTCGGACGCGCGTGCCCGGCGTCGGCGACAATGGCACGGTGACCGGCAGCGATCCCCTCGTCCCCCGCCTCCCCTCGCCCCTCCAGGAGCTGCGGGACGAGCGGTTCGAGCGGCGCGGGATCCGGCTGCTGCTCAAGCGGGACGACCTGATCCACCCGGAGCTGATCGGCAACAAGTGGCGCAAGCTGGCGCCGAACCTCGCCGCGGCGGGTGGCCGGCCGCTGGTCACCTTCGGCGGGGCCTACTCCAATCACCTGCGGGCCACCGCGGCGGCCGGACGGCTGCTCGGGGTGGCCACCACCGGGGTGGTGCGCGGTCAGGAGCTGGCCGGCCGGCCGCTCAACCCCTCCCTCGCCCGGTGCGCGGCCGACGGGATGCGGCTGCACTTCGCCGAACGGTCGATCTACCGGCGCAAGGCCGAGCCGGAGACGCTGGCGGCGATCCTGCGCGCGGCCGGCGCCGAGGGCGCGTACGTCGTGCCGGAGGGCGGCAGCAACGCGGCGGCGGTGCGCGGCTGCACGGCGCTCGGCGCGGAACTGCGCGGGCACGCCGATGTCGTCGCGGTCGCCTGCGGCACCGGCGGGACGCTCGCGGGGCTCGCGGCCGGGCTGGCGGAGGGGCAGCGGGCGCTCGGCGTGCCGGTCCTCAGGGGCGGCTTCCTGACGGCCGACACCGAGGCGTTGCAGGAACGTGCCTTCGGCGGCCGTACCGGCGACTGGTCCCTGGACGAGCGCTTCCACTTCGGCGGATACGCGCGCACCACCCCCGAACTCGACGCCTTCGCCGAGGACTTCGAACGGCGGCACGGTCTGCCCGTGGAACGCCTCTATGTCGCCAAGCTGCTCTACGGACTCGTCACCCTCGCCGGGGAGGGCGCCTTCCCGCGCGGCACGACGCTCGCCGCCGTCGTCACCGGCCGGCCGTTCCCCGAGCCCTAGGACCTGTCTGATAATCGATCTTATGGTGGGTCGTGGTGAGCTGACGGATGCGGCGTGGGAGCGGATAGCGCCTTTGCTGCCGGGTGTTG